>QKEI01000042.1 GCA_003251795.1 Candidatus Muproteobacteria bacterium
CGTCGCCTCTCCACGCACACCCAGTCACCCACGCAGGGCAGTTCTTGGGAAACGTGATGGTGGTGCAAATAGCTACCCGACAGCTTTGCTCGAAAATGACCGGCCGGATCCACGAGTAGCAACTGGTCGCGGTCGACAGCCGCAACGCGAGCGACAGTATCTGTCGGTTTGCATCCTGCCCGTTGCTCGAACCAGTCGTTCCAACCGAGTTCGTACAACTCATCGTGCTGGTTCTTCATTTGTCCAATTGCTCCGGATGTATCACCTTCTGATAAGACGCATAACGTTCGCGTTGAGCGGCCGTCCGCCGGGCGTAAACGAAGCGGAATTCTTCACGGTCTGCTCCAACGCATTGTCAGATCTCACCGGATTCACTGTTCTTCCGCCATACGCTTGCGAGCCACGGCTGTCGCTCGAGCGGTAACCCCGGTGGACGATAGTAGTACTCCAGCTCGGCGAACGCTGCCGTTCTCAGAAACGCGCGCCATGATTCGAGGTCGTGGTACGCCCCATACCGCCCGCGATTCCAGCCCTCCTCGTTATTCCCTCGGGGATTCGAAGCGAAGAGCACGCCGTTGGGCTTGAGCGCTGCACGCAGTTCGCCTAACACTCGCGGCAGCTCTTGGCGTGGCACGTGGAATAGCGAGGCGTTGGCGAAGATGCCGTCGAAGCGGCAGGAGGGAAGCTTCAGTGCAAGGAAGTCCTGCTCCCAGACCTCGCAGCCGCTGTGCTCTCGTGCCATCGCGGCGAGCGGCGGGGAACCCTCAAGACCTATCGGCTCGTGGCCGAGAGCGCGAAACGCCAACAAGTCACGCCCAGGGCCGCAACCAAAATCGAGTATGCACAACGGTGGCGTGCCGCGAATGTGCCTCAGTAGCGCCTCGATGTTTTGCTTCACATCGTGGTTGCGCGTGCCGCTCCAGAATTCGGTGGCGCGCTCGTTGTAGTGCTTGAGCGTCTTCGCTGTAACGAGCGCCAGATCCTCGAGCGGCTGTGTCATCGCGATCCTTCGGGTCCTTGGTGAGCTCTAACGTTCGAACTAAGCGGGCGACAGCGGCGGGACGCCGCGCCCGCGCGGAGCATGATAAGCGAAGGCGCAGCGCGGGCGCGGCGGCCTGTCATTGGCGCTTCGATTGAGCGAGGGGTTAGGCGGCACTCTTCACTACCGGTACTTCGCCGCTGTGATGAACTGACCAAAGGTCTCGCACCAAACGATGACTGTCGAAAACTTTGCGGGATCGATGCCTGGAGGAATCGCAACCAAGAAGTTCTCGAACGTCTTGACGTCGCCAACCCGCACC
Source organism: Candidatus Muproteobacteria bacterium (assembly GCA_003251795.1). Classification (GTDB taxonomy): domain Bacteria; phylum Pseudomonadota; class Gammaproteobacteria; order Acidiferrobacterales; family SPGG2; genus SZUA-472. The sequence goes on from QKEI01000042.1 coordinate 1,302, forward strand.
ATGCGTGACTTCAATCGATTGAAGTCTGCCTCAGTCTCTACAAACTCAGGCGAAAGGTAGAGCTTGTAGTCAGGCCCTGGTGCAAGCTCCCCCGCCAGCGAGATGGCGCTAGGACTGACGGAGACAACACCCTCACCCCAGTGAAACGCATCGCTGTCTTTCAGGTCTCGCCTGAACTGACCCGTGAATTGAACCTGCGCCATGGCCGCCTTGATCTCTTCCATGGTCGGAGATGGTGGCGCTATCAGGATGGGAAGCGCATAGATGCCCCCCGCGAATCCCGCACCAGCGATGGCGAGATGGGAGGCGAGAAGCAGGAGAGCCTTGGATACGCGCATGAGCTTCAGAGTGCGAGGGTGGGGTGTGCCGCCAAACGGTTGAGCTGAGCGCCGCGCGCGCTGAAGTATGAGATTTGCACTCTATCTCCCACGCGTGCGCTCCAGAGAGTGTTAAGCATCACCCGCGCTCTTTGGGGCTAAACACCCAATCGCCGACTTTTGAGTAGACGTTTCCATCATCGTCTTGGACCTTTGCACCCAACGCCGAAGCCACAAGCAGCATCTTGTTGTAAAGGGCGGTGTCTGGCCACTTTGTATTGATATTGCCTTGGAACCAATCAAGCCACGGTTCCTCGTACTCTGATTTACCAAGCCAGAGCGCAAAGTATTTGCCATTTCGTGGATCGAGCTTGAATTCCGGATCTCGCGAGACGTACGTCAGCCACTCTTCCGACGTTATCGGTTGGTCGTCGTTGTCGGCCCAGAAGTCAGCTCGTGTGATGTATAGCTCTACGCCCAAGCGATGCTCCTTATTTGTGCTGGGATGCCTAACGTTTTGGTGTGTCGGAGGCCTGCACGGACACGTGCCTCCGCGTGGCGTTAGCGGCTCGTCGGCATCGCCTAAAGTTAGGCCTCGGACTCATGTAACCCCGGAAGAAGCCTCGACTCTCGACGCAAAAGCCTCCGTCGTAACTGTCTCGGCCAGAAAGGCGAGATTAGCCAGGCTCGCGTCGTGACGAGAGGGTGTGGCACTGGCGCAGCCGTCAGTGAGCACAATGACCCGATAGCCGCGATCGTGCGCATCGCGCGCGGTGCTATCCACGGCGTAGTGGGTAACTAGTCCGCCAAGAACAACAGTACCGATGGCTCTAGCGCGGAGAATCTGATCGAGTGGAGTGCCAGCGAATGCACTCACGGTGTGCTTGGTAAGAGAAATCTCCGTCGGTTTTGGCGCAACTCTCGGATCGAACCTGGTGCCTGGAGCGCCCTCGAGAAGCAAACCCTTGTCTCGCATCAAGCGCATCATCGGGGAGTGTGGATTGGCCTCGGGATGTCCCGGCGAAAACGCCACGCGCACGTGGACGACGAGTAAACTCGCGCGCCTTGCCACATCCAAAGCTTGCGCGCATCGGTCCACCGCGGCATTCACCCGGGCAAGCGCGTCCGGGTCGGATGGAGCAAGCGGCGATCCCGAAATGATCGCTGCTTGAAGATCGTTCAGGACCAGGGCACTCGATCTGACTTCGACACGTTCGTCAGTGCTCATGTCGCGTCTCCTCGTTCCAAGGTCTGACGTCTGAATTCGCCGGTCTGCGCGGATTTTCGCGCAGGTCCGGTGGAATGATGGGTTATGCGTCTGGAGAGCACGCTACTAGCCCTTTCTCAAGTCCTTCTTTGCCGACTTGATATATCGGCCAAAGTCCCGATCCTTCTTTCTCTTCTCGGCATAGGACATGTCATTGAAGTTGGACTCTTTCCTGAGTTTGTGAAAATTCTCAAGAGACTCCGGGCTGATTTCACCAGCATGCATGGCGGCAAGTACGGCACAACCTGGCTCATCGGTGTGGCTACAGTTTCGATAGCGGCAAAGAGACGAAACGGCGGATATGCTGGAATAGCTGCCTCCGATACCGCGATCCGCACCAAGAATGCCAAATTCACGCATTCCAGGGTTGTCTATGACCAGTGCGCCCCCTTCGAGACGAATCAGCTCGCGTCGAACTGTCGTGTGCCGTCCTTCGCCCGTCCCACTGACTACCCCTGTTTCCAGCCTTTGGTGGCCAATCAACTGGTTAATTAGCGTGCTCTTGCCAACCCCGGACGAACCGACAAAGCAATAGGTTTTTCCTGGTAATAGCAGTCGTTTGAGATCGTCCAGCCCATCACGAGTGACGTTGCTTAGCGGCAGAATCGGTACGGTGATACCGGCGGACGCTATCTCAGCCAACTGTGAGGCCAGCACGTTTGGATCGACCAGGTCTGTCTTGGTTAGCAAGATGAACGGCTCCGCTCCGCCATCCAGCACCATGACGAGATAGCGTTCCAAGCGATTGAGATTGAAATCGAATTGGCATGACTGAACGATTACCACATAGTCAATGTTTGCCGCGATCATTTGGTGCTCGATGCTGTTTCCAGCCGACTTTCGACGCAACGAAGTCCTGCGCTCAATGAGCGCACGGATCATCCCGAGGTCATCACCGCGCTGTCTCTCCACGCACACCCAGTCACCCACGCAGGGGAGTTCTTGGGAAACGTGATGGTGGTGCAAATAGCTACCGGACAGCTTTGCTCGAAAATGACCTGCCTGATTCACGAGTAGCAACTGGTCGCGGTCGACAGCCGCAACGCGAGCGACAGCATCTGTCGGTTTGCATACCGCCCGTTGCTCGAACCAGTCGTTCCAACCGAGTTCATGCAACTCATCGTGCTGGTTCTTCATTTGTCTATATACACAGGAGGTACCACCTTCTGATAAGACGCATTGCGTTCACGCCCATCAGCGCGCGCTCGGTGGGGTAAGAAACGCACGGCGCTCGTGCGCGCGGCCAGGCGCAACGTGCTGTTAGGCCGCACTCGCACGCTGGCCAACAATCGAACACAAGTGTTCCGCCAACCTCTCGGGGGCGGAGAAGAACGGCGAGTGATCTGTATCCACAGTCAATACCTTCTCACAGGGCAACGCAGCGTACATTTTTCTTTGTAGGGAGTGGGGTACGCATCTGTCGCGTAGGCATTCGATATAAAACCTTGGCACAGACCCGAACTTCTCCTGAGTAGTGCGGATCGGCGTCCTGGCCGGACCGCGAGGCTCTGGTCTTAGAAGAAGTCGCGCCAAAGCAACGTCTTCGTCAGGAGATTCTTCGTAGAACAACGCTCTGAGCGCTTCTTCCTTCACTGTGGAAGAACCTCCATCTGGGGCGATTACCAGGCTTTTCAGTAACAAAGACGTGCCGTCTTCCGTCAATAGCTGGCGAAAGGACTCTCCATCCTGTGCAAGAGCCGCCGTTACATACACTAGCTGGGCAATCTTCTCGGGATACCTTTCTGCGACACCGCTCAAGATGAGGCCTCCCCGGCTATGTCCGACGAGTACTGCCGGTTCTGGTTGGGCGGCCACGATCTCACAAATGCTCTCGACCCAAGATTCAAGGGAAACGAGGTGCAGGGGCGTTGTGTCCTTCCCCAGACCGGGGAGATCAGGCGCAACGACTGAATGACCAGCGCGCTCGAGAAATGGTAGCACCTTGTACCAGCACCACGCACCGTGCCACGCGCCATGAATCAATACAAGAGTGCTCATGCCATCTCGCGAGGGCTGAATGCGGCCTAACGCAGTCATCACCGGCGGGAATGGAGCGCAGCGGAATTCCCGTCCGATTGGATAGCATGGTTAGCCGCTTTGGATTTGATCAGGGCGCTCCACCAATGTGAAACCTCTCGACATCTGATCGAGCAGGCTGGGAGGTATGTCATCTTTGACGTCCGCCGTGGCATAGATCGCCACAACGGTATCGTCGAACATGCAAAGACCGCACTCGCTCAGAAGCGCATATGCACATTCCTGGAACTCCGGACTGAACTGACACCGCGGAAAGAGGATCTGCTGAAGCATTCCGCTTTCATCTGTCTCGAGTATTCCCTGCTCAGTTTCTCGACCTTCAAACGTCACGACGCCGTCGTCTGTGACCGTGGCGAACCGCTCGAGCACAGACCGAACAAGATCGAGCGGAACAGGCTGAACGTCTTGATCCGCAAACCGCATGAAAAAGACGTCGACGCTCATTGCCGGTTTCTTCTGGCGAACGTTTGGCATAAACCGCGCGTACAGCGCGTCGGCTGCATGCCGCAGTTAGGCGCTTTCATCGAACGAGGACCTGCAGGTTACGGTTGTGCCAATAGTAGGTGGCTGGCATAGGGAATTCCCACACCGTCCGCATCGGCATATGGTCGCAGTTCGGCACCTACTTCCTCGATCAGTTGCTGACGCTGTGCATCCGGGACTTTGGCAAGTGCGTGACGGGTGGAAGGCGCCCCCGCAGCGAGTTTCTCGACAAACGCTTCGGGCGAGGGAAAGCGCATGAGCTTGGTAATGG
>QKEI01000143.1 GCA_003251795.1 Candidatus Muproteobacteria bacterium
CACACTTATTCTTCTTGGCCGATCCACACCTTCAACCCTAGACTGTCATCCGCGATGCGTCAAATAGGGTGTGGAGGCGATTAGTCCTTGTAAGTCCATACTATAGGACGCACAACGCAGGGGTTTTCGAGGATAATGGCGCAAGGCCAGGTCCCGATAGGCGGGAGGAGGGCGCCGACGGGTCTGTATCGTCCGACGGCCCCCCTGGACCGAGTGTTGTCCTGGCAGGCTGGGACGTGTAAAAAAGACCTCATGTTGACCCATGCGAGATGGCGCCGCGGTCGCGTCGATGCTTGACTCCGGTTCCGGCTGCCAGCTCCGCGAGCATCTCTATTCATGGTTCGATTCGCCCCTCGGGCGGTCGCTGCAGGCGATTGAAACCAACCAGTTACGCGCGATCTTGCCGAGCTTGTTCGGCAAGGTTGCCTTACAGCTCGGTACGCTCGGCAGGATGGGAATGATCGAGAGCTCGCCTGCGCCGACCCATATCGTCATCGACCTGTTATCGCACGATCACGCCGTCACGGTGCAGGGACGGCCGGAAGAGCTGCCGTTTGAGCACCGCAGTGTAGATATCACACTGTTGCCCCACACGCTTGATTTTGCCGACGATCCCCACCAGGTCTTGCGCGAAGTCGATCGGGTGCTCGCCCCGGAAGGTCATGTCGTCATCCTCGGTTTCAATCCAATGAGTCTTTGGGGTATTACGCGGCTGTTCCGCAAGCGTCGCGGGCGGGTGCCGTGGTGTGGACATTTCTTCGCGTTGGCGCGCATCAAGGACTGGCTGCGGTTGCTGGAGTACGAGATAACGACAGGGCATATGCTTTACTATCGACCGCCACTGCAAAACGAGAGCGTTATGGATCGCCTGTACTTTATGGATAAAGTCGGTGACCGCTGGTTGCCTATGATGGCGGCGGCCTACCTGGTAATAGCTAAGAAGCGCGTATTCGGTGTTACCCCGCTGCGGCCGCGATGGCGCACAAGTCCGGCAATCGGTCCGGGCCTATCGGAGCCGGTAGTCAGGGGCGGCCTCCAGCGGCATGGCTGAGGTGGTCATTCACACCGATGGTGCATGCCGCGGCAATCCGGGGCCCGGTGGTTGGGGGGCCATCCTCAGTAGCGGCGGGCAGGAGAAGGAGCTCTACGGCGCCGAGCCGGAGACGACAAACAACCGCATGGAGCTGATGGCGGCGATTCAGGCGTTGGAGGCGCTCAAACGTTCCTGCGACGTGACGCTAGTCACTGATTCCGAGTATCTTAAGAAAGGCGTAACCGAGTGGTTACAGAAGTGGCGCCGGCGCAATTGGAAGACAGCGGACCGCAAGCCTGTAAAGAACCAAGATCTGTGGCAACGATTGGAGCATGCGATGACCGGGCATCGTCTACACTGGAAGTGGATCAAAGGGCACAGTGGGCACCCGGAAAACGAGCGCGCCGATCAGCTCGCCAATCGGGCGATCGATGAGATGTTAAGCTAGAAAGCCTGCATAGGAACGGGAAGAAAATGCGTACACTAAGGAGATCGAATGCGTCAGATTGTTCTTGACACAGAAACCACCGGCCTGGACCCCGCAGAAGGGCATCGAATCATCGAGATCGGCTGTGTAGAGCTGATCAACCGCCGTCCCACGGGTAATAACTATCATCAGTATGTGCGTCCGGAAAGGGAGATCGATGAGGGTGCGCTCGATATCCACGGAATTACTAACGAGTCATTGGCCGACAAGCCGCTGTTTCGCGATATAGCACAGGATTTCCTGGAATACGTAAAGGGTGCAGAGCTTGTAATCCACAACGCGCCGTTCGACGTCGGCTTTCTCAATTATGAATTTGGCCTGATGAACGGTGATCAACCGGAGGCCACGGTTAGCGCGATCAAGATTGAAGATCACTGCTTGATTGAAGACAGCCTTCAGCTCGCACGCAGACTACATCCCGGGCAGAAGAACGATTTGGACTCGCTGTGCAAGCGTTACAACATCGATAATACACAGCGCACCCTTCACGGCGCGCTGCTTGACGCCGAGATTCTGGCCGATGTTTATCTGGCCATGACCGGCGGCCAGACTGGGCTGTTCGAGGAAGGCGCTGGTTCGATGCACTTCGGTGCAGCCAAGGTTGAAATCAGGCACTTGGATCCGAATCGACCGACGTTGGCGGTGATCCGTGCGAGCGAAGAAGAGCTGGTGGCGCACCGCGCGTGGCTCGAGGAGTTGGACAAGCAAAGCGCGGGACGTTGCGTCTGGCGCCAGCTCGAAGCCTCGCAGTGACCTAGCAGCGATGGGCGCCCGAGGTTGGAGCGCGCGATGACCGATGTAGTTGTCGCCGTTGAGCATTTGAGCAAGCGCTTTGAGCCGGTGCTGGCGGTCGACGCTGTCGACTTCGTGGTCGAGCGTGGGTCGACCACCGCTTTGCTTGGAGGCAACGGCGCCGGCAAGACGACTACGCTGGCAATGGTGCTCGGTTTGTTGTTGCCGAGCGCGGGGCGCATAACGATCTTTGGTCAGGCAATGCCGCAGCGTCGCTACCGCCTGCTTGCGCGCATGAACTTTTCTTCCCCCTACATGGATCTGCCACATCGCCTCACGGTGCGAGAAAACCTCACCGTCTACGCGCATCTCTATGGCCTATCGGATTACAAAGCACGCATCCAGCATTTGGCGCAAGAACTGGATCTGGAAGATCTATTACACCGAATATATGGCCAGCTGTCGTCGGGTCAGAAAACCCGTGTGGCGTTGGCCAAGGCCTTATTGAATGAGCCGGAGTTATTGTTGCTCGATGAGCCGACGGCGTCACTGGATCCTGATACGGCCGATTACGTGCGCAGCTATCTTGAGAGTTATCAGAAAAGTGTGGGCGCCACCGTGTTGTTGGCATCGCATAACATGTCCGAGGTCGAGCGTTTGTGCGACAACGTCATCATGCTGCGTGCCGGTAGGATTGTCGATCAGGGTACGCCGCTGGCGCTGCTCGAGCGCTATGGACGCCAGAATATGGAAGAAGTGTTTATCGACATCGCACGTGAGCGTCACATCGAGCTCGCGCTGCCGCAGCGCAAGGCGGCAAGATGAGCGTGGGTTTAGCGATCAAGTTTTCGCTTCGCCGTATCATGGCAATGGTGCTGCGCCACGGTTATCTGTTGCGTCGTTCCTGGCCGCGGGTGCTCGAGCTGATGTACTGGCCCACGGCGCAAATGATCTTGTGGGGTTTTATCACCCTGTTCTTCATCAATCACAGCTCTTGGGTGGCACAGGCGGCAGGCGTGTTGATTACCGCGGTGTTGCTGTGGGACGTACTTTTCCGCGGGCAGCTCGGGGTGTCTGTAATCTTCATGGAAGAGATGTGGTCGCGCAATCTCGGTCAGTTGTTTATCAGCCCGTTGCGACCGATGGAGTTGATCGCGGCGCTATTTGTCATGAGCATGATCCGCACCGTAATCGGCGTCGGCGGTGCCGCGGTGATCGCGATAGCGTTGTTTCATTATTCCGTGTTCGATCTCGGCCTGCCGCTGATCGCATTTTTCGTCAACCTGATCGTGATGGGTTGGTCGATCGGATTGTTGGTGGCGGGCATCGTGCTGCGCTACGGTTTAGGCGCTGAAAGCCTGGCGTGGATCGCGATCTTTGCGCTGCAGCCAATAAGCGGCGTCTATTACCCGATCAAGACGCTGCCAATGTGGTTGCAGGATGTCGCGTTTTTCTTGCCCTCGAGTCACGTGTTCGAGGGTATGCGCGCGGTGCTGATCGAGCACGTGTTCCGCGTCGACCTGTTAGTAAACGGTCTGGTTCTGAATGTGTTTTACCTCGCTGGCGGTATTATCGGATTCTTGTTGTTCTTCCGTTCGGCAAGAATCGGCGGGCAGCTGGTCCATACGGGCGAGTGAAGCACTGCGCGCTGCGGGCACATTCTGCATTCTAGAGGCCCAGACGTTTGCGCAGCCCCTTTCCGAAATTGAGCCGGTCGCATAGCTCCGCCAACCCCGCCCGATCTACGTTCTGACGCGCGAGCGATTGTGGACTGCAATCGATCGGCGCGTCGGTTACGATGCGGGCCAGGCGTTGCGACAAGAATGCGCTTTCTCGGTTGTCCTTAACGAGGGCGTGGACTCTTGGTGCACCACGCAGATTCATCTGCGGGATTTCCTCTAGCCGATCATAGATGTCAGCGAGCGAGCCGAAATGGCTCAGCAACGCCACCGCCGTTTTCGGGCCGACGCCCGGCACGCCCGGAATATTGTCGACACTATCGCCGGTCAAGGCGATCAAATCGACGATCTGCTGTGGCGTGACGCCGAAGTGCTGCTCGATCCCGGCCGCGCCAAGCTGGCGGTCGCGGGTGAAGTCCCACCATATGTCCTCGACGCCGATCAGCTGCGTCAGGTCCTTGTCGCCGGAGACGATGACCGCACGGAAATCGTGCTCGCGCATGGTGTACGCGAGGGTGCCGATCAAGTCGTCGGCCTCATAGCGCGCGCTTGCGAAGGTTTCCAGGCCCATAGCGCGAGCGAGTTCCTGGCAGGCCGCGAGCTGAGCCTCGAGCTCAGGCGGTGGCAGCGCGCGGTTGGCCTTGTACGGCGGATAGATGTCGTTGCGAAAAGAGGTCGTCAGACTTTCATCGAAGGCGATGGCGATATGGGCGGCCTGCGTCTTCTCGAGCAGCGCACCCAGGAAGCCGGCGAAGCCATAGACAGCGTTTGCCGGGTTGCCATCGACGTCGGTGAGGTCTTCGGGTATCGAAAAGTAGGCACGAAAGATATAGATACTCGCGTCGATGAGATAAATCGGCTGCATCGTTACTTGCGCACCAAGCCGGCGGCCCAATGTCGTTTGGCGCGAAAGAAGAGCAGGCCCAGCGTTAATCCGATTGCGGCCCCGGAGAGATGTGCCACCAGATTGACGCCGGTATTACCCTCGTCGAAAGACTGATGGTAAACGTCCCAACCGATGTACCAACCTGCCAGGATCCAGGCTGGGATCGAGATGCGGCGAAAAAATACGAACAGCCACAAGAAGCAACGGATCTTGGCTGTCGGTATGAAGAAGGCAAACAGGGCGACAGTCCCCATGATGACACCTGACAAACCCAGTGTCGGCAAGGGGTTGAGTTGAGTCAGCGTTGCCAGCGAGTAGACGGTGTGCGTGCCCAACGCCAGGGCAACGAAGACACCGAGGTAAAGTAGCGGGCCCAGTATGATCTCGATCGTGGCGGCGAAAGCGAAAAAGAAGAAGAGATTGCCGATCAGGTGCCACCAACTGCCGTGGGCGAGGGTTGCCGTTAGCATTCGGTCTATGCTCCAGGACGCGGGCGAGTACCACAAGCGCGTCGTCAGCAACGCCGGCACGCTGCGGCTGAATTCGGCATAGGTTTCATTCAGGGCGTCGGCATAGTATGACCTGAGATCTGCATGGGCCACACCCGGTGTGTCACCCAAGCGGTTAGCCAGATTCGTGATCAGTACCTTTCTATTCTGGCTGACATGGATTCTTAGTAACGTGTCGAGGCAGCTGTCGGTATCCGCAGTGCCTGAAAGCTTCAGCAAAGTCCGCTCGAAGGCGGCAGTGTGCGGTCGTTCACAAAACTTTGCTGCCTTTCCGTATACATCGATCTCGTTGCGGTACTGGGCATAATAGATCGCGATACACAATAGGGAAATGATGACGGTG
>QKEI01000189.1 GCA_003251795.1 Candidatus Muproteobacteria bacterium
CCGGGCATCCCAGCCGGCGTAGATTTCCGGCGGAATCACGAACGGTTCGTATTTCCAGCCGAGCTCCACTCTCGCCGCGGCCACTTCTTTCTCGCCGAGCGGCGCGCCGTGTGCTTCATGGTGGCCGGCTAAGTTGGGCGCGCCATAGGCGATCACCGTTTTGCAACAAATCAGGCTGGGTTTGTCCTTGACGGAACGGGCCTGCTCGATCGCCTTGACGATCTCCTCAGCATTATGCCCATCTACGGCGGCGACGGTATGCCAACCGTAGGCTCGAAAGCGTCCCGGTGTGTCGTCGGTAAACCAGCCATCGACGTTGCCGTCGATAGAGATGTCGTTGTCATCGTAGAACACGATCAATTTACCGAGACCGAAGGTCCCAGCCAAAGAGCAGGCCTCGTGCGAGATACCCTCCATCAGGCAACCGTCACCGGCAAAGGCATAGGTGTAATGATCAACGATCTCTTGACCGGGACGGTTGAATTGCGCTGACAGCACCTTTTCCGCGATAGCCATACCCACCGCATTCGCCAGGCCCTGTCCCAACGGCCCCGTGGTGGTTTCGACTCCGGGGGTGAGGCCGTACTCCGGATGTCCCGGGGTCTTTGAATGTAACTGGCGAAATTGTTGCAGCTGCTCCATCGGTAGGTCATAGCCCGTCAGATGCAACAAGCTGTAGAGCAGCATGGAGCCGTGTCCGTTGGATAATACGAAGCGATCCCGGTTGAACCAGTGCGGGTTGGCCGGGTTGTGCCGCAGATAACTGTTCCACAGCACCTCAGCGATGTCCGCCATTCCCATTGGCATACCCGGGTGGCCGGATTTCGCCTTCTGCACGGCATCCATGCTGAGCGCACGAATGGCGTTGGCCAACTCGCGCCGACCGGGTGATGCTTCTACGGGCTTTGCGGACATGGACTTATCCTCGCTGACACTGCAGATCAGGTTGTGATTACAGATACTCGTCGGGCCGTGCTATGCACGCCATCCCCCATCTCGGCCATTATTCACTCTGGCTGCCCCCCCCAAGAGAGGTAGGACACCCACGGGTTTACCGCGGGCGCGCTGGAAGATCACCTGGCAAGAGCACTGATCAGGCTACGCCTGGCAACGACATGACTGCCGACCCAGGGTGCCACAGTTTGACCGAAATCCGCCCGAAGACGGTACTCGATTATCGCACTTCCGCAGCCTCAGCGTTAGCCTTGGCTGATGCCGTCCGTACGGTCCGTCACGTCCCACGGCTGGCTCGCGCGCGGTAACCATTCGCTCGCCGCAGCTAACAGGACGCGTTCGCTTGTCGCACGCCTCGCAGACTTGTAACGTTAAGCGGTGGGAAACGACACGCTCACACAACGCGATCTCAACGTCCTGTGGCATCCCTGCACACAAATGCGGGATCACGAATCCGTGCCGCTGATTCCCATTAAGCGAGGTCGCGGCGTATGGCTACAAGACTACGACGGCAACCGCTACCTCGATGCTATCAGCTCTTGGTGGGTTAACCTGTTCGGTCACGCCAACCCCAGGATTAACAACGCCATCGCCCAGCAGGCGGCGGATCTCGAACACGTGATGCTCGCCGGATTCACACATGAACCAGTCATTACGTTATCGGAACGCGTGTTGCATCTCGCACCCGCAGGTTTGCGTCGTTGCTTTTACGCCGACAGCGGCTCAGCGGCAGTCGAGATCGCATTGAAGATGAGCTTTCATTATTGGCAGAACCAGGGCTGCCGGGAGCGGACGCGCTTTATTAGCCTCAGCAACAGTTATCACGGGGAAACGCTCGGCGCATTGTCGGTGGGCGATGTTGCGCTATACAAGAAAACCTACCAGCCGCTATTGTTGCAGAATATTACCGTGCCATCGCCCGACTGCTACCACCGCGAGCCTGGGAGCTCCTGGGAGCAACATAGCGCCCGCATGTTCGCCGCTATGGAACAGGCACTGGAGCGCCATGCCGAAACTGCCTGTGCGGTAATAGTAGAACCTTTGGTGCAGTGTGCGGGTGCGATGCGCATGTATCATCCGATCTACCTGCGCCTGTTGCGTCAAGCCTGCGACCGGTACCGGGTACATTTGATCGCTGATGAGATAGCCGTCGGTTTTGGCCGCACCGGTTCGTTGTTCGCGTGTGAGCAGGCTGACATCAGCCCGGATTTTCTCTGTTTGGGTAAGGGACTTACCGGCGGTTATCTGCCGCTGTCGGTCTGTTTGACCACCGACGAAATATACCAGGCATTCTACGCCGACTATGCAGAGCTCAAGGCCTTCTTGCATTCGCACAGCTATAGCGGCAACCCGCTCGCGTGTGCGGCTGCGCTAGCAACGCTCGATATCTTTGAACAAGACAACATCATCGAACAGAACAAGGCGCTGGCAGCGCACATGGCCGAGTCATGTGCGCCGCTGCAGGAGCAGGCACATATCGCCGAGATTCGGCAGACGGGTATGATCCTTGCCCTGGAGATGGTCGCGGATAAGGCATCACGCTCCCCCTATCCATGGCAAGAAAGGCGGGGGTTACAGGTTTATCGCCACGCGCTCGCTAACGGGGTGTTGCTACGTCCGCTCGGCGATGTGGTCTACCTCATGCCACCCTACGTCATCAATTTCCAGGAACTTGACCTGTTGGCGAAGGTGGCCGGGGAGGGCATCGCTAGCGCAACGACCTGAGTCCAGATACAAGTACTTTTCTTGCTTCCCGTGACGTGTGTCTTTGGTTATGAATAAAACGCCGCTTTTAATGCAGCGAAGTCGGGGATCAGCAAGGTTGAATCTCCGATTTTGACGGTGGACGCTACATAGGGACTTTCCACGGCGCCGGCTGGATTGGGAATAACGTCATCGGCATCCACGATAACACGCGGTTGCGGTTCGCGTATGCTGAGCATCGCAAAAAACTCGGAGTCACTTCTTCCAGGAAGCGGGTAGAACACAACCATCTTGGTCCGCGCTGCCGGTTCAGGAGTCGCGCTCATCAATAGCGCTTCGAATGAGATGACCGGCACCGCCCGCCCGCGCCACCCCAGTACACCGACCACCCACGGTGGCACACTCGGGATCCTAGTTAATGGGCTCATAGTTACGACCTCGGCAACGGTCGCGCTTGGTACTAGCAATTGAAACCGACTGAGAGGGATCTCGAGCAGGTGCATGCGCGTTTGCGCCTTGGGGTTTGCCATGCCTATGCCCCTAGATCCAGCAGGAACAGCGCCAACGTACCGTGGTCAAATACCAGGGTTACCTGGGTCTCACGCACCCAGGCAGCATTGAACAGATGACCGGCGCGCGTCGGTGCGGGTCCGATAGGTCTGAACGGCACTACCGCTACCTCCCCAGCCGGTAGCAGCTGTACACCGTGCGCCGCAAGACCTACTGCGTGTGGACTGGCCGGCAGAAAGATCGCTTCTTCCCACTCAGCCGTGCGGGCCACGCGCAAGTCCGCATCAAGACAATATACTGGCCAGCGTTCGCTGCCCACCGAGCGCCAGGCGCAGGCGTCGCCACCACCCGTATCATTGCTCACCAAGGTGTCGCGCTTCTCGATCGCGAGGCTTGCACCGCTCGGCAACAGATAGGAATTTCCGCCGAGCGCGAACTGTAGAAACTGTTCGGATTTCTGCAACTTTGCTCCCGCGTGATGGTGTTCGACAAGTGTGCGCTGCCAGCGCGATATTCCTCGCTAGGGTGTAACCGGCTGCTGCGCGGCACTGGCGTGCTTGAATTCGCCCCCCACCTGTACGTTCGCCTTCGCCAGCAACTTGTCGATGTTGGCGAACAGTTCGTCTTCCTGGTACGGCTTGCTCATATAAGTATTCACGCCCAAGTCGAAGGCACGCTTTCTGTGTTTCTCGCCCGCGCGCGAGGTGATCATGATGATCGGTATATGCTTGAGCCGTGACTCGGACCGGATTCGGCTCGTTAGCTCGTAACCATCCATGCGCGGCATCTCGATATCGATGAGCATTACGTCGACACTGCGGTCCTGTAACTGCTCGATGGCGTCTACACCATCTTTGGCCGTGAGTACGTCCATGCCACGCTTTTGCAGGTGCCGACCGGTAACTTTGCGCACCGTCAGTGAGTCGTCTACTACCATCACAACTGGGCGCCGGTTGGCTTCCTGCTCGCGCGGCATCGGCGCAACGTGCTCGACCTGTAACGCCTGATCTGTCAGCCATAGACCGCCGATATCCAGAATAAGTAACACGGTGCCGTCACCCAACATGGTGGCACCAGCGAGCCCCTTGAGCTCGCTTAGCTGCGGGCTCAAAGGTTTAACCACGATCTCCTTCGTTCCCCCGAGACCATCGATCTGCAACGCAACATCGCGCGTACCGATCCTTGATAGTAGTATCGGCACCTTGCCGCCGTTACGCGGTTCCGAGTAGATACCGAGGCGATTGCCCAAGTGCATGAAAGAATAGACTTTGTCATCGTAATTCAGTAGCGGGGTCTTACCCGCTGAGATGCTTAATTTTTCCAGTGGCAGCTCTATGATGTTGACGACGGCCGATAATGGCACGGCAAATTTCTGTTCGCCTACGTGAATCAGCAGCGCCTGGGTGATAGATAAGGTAACAGGCAAACGAATGGTAAAGGTAGTGCCTTCGCCGTGCGTACTGTGTACGGCCATACTGCCGCCCAGCTGCTTCACCTCATTCTCCACCACATCCATGCCCACACCGCGTCCAGACAAGTGGGTAACGGTATGCGCTGTCGAGAAGCCGGAGACGAGAATGAATTGGATCAGCTCATCATCAGACAAGTCGCTATCCTCAGCCATGAGGCCCTGCTCGATGGCACGGCGGCGAATTGCATCGATAGCGAGCCCGCGACCATCATCGGAAAAGCGAATGACGATTTCGGTACCCTCCTGACTGGTGTCGATCACGATCTTGCCGTCCGGCGGCTTGCCCGCCCGGCGGCGTTCTTCGGCGTCCTCAATTCCATGATCCAGAGAATTGCGGATCATGTGCTCGAATGGACCCATCATGCGCTCGAGCACCGTGCGATCAACACCGACATCGGTACCAGTGATCTGCAGCTCGACGCGCTTACCGAGCTCACGTCCGGTCTGACGCGTAATATGACGCAATCGCGCTGCTTGCGTTGAGAACGGAATCATGCGCGTGCGCATCAGACCTTCCTGCAGATTGGCGTTGATACGCGCCTGCTGCTGTAGCGCGGATTCCGCTTCTCCGGCGTAGGTCTGCAGGTTACTTTGGATGTTGCTCAAATCGTGCAGGCTCTCGGTAAGCGTGCGTGACAGTTGCTGCAGCCGGGAAAAACGGTCCATCTCCAGCGGATCGAAACCTGAGGTCGATTCGGACTGACTGGCTTGCTCCATGCGATAGAGAATCTGCGATTCCGACTGGATCTCGAGCTCGCGGATCTGCTCACGAAAGCGCGTGACGTTGCGATTGAGCTCGGTCAGGTTTTCCCGCAGTCCATGTACCTGCTGTTCCATGCGCGAGCGCGCGATACTGACCTCACCGGCGTAATTCACGAGATCGCTCAGTACGCTGGTGCGCACCCTGACCTGTCCGCGACGGTCGCGCCGTTCGGGTAAACGTTCCGGTTCGCTATCATCCAACGCGCGCCGATCGGCTGGTTTATCCGTCAAGTGCAGATTGGCATCGCCATCCTCCACCGGGAAGTAGTCCAGATCGGCGCCACTCTTACGTTCAGTGGGTGGTGCTACCGGTGTCGGTCGCGCGGGTGCAATATCGACAATGGGTTCCCCCGCCAATGCGCGCGCGATCTTATCGCGCAACCGCTCGATGCTCGATAGTGGTTGCGCCTGGCGAATCTGATCAATCAGCATAACCAGCGTATCGTGCACCTCATGTAACAGATCAAACAACTCGGCACTTGTTGTTAGCGTTCCATCTTCCACGCGTCGGATGAGATCCTCCGTGTTATGCGCGAGCTGGCCGACGCTCATCGCGCTTGCCATGCGCGCGCTGCCCTTGAGCGTGTGCAGGGCACGCTTGAGATCCTCGACCGCCTGACCGACACTACGGTTGGCGCGCCATTGTGTTACTGCCTCGTCGATGGAACTCAGCAGATCCGTGGCCTCGTCCAGAAAAACATCCACCAACTCAGGATCGATGTCTTCATCGATGCCGAGCGCAGGAGTGCTTACGGGCACAGCTGGCTCCAACGGCGGGATCTCGGGCATTTCGGCCGGCGTTTCCTCGCTGAACGGCGGCGGCGCGGCAGTCGTCGGCACCGCTATGTGCGTTTCGTCCGCCGGCGTCTCCGGCAGCACCTGCGCCGCCGGCTTGATAGCTTCCTGCGCGGTTAGGGCAGAAAGCCCAGCACGCAAGCGAGCGCCGAGATCTTCAAAGCGCCTGCTGAGGCCCGCGCCGGAGCGGGAGTCATCATTCAGCACATCCAGCAACTCACGCACGCTAGCAACCATTTCTTCAAACATACTGAGGTGGTCAGGTTCCAGCAGTAGCGCTGTTTCCTGCATGTGCTCCAGCAGGCGTTCCATTTCCCCACAGGCTGCCGACATCGATCGCAGCCCGATCGAGCGCGCGCCGCCATGCAGGGTGTGCGTTGCACGCAACAACGCGGCACTCACCAGGCAGCGCCCACCGCTCTCGTGGCAACTCGCGATCTCAGATTCCACGGTTTCGAGTTGAGCGTGTGTTTCGCCTGTGTAGATCTGCAGCAGTGTGGGCTCAAGCTGGGGAAACTCCCTTTCGTCAGCGGGTGCTTCTGGCGTTGTCGTCGCTGGTGCAGATGCTGGTTCGCCGGCCTCTGCATACGGGAACGGCGCGGCAACTGTTTTGCCCTCGGCAAGGGCATGTGCATGTTGCTGCAAACCTGCCGTGTCCGCGGTCGCCGGCGACCCGCCCTGCAGTTCCACAATCATTGCCGGCAACGCGTCGATGACGGCCTGCACCAAGTCGAATATAGCCTCGGAGGGCACAATCTTCTTATCACGTACCTTGTTCAGCAGATTCTCTACCGACCACGCGAGCTCGCCGATCTGCATCGCGCTCACCATCCGGCCGCTACCCTTTAGCGTATGAAACCCGCGCCGCACCTCGGCCAGTGCCTCGGCAGTTTCCGGGCTGCTGCGCCAAATCGGAAGATTCTTGCCGATGGTCTGAAGGACTTCCTTGGCCTCGTCGACGAAAATCTCCAGCATCTCTGGGTCGATGGTGTCGGCAATGCGAGCCGCTGGCGGCTTCGCCGCTACAGGCGCAGCCGTTACAGCGGGCGTGGTTGGGGTGACATCGATCTCGGCCGCCGGAGTTGTTTCGGCGACTTTCACCACCTCCGCGGTCTTGACCATCGGCACCGTTACCTGCTCGGCTGCGACCTCAGGTCGTGCAAGTTCGTCAGCCTGCGCGGTGGTTGCATTGTCCTCTGTTAGGGCACTGGCGGCCCCTTCGGGCTCAGTTGCCGCAACTCGCACTGGCGTCACGCTTGAGGCCGCTGGCTCGGTAGCCGTACCCGAGCGTAAGTGCTGTTTGCCGAACGCTGCCAGAGCCTCGACTGACTGCTTGAGTATGTCGCTCACCTCTTGCGAAAGCTGCTTCGGATCCTCTGCTACGATAGAAAGCAATGCGTTAGTCTCGCCACTGATACGCTCGATCCTTTCTTGGCCCTGGCTGGCAGCGAGCAGAGCGATATCATCCAGACCCTGCTGTACTGCTTTGAGCGCGTCTATATCTGCGATATCGTCCAGCCACTGCTGCATACGCGTCTCTATTTGGTCGAGCAGCATGACAGGGTTGATCTCGCCAAGCTGTGCAGCGCGCACCGCGGAAGCCATGTCGTTCAAGGCCGCATCCATCAAGTCATCGATATTCGGCCGACCATGTTGCAGGCCCTCAGCGTAGGCAGTGAGAGTGCCAACACAAACAGCGAGTGCATCGAGTAATGCTTGCGTCGCCACCAGCTCGCCTGAACGCAGCTCCTCGATACGGGCGCTCACCGCCTCGGCCAGTTGCAGCGCCCGCTCTTCGCTCAGCATCTGCAAGGCACCTTGGATCTGCGTCATGTGCGCCGGAATCTCATCAAGGCGCGATAGCGCCGAGGTATCGGCGGCAAACTCCTCGACTGCTTCTTCGACCTTCGTCAATGTTGTGTGAATTTCCCCTGCGACCACGCTGACGAGCTCGCCGAACTCAGCTTCGCTAACTTCGGCGACCTCGATACCCTCTATCTCTGGTGCAACCGTGCCATCGCCTGACAGCAGGCCTTGCAGGGCTCGGGTCCATTGCTCAACCTGCTTCTTCCAGTTAGGTGCCCAAATGTCGCGCGAACAGTTTTCTACGAGCAACAGTGCCTGTGCCATGCGCATCGATACATCTTCGCTCGGCTCAAGGTCACGTTTGACGATAGCGGTGGCGACCTGTAGCAGCTTGTCCACCAAGGCCTTAAGCTCGGGTATACCGAGTAGGTCGACCGTGCTGGAAAACCTCTGCAGCTGGCCGAGCAGCGGTTCGAGCGAATTGACTTCTTCCTGATCAGGATCGAAATAGGCGGCCAGCAGCTCTTGCGCCGCGTGTATCTCTTCATGCAAGGCACTCGAGACGGACTCGACGGTCCGCGGCTCGGGTAGCTCGGTAATCGTACGACTCTCGTCCGTCTCGCCGCCGAACAACACATCCAGCTCAAACGCGCGCTTGAGCTGGATGATCTTTGGCCCTTTCGCACGAGCGCCGCCGAGCTGGAACAAAATGGACTTGATTAGCACCTCTGAGGTGGTACGCAGCAAGCTCTTTTCGCTCCTGTCTATAATCTTCTTGATCTGCTGGTCGAGGCGGGCAATCAACTTCTTGCGCTCGTTGCTGGGCTCCAGCGCGCCCGTGCTCAGCGCCTCGAGCAAACCTCCAGCCACCCAGAAAAGTTGTTCGACCAACGCAACAGGTGCAGCGGCCTGGAGCTCTTCCACCGTGTCGTTGATGGCCGCTAGCGACTTGGTATCACTGCCATCGCGCAGCCAACTTAATAAGGCAACTTGGAATCCCGGGCGCAGCTTCTGCGCGAGCTCGGCGTAGTCCGCCTCGGAGAGCTTGATCTTGCCATCCGTGCGCGGCGGCGGCCTGACGGAGAGATCCGGAGTGAACAGGTCTTCCTCGGCCACCGCCTTGAGCTTGCGTGCAGCGCGCAGCTCGTTCATCAGGGGCAACAGTTTCAGCGGCGTATCGGGGCGCCCGAACTGCAGACCGCCAAGGTAGTCGGGCAGCAACAGGATTGCGCGCGATAGCAGCTCTAGATTGGCATCGTTCGCTTGGATCTGCTCGTCGAGTACGGCGGAGGCCAGTCCCTCGGCTTCCCGCACCAGCATGGCCGCGCCGTCGAGCTCCACCATCTGCAAGGTGCCGACGACCTGGTGCAAATGGGTGACGCAAAAACGCAGACGCGTATCGTCCGACGGATTCTCAGAAAAAGACTCGAGCGCAACATGCGCCTGGCGCAAGCTCTCGTCAATCTCGGTCTTGACCCAACCGAGGGTACTCGGGTCGATTTTGCTAGTGGTGCTCATAAAACATTAGTGGGTAAGCACAACAGCCGATGCTGCTGCATGCGCGCCCTAGCGTCGACGATCGGCGCTGTGCGCAAGTCCGCCTAGGCGGGTAACTTAAAGCCAGCCACGGAGGCTTGCAGCTCACGCGCAAGATCGGATAGCTTGCCGATCGACTCGGCTGTTTGTCGTGTGCCGGAAGAAGTCAGACTCGTGGTTTCACTAATCTGCGCCATGCTACCAGAAACCGCTGTCGCAACCTCCGACTGCTCAAGCGCATCGTGCGCGATCCTAACGATAAGGTCTGACAACTGCTCGGACACGGACTCGATCTCGCCGAGCGCTTGCCCTGCGGCATCCGCCAGGCGCGTGGCCTCGACTACGCCGTTGGTCGTTTGCTCCATCGAGGCTACCGCCTCGTTAGTATCAGACTGAATAGTCTTCACCAAAGCGCCGATCTGCTTGGTGGCCTCGCCCGAGCGCTCAGCGAGACGCTGCACTTCGTCAGCCACCACGGCAAAGCCGCGACCGGCCTCGCCCGCCATCGCCGCCTGGATGGCAGCGTTCAGCGATAGGATATTGGTCTGCTCGGCGATGTCGTTGATGAGCTCCAGGATCTCACCGATCTGTTGCGAGCTTTCTCCCAGACGCTTGATTCGTTTCGCAGTCTCTTGGATCTGCTCGCGCATTTCGTCCATGCCACGGATGGTATTTTGCACCGCCTCCGCGCCACGTTTGGCGGTCGCCACTGACCCTTGCGCAACTTCGGCGGAATTCTCCGCGCTCTTCGACATGTCTTGCATAGATTTGGCCATCTCCATGACCCGGTCGGTGGTCTCTGTAATCTGCGCAGCCTGGCGCAACGTGGCCTCGGTAAGCTCGGTCGCTGTCTGGCGGCTGCGTTCCGACTCTACCGCCACCTGCTGCGCCGCGTTCTTAATGCGGTACACGAGGTTACGCATTTCCCTGACAGCGAAGTTGATCGAGTCGGCGATAGCGCCTGTGATCTGCTCGGTCACCTCTGGCTGAATGGTCAAGTCGCCGTCGGCCAGATCACCCATTTCATCCAGCAACTTGAGAATCGCGTCTTGGGTCGCGCGATTTTGCTCGAGGCTCGCCTGCGCACGTACCTTTTCGTCGGTCAGGAACTTCCAACCCATCAGACCAAAGAACAGAAACCCGAGCACCGCCAAGCCGATCGTCACCGGCGTCATCCACGCACGCTGGGAGACAAGCGAGCTATAGGTATCAACCAGTTCCTCCGACTTCTTCAGCAGCAGATTGCTGTTCTTGAACACGAAACTGCTTGCCCGCTGAGCAATAATCAGGTCGGGTGCAGCATCCAATATTCCTAAGGCGTTTTTCTCGATCTGACCGAATACCTCACGCAATCCGTCCAACCTAATGCGAACCGGCTGCGCGGTAATTTCGCCTAGGCGCGCAACCCTATTACCGAGCTCCTTTAAATCCTTGCCCATTTGTGCAGCCGCCGCGGCTGCGCTCTCGTCTCCCTGGGCAAAGATGTTCGCATTCATAGCGATGCGCAGGCCAAGCGCCTGCAGCTGAATCGCGTTGTGCAGACGATCCATTTCGATGTTACTTTGCTGCCCGACCTGCGCCAGTTGTTGCGAGCGCTGCAGCAACATCGGTGTGAGCTCGTTGATGGCAGTAACGCTCTTGCGCATAGCTACCATGCTGTCCTTCTGTCCAAGGATCTGCTCTAGATCGCTGTCGATGCCTTCCTTGGCGCGCGGCGACCAGATCTGCGTGAGCGAGTCAAGCGCTGGTTTCACGCTCGCTGGACTCTTCTCCACGCCAAGCTCGCGGTTGCCGTTCTTGAGTGTGGTTATGATCTTCTGAAAGCGGTCGCGTGCCGTCTTAAGCGTGCGAAAGGCGCCCTCCTCTCCGCGCACGGCTTCACGTGCATCCTTGGCCAAGCGCTGCGACAACATCAACAGCTGACTCGACTGCTCGATGTACTTGGCATCGCGGTCGGCTTCCTGTCCGTTAACATAGAGCACCCACCCAGCACCGATGATGGATAGCACCAAGCAGACACCGAGGAAGGGCAATACCGCCGGTAACCGCTGTATCGACGACAACCAGGAAAACATCCACCGGGAGCGCTGTTCTACGTCAACGTACTCTCCGGTCTCGTCGAGCTGGATCTCCTCTGCTGAAAGGTCAACCACTTCCTCTGAAGGTTGCTCCAGACTAGTGTCGCGAGCCCTAGGTAGTTTCACTATCGCCATAATCGATTCCTCGTCTTCACACAGCCAGGGCCTATACCCTGAAGCTCTTCACTCTGCTGCTCATTCACTGCCTCGCGCCGTTCATGCGGCAACATGCATGAACGTGCCGCTGCCAGCGAGCGAATGCATATCGAAAACCCCCCACAGCACATCGTCACGCAGAAAGACTCCCTGCAGATGCGGTGCCACTTGGTCGTCTAAAGCAACGCCGTCGCGACGCTCCGATCCTTCGTCGAAATGCCGCAGACCAAATACCTCGCTCACCAACAGGCCCGTATTCAGTGCCTCGAGGTTCATTACCAGCACGCGCGAGCGCTCTTCGTCGAATACGGCTTCTTTACCGAAGTAGCCAGCCAGATCGACAATTGTCAGCAAGGTTCCGCGGACGTTGGCGATTCCTTTGACCCAGGAAACCGTACCGGGAACCGGCGTAACCGGTGGACACGGCAATACCTCGGTTATATGTCCGAGCGGCGTCACCAGATGCAGGTCGCCAAGGCGGAATCCAACCCCTGTCCAAAGTGCCGGTCCCTGAGTCTCTTCCGGGAGACTGGGGGCTCTTTCCATGACGGCCTGCTCCATGCGGCGGAGCAGCTCTACGGGATCCTTCGCGGGCGCAATCATCCTCTACAGCGCTTTAATCTTTGCCATCAGCTCTTTTTCAGTGACAGGCTTGACGATGTAATCCTTAGCCCCTTGGCGCAGGCCCCATGCCTTATCCGTTTCCTGGTCCTTGGACGAGCATACGATAATAGGGATGCTGGAAGTCGCCGAATCCTTGCTGATGGCCCGTGTCGCCTGGAAACCGTTCATGCCGGGCATGACGATATCCATCAGTATGAGATCCGGTCGTTCCGACTTCGCTTTTTGCACACCCTCCTCGCCGTTGGTCGCGCGCGTGACCGTGAACCCATGTTTCTGCAACAGCTGAGTCAACAGGTGCGCGTCGGTCGAGGAATCGTCTACCACTAGTATCTTCTTGATTGCCATATCTGCACCCCGACCGAGGTTCGGTCCCCTGGCAGGCCTAACAGTGCGGCCACACGTCGCCCCGTCAATGTACGTATCGATTGATTACGTTGATCAGATCTTCCTGGGTAAAAGGCTTATTGACATGCTCTTGCGAACCGGCGATTCGACCGCGCGCCCGATCGAACAGGCCGTCCTTGCTGGAAAGCATGATCACCGGGGTCGCCTTGAACTGCTTGTTGTTCTTGATCAGGCGACACGTTTGGTAGCCATCGAGCCGCGGCATCATGATGTCGACGAAAATAATATCTGGCCGATTGTCCGTTATAATCGACATGGCTTCGAATCCGTCGGCCGCCGTCAACACCTCATAGCCCGCCTTCTTCAGCAGTGCCTCTGCAGTACGCCTGATCGTGTTGCTGTCATCAATGATCATCACCTTAATACCCACAGGAGATACCCTCACCTAACTTCCGTTCGTCCCGAACCCCATCCGGTGTGCTCGCCGCCCGCGGGCATTGCGGAAATGAGCGTTTTGAAAGTAATTTATACATTTTTCTACATAGGTTAATGATTTGTTAGCATAATTTACACCCGAAATCTACGGCTTCCCGGTGCTCACGCTCATGTTTCGCGAGATAAAAGCCGGTGCTCGCGCGACCGCTGCTGCCAGAATACGGGCAGTGGCCGGGGTCAAAGCAGCGATTGCACCGGTTAAACAGGTGCTGTATGCACCTGCCGCGCGCACCAAAGGGTGCAGAAATTGTGCCAATATGCGGCCGCTGCTCTGCATGGGCCGTCGCTGCGGGCCGGCTGGATCATCGCCCGGGCACCTGGGGTCGCCGCTGGGAGTGGCTAGTAATGGCACCCCACTTGCTCTATGTTCATGGCCTCCAATGGCCGAGCCAGGCGTGCGAAATCGATGAAATTCGGCGTAGTGATGGACCCTATCGGGTCGATCAAGGTCTATAAGGACACCACCTTCGCCATGCTGCTGGAAGCACAGCGTCGCGGGTGGGAGCTGTCTTACATGGAACAACCAGATCTATTTCAGCGCGATGGCCAGAGCTTCGCGTTCATGCGCCCGCTGCAAGTCTACGACGATCGGAACCACTGGTACGACCTCGGGCAGGAAAGCACCCATCCACTGACTGCCTTAGACGTGGTCTTCATGCGCGTAGACCCCCCTTTCAACATGGAATACGTCTTTAGTACCTATCTGCTGGAGTTGGCCGAGAGCCAGGGGGTCCTGATAGTCAACAAGCCCCAGGGGCTGCGCGATGCCAATGAGAAGCTTTTCACAACCTGGTTTCCGCAATGCATGCCGCCGACGCTGGTAACGAGGCGGCGCCATCAACTGCGCCAATTTCTGCAGGAACACAAAGACATCATTTTGAAGCCGCTTGACAGTATGGGAGGTGCGTCGGTTTTTCGTCTGCGCACCGATGACCCGAATATTGGCGTGGTGCTAGAAACCCTGACGGGATTTGACGTGCGCTCAGTGATGGCCCAGCGTTACGTGCCAGAGATTGTGCACGGCGACAAGCGTATTCTGCTGATTGACGGCGAACCCGTCCCGTACGCGTTGGCACGCATAGCACCACCGGGGGAAACGCGGGCTAATCTAGCGGTAGGCGGCAAGGGCCGGGGTGTGGAGCTGAGCGCACGCGACCGCTGGATCTGTGAACAGGTCGCGCCCACGTTGCGTGACCGCGGGTTGCTGTTTGTAGGGTTGGACGTCATCGGCGATTACCTGACGGAGATCAATGTCACAAGCCCGACTTGTGTGCGTGAGCTCGATCAGATCTATGGTCTCAATATCAGCGCCGGCCTTATGGACTGTGTGGTTACCAAGGTTGAAGGTCAACGAAAGTCGCGCGCAAGCAACGGTTAATGATCGCTTATCACGGTATCCTACAACGGCGATCCATGCAGTGAACCGGGAGTGCTATATTTGGTACGGTGGGGTTGTGCTGCGGCTGCGCCTGCCGAGCGTCGGTAGATTAGCCGATCGGCGGCGTCGACAGTAGACGATCGGCCCCGCCGACACAGCATAGCCATGGCGCAAGTAATACCTGGGTTCTCCAATAACGACCAGTTGGGGCTGAGCTTTTTTGTCTCCATGCTGGTGCATCTCGTGGTTATCCTCGGCGTGACTTTTGCGATTCCGAAGGCACGTGAACTCTACGGTCTGCAAACGCTCGAGATTACGCTCGTGCAAGTAGAAAGTGAGCGCTCACCAGAGAACCCGGAATTCCTTGCACAATCCAATCAGGACGGTGGTGGCAGCAGCGAGCAGCAAGAACGGGCGACCAACCCGCTGCCGGTACGCGAACTTGCCGAAACGGTGCACAAGGTCCCGGCAATGCAACTACCGCCACAGCCCAAGGTAGTGGCAGCACCGGCAAAGATAGAACCGCTTACGCAAAAGCTCGCCGAACGGGCGATCCCCCGGCCCGAGCCGAAACCGGAGCAAATGGAGCCGCAGCCGCAGCCAGAAAACCTTGGTCTTGTGCAACGTCCAAGCGTCGAGCAGGAACGTACACGATTAGTGGCGGAGATCGATCGTGTATGGCACGAATACCAGTCACGGCCTAAACACAAATACTTAAACGCACGCACCCGCGAATACAAGTACGCCGCGTACATGAAGGCATGGGAAGCAAAGGTTGAGCGTATTGGTAACCTTAATTACCCGGAAGAGGCCAAGCGCCGCGGCCTTTCTGGTCAGCTGCGCCTTGACGTTGCATTGAATTCCGATGGCTCTATCAACACTATCGTCGTACGTCGATCCTCTGGCCACACGGTGCTCGATGACGCGGCGCGGCGAATCGTACAACTGGCGGCCCCGTTTGCACCATTCCCGGACAACATCCGCGAGGAAATCGACGTCTTGCATATCACTCGCACGTGGCGTTTCAACGAGGGCGCGGTCACGCAAGACAACTAACCAGCAGTGCCTGAATAGCAACGTTTTTGGGAGCGATCCTTGCAAAGCACCCGCGCGCTACAAGATACTAGCAATGGCATGAACGAGTTCACGAGACTGGCGAATCATTTCTTGATCGCGATGCCCGCGCTCGCAGATCCGAATTTTCATCGCACGGTTACCCTCATTTGCGAACACAGCAGCGAGGGAGCGATGGGAATCGTGATCAATCGCACGACGGATCTTGCGCTCGGCGAAATCCTGCAGCAGATGGGTATAGATCCCGAACGTACAAGCATGCGCAGCATGCCGGTACATCTCGGTGGGCCGGTACAGACGAACCGGGGATTCGTGTTACACGAGCCGCTCGGTAGCTGGGAGTCCACGTTGCCGATCACGGAGTCGCTCGGGATTTCAACCTCGCGCGATATCCTCGCGGCCATTGCCGAAAACAAGGGACCGCAACGCTGTCTGGTGGCGCTAGGTTATGCCGGCTGGGGCGCCGGCCAGCTTGAACGGGAGATCGCGGAGAATTCCTGGCTCAACGGCCCAGCCGATCAACAGATCATCTTCGACACGCCTGTAGAACATCGGTGGCAAAAGGCGGCGCAACTGGCTGGCGTAGACTTGTCGTTGTTATCGACGGAAGCCGGGCACGCTTGACACCGAGCGCCACGGCAGCATGAAGGCCGCGACGCTTCTCGCCTTTGATTACGGTACCGACGCGATCGGCGTTGCCGTCGGCAGTACTCACTCTGGTCTTGCGCAAGACCTTACCACCGTACGCTCAGGGACCCGAGGGCCGGACTGGGAGCATATCGCGCGTCTGATCGAGGAGTGGCAGCCGCAGGCATTAGTCGTTGGCCTACCCAGAAACATGGATGACTCCGACAATCCGATGACCCATGCGGCCCGGGGGTTTGCCGACATCTTGACGGAGCGTTACCACCTCGCTGTGCACATGGTGGATGAACGGCTAACTACGGTGGCAGCCAAGAACACCCTAGTTGAGTCGGGCGTGCCGGGCCGGCGTCACAAAGCAATGCTCGATCGCTTTGCCGCGAAAGCCATATTGCAAACCTTTCTCGATGAGCACGCTCTGGGTAACCTTTAGGCAGGACCGTTCACAGCGATGAGCAGTTCATACTGATGTCAGGCAATGAGCCGGTACTACTGACTTTGTTGTTCGATCTTGCGCTTTTTCTCGTTGACGTCATTGGCTAGCTGCTGCTCGATATCCCGAGCCTTTTGCAGCGCATCCGTTTGCGATTTCCAGACATGATTACCAGCACCGGGCTCATCGCCCTCAAACGAGCAGGCGCTAAACACAATTAGACAGAGAAATATCAGTACACCGCGCATCATGTTCACTATGATGACCTCCCGCAGGAATCGCTTTACAGCACGAACAACTCCTACAGTATAGTTGTTGGCGACGACGGTAAGGTGACAGGCCTAATAGGCGCTAATTGCCGCCAGCAACGGAGCCAATGCATGGTCCTTGTCGGCGTGGGCGGAAAATAGCTCAAACGACGTTCCATCAGGCAAGTATATGGTAGCGCTTGCTTGCCAGCTGTCGCCGCGCTGTTGTAGTTGTATCACGCTTCGCACTTTGTCACTGTCCAGGCGGTAGACGGACATACCTTCCACATACATCGCCTGCTTTAAGGCCGCATAGAGCAATGGGAAGTAAGCGGTACTCCATAACGCAGACTGCAAGCTATAGCCGGAATCAAAGCCGAAGGTGGTTGCCAGAGCATTCCAGGCATTCTCCGATATCAACATGACGGCATCAGCCGGGCTGCTGCGTCGAACAACCGGTCCAGCTGCCGACTGGCTCACGCTATAGTGGGTAGGCAGGCATACTCGCGGAGTCGTCAGCCAAGTACACGCGGTCGCTTTGTTCACCCGCGCCGCGTCCGTTAACTCCTCGTAGGGTTGTAGCTGAACCAGTGCGCTTGCCCTGGAGACATACATAATCGAGACGAAAGCAACGCTAGTCAGCACGATGGCTACCGCGGCCACCCACTTCAATGTCTCCTGTAGAGGATTGACCGGCTTGGCGCCGACATACGCTCGCACTGCGGGCATATTGGAAATGACCACGCTAGCGATCGACACCAGCGCAATCACACTTGGGTAGGCTACTCCAGGGCGATAACCGACAACGACGAATTGCCCTATCATGAGTGCGAGACAGATAGCGGCAACCATGCCGATACCGAGGAACGCCCAGGTTTTTCGCTGCCACAACCCAACAATTAAAACCAGCAGGGCTATACCATTCGCCACCAATAGCGCGTGCCTGAGCACCAGCAGTAGTTGAAAATCTTGCAAGGCTCCATCGACAAGAAGGCGGCCGCGCGCGGCGTCGAACACGGTCGGGCCTAGCAGCAAGACTGCCAAGACGCCGGCACAGATCAATAACGCTATAGTCAGGTCGCGACCCTTGCCTTGCCCGCCACTACTCGCCGCGATCGATTCCCCGGCTGAGCTTGCAAACGGTTTCACGGTTAAACGCCCATGACCCTTCAGGCGTTCCAAGCGCTGGCGGGCGCATGCTGTAGATACATCGCAACCTCCGAGGTAGCCAGGAAATTGACCAGCGCATGCATGGCGATGGTCGTGTACAGCGAATTCGTGCGCAGGCGCGCGACCGCAAGTATCAACCCGAGCACGAACACGGTGCTGATCTCGTAAGAGTCGTATTGCACGTGAACCAGCGCCCATGCGAGCGAGGTGAGCAATACCGCTCCACTCACCCCGAGTCGCGTATGGCAGATACCTTCAAACAAGAAGCCGCGAAAAAACACTTCCTCCGCGAGCGGCGCTGCCACCACCATGGCTAGCCAGAATAGCGGGGTAAATCCAGAGCTTTGATAGGCCGCGAGCATAAAATCTGGAATGACGGATCTGCCAAACAGGTAAGTAACGGCATCCCACAGTAGCGCCAACGCGAGCATGATGCCGAGCCAACGCACCAGGGTTGTTGAGGCAACGGGATGCAGATGCAAATACTGCCGGATACCCATGTCCTTACGCAGATGCACGGACAGGCCGACCAGCGCCACCGTGGTTAGCATGCCGCCAATGGTAGCAAGCGCCAGCAACAGGCCGTTGCTGGCCAATGCCTGGCCGTAGGTTTGAACGTCAAGAGACGGATTCCGTCTCAGCTCGATGGCAACCAGGGCACTCGATACCAGCACCTGCACCAGCAAGAACGCGGCGACAATAATCACACTGAAACCTAACGTCGCCCAGATGCCCCAGGGCCCGGGTGAAGACTCGCGCATTGCTATGCTACCTACCGGAGTGGACAAGAACCGTCACCGGGGCTCACAACGGGCGACATTAGTCCACAGCACCACGATACCGGTCGTTGCCAATAGCTACTCGCCACCACGATGTGCCGGCCAGGTCGAGAACGCCACCACGTACAACACAATCAGATTCACTATCGGCACAACCATCAACAGGCTGAGCCACTTGGAGAACCCGGCCTTCGCGTAGATTTTCCAGAAAGGGATGATGACGATTACAATGCCTATGACCCAAAACAACAACACAAATACCGCAAAACCCGCGCTGACGTCCGATCCATGCTCCATCGTGCCTTCCTCCGGGTCATCGTTTCAAACAAAGTATAGTCGTGGGTTGTGTTACTGCATCCCGGTCGGACCGTATTTCCGTTAGTGTGCGTTCGCCAGGCGCTTAATCATCGCCATCACTGCTGCCATCTGCGGGCCCTTCTTGGTGTAGTAATCGGCGCTGTCATAACCCCACCAGTCCCAACAAGCATTGGGGTTACGTCGTGTTGAGACCAGCTGCGGGTATAACACAATGATGCTATTAGTGGCGGCCCAGTTGTTATAACCCGCCCAACGATAAACGGCGTCGCCCACTCTTTCGGCTGCCTGCTCGCAGCCATGGAAAACCACATGCACTTTGCAGCGGCTGCCTTGCAGGCACGATCTCGGTAGATAGACATAGCCGATGTCACTCAGGCTGTGCGTTCGCGCGTCGGGAATCAACTCCGTTTGCGAGAATTCCCGCAGCTCGCCGTGATCGGCCGCCGGTGCCGGCGGACTGAGCTTACCGTAGATATGTCCAAGAATGGCGCCGGCCTGATCATAGTCGCAATCGTTAATAAAGGGCGTGGCACTGGCAAGACAAACGTTGCCGTAGTTTTTTGTCAGGATCGCATGGCCTGCCAGTGGGTTGCTAACATAGGCAATGTTGCGGTCCGCCAGACCTGCAAACTTGTAAAAAGCGCGCGTTTGATTGACCACGTCGCGCGTAACTAGGTAGTCGTTGCCACCACTGAAAAGATATACGCGGTCGTTGCGCAGATGGCGAAGCTCATCGATTACCCCGCTCGCCGCGAATTCTTGGGCAGCCTGTACCAGCCTGGCAGCATTGGGCCCAGGCACCCAGAACAACGGATGCGTGCACTGGTAAAGGTAGAACCACAGCGCGAAACGATTGCCCTCCGTGCAATAGAAAGGACCGCCAGCAATGATGCCTGCGCCCACTAACGTGGCGGAGAAGGCCACGTGCATCTGCACGGCCATGTACGCTCCCGCGGAAAGCCCGGACACGGAGGAACGCTCGATATCGACGTTATAGGAGCCTAGTGCCGAGAGAGCCGCAGCGTTATTGTTAGCTAACAGCAAGGATACTAACAGCGCTATTATTTTGGCGGTAGTCACGTTGTTGCGACGCTCGTCACGCCCGCATAACAGGCCAGTCAAGTGACAGCAGATGAATAAAGTGGCGTGACATCGAC
>QKEI01000233.1 GCA_003251795.1 Candidatus Muproteobacteria bacterium
TTCGCGCTGCTGCCGACGAGGCCGTAGGTATTTGCCGTGCCGGGCTTGGCCACGAAATCATCCATTTCGTTGTTGAGCAGCACGCCCGTTCCGGGCGGCATGAAACCGGAGCCAAACGCCGTGTTGATCGTTAGAGTCGCTGCTACGCGATTGCCGTCCTTATCGATCACCGAGAAGTGAGTGGTTTGCGATCCAGCAGCGCGCGGTTGCACAGCCGGAGGCAACGTAACGCTGGGAGTGGCGTTTTCCAGGTTGATAGTCGCCACCAGCGCTGCCGCGTACTCGGGACTAAGCAGCCGTTTGCTGTCAACAGTGATGAAATCGGAATCACCCATGTAGGCGGCGCGGTCACGGTAGCCGCGACGCATGGCTTCGACAATGAGGTGGACACGCGTGCTGCGTGGCAATCGCGTGAGATCGTAGTTTCGCAAGATGTTGAGCATCTCCAGCAGCACGATGCCGCCGGAAGATGGCAGCGCCGCGGAGGTAATGCGCACCTGTCGGTATTGCCCGCTGACGGGGACGCGCTCGCGTATTTGGTACGTGTTGAGATCCTGCAGCGTCCAGATGCCACCTCCCGCGCGAACGCCGTTAACCAGCCTCATTGCCCGCTCGCCACCGTAGAAAGCCTCGCGCCCACGCTCGGCAATATCTGTCAACGCCTGCGCCAACTCGGGCTGCCGCACGATATAGCCTTCCTCAGGGACCTTACCCTGATCGAGAAAAACCTGTGCCGCTGCCGTATTCAACGCCGCTAAGCGGCGACGTACAAGACTTCGGTAGCGTGGCGTCACAGCAAAACCCTTGTGTGCCAACCTTATCGCCGGTGCCAGCGAGCGCGATAACGGCAAGCGCCCGTAGTGCTGCGCGACATGCACCAACGCCGCCGGCGTTCCCGGGATCGCCGCCGCCAACGGCCCATCGAGTGACAGCCCGGAAATTGGTGCGCCCTTCTTGTTCAGGTACATATCGGCGCTCGCGCCCAACGGTGCTCGCTCGCGCGCATCGACCATCGTCGCAAAGCCGTCGCTGGCGCGGTACAACAACCAAAACCCGCCGCCGCCGAGCCCGGAGCTCGCCGGTTCCACCACGCCCAGGGCAGCGGCGATCGCTACTGCCGCATCGAAGGCATTACCACCTTGCTCGAGCGTGATCCTGCCCGCCTCTGTCGCCAGCGGATGCGCGCTGGCGATAGCTGCTGCCTCGGGTCGAGGCGCTGCGGCAACGCCTGCCGGTGGCGTGAACGTTACCAGGAGAGAGATAAAACATAGCGTCGGCTGAACACTCGCGCGCCGGAAGGCAGAGCGGAACAAGTTCACGGGATTCACATGTTCACATCAGAGGCGAATGTGCAGCGCGTGCCTGCATTAAGGTGAGACACTCTTGGAATTACCTTGTCGTTCTCGAGATTTTCAAGATCCTCAACCATACAGGCCACCGGACATACCATCACGCATGGGCCCCATCGTAGTGTCCCACACACTCGGTACACACCATGGGGTCGGTCTCGTAGAGCTCAACGCCGACGTAAATTGCCTGTTGGGCACCCCGATTCACAGACACCGCAGTGTTTCAGGTACGTAGGATGAGAGCGCTGCTCAACCAAACTTCTCGGCCAGTGCGGCAGCAACCCGAGGGTGCACGAACTCCGTAACATTGCCACCGAGCTTGGCGATCTCCTTTACCAGCGACGCAGAAATGAAGGTGTCGCGCTCGGAGGCCGGCAACAAGGCGGTCTCGATATCGGGGTCAAGGCGCTTATTCATGCACGCCATTTGAAACTCGTATTCGAAGTCGGATACTGCCCGCAAACCGCGCAAGATCACGCGAGCTTGATGTCTATTTGCGCAATTGATTAACAGGTCATCAAAACCATCGATACTCACACTCTTGAGCGGGGCAACCACTTCGCGTGCCAGCGCCATGCGTTCTTCCAGCGTGAACAGCGGTTGCTTTTCCGGGTTGGCGGCAATCGCCACGACCACGTTGTCAAACAAGCGCGCCGCGCGACGGATCAACTCCGTGTGACCGTTGGTGATAGGATCAAACGTACCCGGGTAAAGTGCGGTTATTTTCATTTGCCCTCCAGAGTTGCACTGCGGCTGGCGTCGTTAGTGCCAGCCCGTCCACGAGTTTGCCAGACCCGTCGTCGCGCCGAAAAGCTCGATGGGAGTGCAACCGGGTCACGTCTACGATCGGGTTTGGGCTAGATGATACCCTACCTGACCCGCGGTCTGGCTACGCAGCAGTTCCCAGGTAGTCGGGATAGGTAAGCGCTTCATCTGCCGTGGGGCCTCGATGTAAATGTGCCCTCCGGGTCGCACCCAACCCCTTTGGTCGAGTAACACGCTGGCCTGCGCAATCAGATCGCTCTCAAACGGCGGGTCTAGAAACACAATGTCGAATGCTCGCACCGGCCCCTGGAGATAGGTGAGCGCGTCTGCCACGATCACTTCGGCCTGCTCGGCTCCGAGTTGCGAAATATTCTCGCGCAATATTGCTGCCACCTCGAACGACGCCTCAAGCATAACGGCACTGCCAGCACCACGCGACAGTGCTTCCAGGCATAGCGCCCCCGTGCCCGCGAAAAGATCAATGCAGCATGCGCCCGGTAACCACGGATTCAACCAATTGAACAGGGTTTCACGCACGCGGTCCGGTGTCGGCCGCACGCCGGCAATATTGGGCACGATCAGCCGGCGTCGGCGCCAGATGCCGGCGATGATGCGTAATGTCCCGGGATAGCCGGACAGGGCTCTGGGCTGTCGCGGGCGGTTGCGGGACGCTGTCCCACGTCTCATCCTGCCCACAACCACCGCTCGAGCCCCAGCTGTGTGCCGCCTTTTGGCTCGCCTCCGAAATGACCTTGGCCTGATCCTTGTAAGCAACAATACATGTAGATTCCTTTAAACCCTGATCAGTTGGATGTTACGATGTCGCTGCAAGCGATCTTGTAACAGCGTGGGCATTTTCAGCAAGAGTACTCCATCGAACGCGAAAGCCGCATCCGCCGGTCAGCGTCAGCAACCGCAGAGTGGCCGTAGCGCCATCCGTCCATCGCTGACGCGGCGGCTTACCGATCTATTGTTGGGCAAGCGTTCGATCGATGCCGCCCTCCTGGAAGAATTAGAGACTCTGCTGATTACTTCCGATGTCGGCGTGGAAGCGACAGAAATATTGCTTGGTGATATCAGCACCCAGCTGGCGCGCAATCAATTGACGGATGGACGCGCCGTATACAACCAGCTAAAACAAAGGGTGCGCGAAATCCTGCAACCTTGCAGCCGTCCCCTGGAAATTTCAGCGCAGACCCTCCCGTTCGTCATCATGATCGTCGGGGTAAATGGCGTAGGCAAGACTACCACCATCGGTAAATTAGCGCAGCGGCTGTCCCACTCCGGCACCACTACAATGATCGCAGCGGCCGATACTTTTCGCGCGGCGGCCGTGGAACAACTGCGAACTTGGGGCGACAGGGCAGGAGTGCCGGTAATTGCCCAACATACCGGTGCCGATGCCGCCGCTGTCGTCCACGACGCCTTCAGTGCGGCGCGTGCACGTCACTTGCAGGCGTTGATCGTAGATACTGCTGGTCGCCAGCATACCAACACCTCGTTGATGGATGAATTGCGTAAGATCGTACGCGTCCTCAAGAAAATTGAGGCGACGGCGCCACACGAAGTACTGTTAGTACTTGATGCCGTGACGGGTCAGAATGCCATTTCCCAACTAGAGCACTTTCACAGTGCCATCGGCGTAACCGGCCTTTGTGTCACCAAACTTGACGGCACCGCAAAAGGAGGGGTTCTGATTGCGCTGGCGAAGAAAACTGGCTTGCCTATTCGCTATATCGGTGTTGGTGAGGGGATCGATGACCTGCTCGAATTCAATGCTGAACAGTTTGTCGATGCGCTCATACCAGACAGTTAGTAGCCGCCAGCAACACGCTCAGGCATCGTCCAAAGTCTGCGAGGTTAGGCGCGTTGCGCTCGCTGCCGAGGTAACATGATAAGTTTCAGTAATGTCACTAAACGTTACCCGGGCGGTCATGAAGCCGTCAAGAATATCAATTTCGATTTAGCGCGCGAGGAGATGGCATTTCTTACTGGCCATTCAGGAGCGGGAAAAAGCACACTGTTGAAGTTAATCACGCTCATCGAAAGACCGACCCGTGGGCAGGCTATCGTCAACAATAAGAACCTCGCGCGATTGACGCGGAGGCAGATTCCGTACTTTCGGCGCGATGTAGGCATCGTGTTCCAAGATTATAAGCTGCTGTATGACCGCACCGCCTTCGACAATGTGGCGCTGCCCCTAGTCGTGGCCGGTGTACCGCATCGGGAGATTGCCCGGCGTGTTCGCGCCGCACTCGACAAGGTCGGACTGTTGCACAAGGAGCGTGCTTACCCGATTACGCTTTCCGGCGGCGAACAACAACGCATCGGCATTGCCCGTGCAGTGGTAAACAAACCACCGGTGCTGCTGGCTGACGAGCCCACCGGCAACCTGGACGAAGCGTTGTCCGACGAAATCATGGATTTGTTCCACGCGTTTAACCAGGTGGGCGTGACGGTCCTCATCGCCACGCACGACCAGCGCCAGGTCAGGCGGCTACAAAAGCGAGTGCTAGAGCTGCGACAAGGCGAAATGGTTTATGACAGCGGAACAAAAGACATATGAAAACGTACCTGCTGCGTCATCTGCAGGTGTTTTTCTATAGCCTCGGCCAACTTGCGCGCACCCCCTTCGCTTCACTTATGACGATTGCCGTGATCGGCATCGCACTCGCGCTGCCGAGCGGGCTCTATGTATTGATTGACAATATCCAGGGAGTGAGTGCTGGGTGGGATGGCAGCGGCAAGATCTCATTATTTCTCAAGCAGGGTACGGGCGACAAAGGCGCGCAGCGGCTGGCTAAGAAGATTCGCGGCATGGCTACCGTGGCTGCGGTTGATTACATGTCGCCCGATCAGGCGCTTGCTGAGTTTCGCCGGCTTTCGGGTTTTGGTGATGCGCTCGATGCACTAAGCGAAAATCCGCTTCCGGCGGTACTTATCGTTCGACCCACGGCAAACGCTGATAATCCCACCAACCTCGAGCAGTTGCTCAATGAGCTGCGCCAGCTTGACCAGGTCGATCTGGCACAACTTGACCTGGCATGGGTAAAACGATTGTATGCCTTGTTACAACTAGCGCGCCGCGGGATTTGGATCTTGGCGCTGCTCCTTGGGCTCGCCGTCGTACTGATCATGGGCAACACTATCCGCCTGGCGGTCTTGAACCGGCGGGATGAGATCGAGGTGATCAAGCTGGTCGGGGGCACTAATGCCTTCATCCGTCGCCCGTTTCTCTACACTGGATTGCTGCAGGGCCTGGCTGGCGGCCTGGCCGCCTGGGGATTAGTAAGCACGGTGTTGGCACTGCTGACGCAACCGATCAATGAACTCGCAAGCCTCTACGCCAGCCGCTTCAGCGTTCACGCCCTCGACGCCCGGGCGACCGCCGTACTCCTCGGTGCCGGGGCAGTGCTGGGATGGTTAGGATCGCGGATTGCGGTCAGTCGCCATCTCCACGACATAGAACCGAAATAATACATTGATTATATTGATAAATATCGATCACATTCGGGTCCATCCACGGGGAACTTTAGGCCTGTTTGGCACTCTGAAGGGTCGAGTGCTAAAATTAGCGCAATTCCGAAAAACATAGAGTTCTGTGACGGAGGACCTACACAAAATGACTCAGACTTTGCCAATTCCAGTACCAATCGCGGATGCGGGGTTGGCGACCTATATACAGACCATAAACGCGCAGCCGGTATTGAGCGCCGAAGAAGAGCATGCGCTGGCGCTGCGTTATCATCGTGAAGGCGACCTCGAAGCCGCACGCTTATTGGTGCTGTCAAATCTGCGCTACGTAGTGCGCATCGCCCGCCAGTTTACTGGATACGGCTTACCGCAGGCGGACCTGATCCAGGAGGGTAACATCGGCCTGATGAAAGCCGTCAAACATTTCGATCCGATGCGGGGCGTGCGTCTTGTGTCGTTTGCCGTTCACTGGATTCGTGCGCAGATTTATGACTACGTCTTGCGTAACTGGCGTATGGTGAAGATCGCTACAACCAAGGCCCAACGTAAGCTGTTCTTCAACCTGCGGAAAAGCCGCGCTCGTCTGGAGTGGCTCAAACCAAATGAGGTTGATGCGCTTGCAGAAAACCTCGATGTCTCCCGTGAGACGGTTCAGGAGATGGAGTCACGGATGAGTGGTGCCGACGTGTCGTTCGATGGCGACGATGCGGATGATGAAGATAACTTCCGCGCCACACCCGCGGGTTACCTGCAAGATATGCGCTACAACCCTGAGACACTAGCAACCGCCGCTGATGTTGAAACATCCCAACAGGAGAATCTAGCGACGGCATTGACGTCACTAGACGAACGTAGTCGCGACATTATCAGGCGTCGTTGGCTTGACGAAGACAAGCCAACGCTGCATGAACTTGCCAGCGAATATGGCGTGTCTGCAGAACGGATACGGCAGATTGAGAAGAAAGCGCTTGTGTCGATGAAAAACAAACTCGTCGCCTGAGCCCACTGATTCACCACTCGCAAGGGCTTCCCACGTGGAAGCCCTTTTGTTTGCCGGCACAAACCATTCGGCAGTCACGATCCAAAGCATCGTCACAAACGCGCCACGTTCGCCAGGAAGCGGTCAAGCCCCTGTTCGTAGCGCCTGCCCGTTACCAATAGCGCATCGTTGTGACCACCATTGATCCCGAGGAAATCTTTTGGCGCCTGCGCTGCCTCGAACAAGGCCCGCCCATGGTCAAAGGGCACGATATCGTCGTCCCGGCTGTGCACCACCAACACCGGACAGGTCACCTTTGGCAGATGCTCTTTGGTTGCGTAGTGGAAGCGAGTTAGCCAGCGCACAGGCATGAAAGGGTAGAACCTGGCGGCCAGTTCCGGCACGCTGGTAAACGCCGATTCTACGATCAGAGCACGCGGTGTGTGTTTGGCGGCGAGATGGCTGGCAATAGCGGCACCGAGGGAACGGCCGAAAACCACGATCTTCGACGGATCGATGTTTCGTTGTCTCACTAGGTGGTACCAAGCCGCCTCGGCGTCACGATAGGTGCCGATCTCGTCTGGTCGTCCTTCACTTTTTCCGTAACCACGATAGTCGAAAATAAGGATGTCGAAACGTAGCCCGTGAAAGATCTGCATTGAAAGCATGCGATGAGAGATATTACCGGCATTTCCGTGGAAAAAGAGCACAACTCCTCGTGCTCTTTCCGCCGGCACATACCACCCTGAAAGCGTCACACCGTCTGTCGTCCCGAACCTTACTGATTCATAGCTGAGACCGAATTGCTCCGGCGTAGCCACCCATTGACGCTCCGGATAATAGATAAAGTTGCTTTGATAAAAGTAGAGCAAAGCCGCCACGGCAGCGTAGACACCTACCAACGTCACCAAAATCAACACAATGCTATTCCACATACGACGATATGCCACGATGGTCACCCGCACACTCCGCACCTCATAATGATGCGCGGAACCTTTTTACCATCCCCTTGAACTCAGTACTCTATTCAGCCTTACTCGATACGCGCTAGCAACTGCTAGGCTACTTCGTGCACCAAATCGCGCTATAGTAGACATGCTTTGGTAGTCCTGATCAGCGAAGGGCAGAAGGATATCGCATGCAGCAATTTAAAGTCGGCCACGCGCGCGATGCCGATTGGCGTGATGCCAGTCAGGCTTGCCTAGAGCAGATCGGCGATGTACCACTTCCGTTCAATCTCGGCTTTCTTTATGTCACCGACACCAACGCTGCGCATTTGTCCGACATCCTGGCTTACTTCAAGAGCGCCAGCGGTATCGAGCATTGGGTCGGCACAGTAGGCCTCGGGGTCTGTACCAGTGGCTTGGAGTACTTTGATCGTCCAGCCATTGTGGCAATGGTGGGGGCATTTCCCAAGAACTCGTTCCGCGTGTTTCCCACGATTACCACCAGCATCGATGAGTTTGTGCGCGAGAATCAGGATTGGTGTACTAACGCCAACGCTCACTTTGGTATCGTACACGCAGACCCGCGCAATCCGAAAGTTGCGGCGGTAGTGGCAGAACTAGCCGACAAGATTATGGGCGGCTTTCTTGTCGGTGGGCTCACCTCGTCGCGAGGCACCTACTCCCAAGTTGCTCAGCATGTCACTGAGGGTGGTATTTCCGGTGTGCTATTCGCGGACGATGTGCGGGTAGCCACGGCACTGACACAGAGCTGCTCTCCCGTCGGGGAGAAGCACGTGATTACCGAGTGCGATGGGAACGTGGCTGTTACGCTCGACGGTCGAGCCGCACTTGAGGTCTTCCAGGAAGACGTCGGCGACCTCATTGCTCGCGATCCACGCAAATCAGTGGGCAATATCTTCGCCGCGCTGTCCGTGCCAGGATCGGATACCGGGGATTATATCGTCAGACATCTGGTTGGGTTCGATGCCGAGCGGAAACTGCTAGCGGTGGAAGAGGTATTGACGACCGATCGTACCATCGCGTTCTGCCGCCGCGATGCGCAAAGCGCTTATAAGGACATGCTACGAATGCTGCAGGATATAAAGACTCGCGCGGGCACGGAGCCTCGTGGCGGCGTTTACTATTCCTGTGTGGGCCGTGGACCGAATCTCTTTGGCCAGAACTCAGAGGAACTGAAGATTATCCAGGCTCAGCTCGGTGATTTTCCGCTGGTCGGTTTCTTCTGCAATGGCGAGATCTCACACAACCGGCTTTACGGGTATACTGGGGTCTTGACATTGTTTCTTTAATACCCGAGCAGCCACTGCAATCAGCACGCCTCGGAGAGTGAGGAGTTGGAAGTCGTGGAGCTTGTACTACCCCGCCTTTATTTCTTCGATAGGTACGGAGAAGGAAAGCGTGAGGAGCGTGGTGATACCAGCCTGAAGCGGGCCCCTAAAGAGGAACGACGTCTTTTCTGCGCCGCCTGCCGCAATCTGATTACGAACCAGGATGATCGCATCAGCATCCAGGGTGCACAAGAACATACCTTTACCAACCCGCATGGCTATGTCTTCCACATCGGTTGCTTTGGTGACACGCGCGGCTGTAGCTACGTGGGTGAACGCATGTCAGCCTGGAGCTGGTTTAGGGGTTACACGTGGCGTATCGCGTTGTGCGACGATTGCAACACGCATCTCGGTTGGCTCTTCGAGGCACCTGATGGGAGCTTCTATGGGCTCATTCTCAACCGATTAACGTCGTCGGCACCTTCCTAGTCCTCCATCGCTGTCAGATGCTTGGGCAGCTATAGGCTGCTGGCTTCACTGTTCTCTTCATTTCCTAAGTCACCTGGCTTATCGCTTGCGGCGCCCTCATTGCTATTTGCTGTTGCATTTCTGCTCCACGCGGTGCAGTATTCTCGCAAAGATCATGTCGACTCGCTGCTTCGCCATGGTGGCACATAACTTCAAGGGAACTGATGACAGCGCCGCTTCTGCAGTAGCTTCTGCCCGATTGGGAGCGGTATTGGTTGTTTGTTTGATCCTCGCTCAGCCAACCCTTGCGGCTGACACCAGCGGCCTCGCTTACGTGACCAACTGCAGTGACAACACTGTCTCGAGCTATGATGTCGATAGCGCAACCAGTCAGCTTCGGCACGTGCAGGACTTGTCAGCCGGAAAGTGTCCGCTCAGCGTGACTGTGCATCCATCAGGCAAGTTCGTCTATGTTCAGAACGCAGGATCAAACTCATTATCGCTGTACTCGGTCGATGCGGACACGGGTTCCCTGACCGCAGTGACAACCGTACCGGCGGGGCACGGACGCCCACCCGGGGGAGCGGCGTTCCATCCTTCCGGCAAGTTCCTTTACGTCGCCAACTATGGTTCCGATAGCATTTCCGCCTACAGTGTCGACCCGAAATCGGGTGTGCCGACGCCACTGCGCGGCTCGCCCTTCCCCGCGGGAGCCCCACCAGGTTCTCTGGCTGTCAATCCGACGGGCCGATTTCTGTATGCAGCGAATTTTGACGCCCGCGGCATATCCGGTTACGCGATAGAACCAACCACCGGCGCGCTAACCCTAATTCCGGGCTCACCATTTGCGGCGGGCGATAATCCGAGATCAGTCGGGGTACATCCTTCTGGCAGGTTCGCTTATGTCGCCAACTTTGGCTCGCACGATATTTCGATCTACCGGATCGATATCGCCAACGGTACCTTGAAAGAGGTCTTGCCACGTGTTTCGGCCGGAATAAAACCAAGTTCGTTGGCCGTTCATAGCAAATTCCTTTATGTGGCCAATATGCGCTCACACGATATCGCCACTTACCGCATCGATCCGACTACAGGCTCCTTGCGGGAGGTTCGCCCGCGCGTAGCAACACCCGGGTGGCCGGAAGTGATCGCCTTCTACCCTTCCAGAAAATCCATCTACGCGACGAGCTACTACGACGAGGAAGTCTTGGTGTCAGCGTTTACGATCGACGAAACGACTGGTGTGTTGACACGAGGACGTCCGGTACGCCACGGTAAGCTAAACCGACAGTCCTATTACTCGGGAGTCGCCTTAAGTGTACCGCCGACGCCACCACCCGTGGCCGGTGCGCTGCGCGTGTTCTTTCGCGAAGCACCAAGGAAACCGGCGAATTCAACTCCCTTACAGGTGGCACTAATCCTGGATGCTTCCAACAGCATGTGGGGGCAAATCGCGGGAGAACGCAAGATTGACCTTGCCAAGAAAGCGCTCACGTCACTCATTAAAGATCTTCCGTCTACAAGCCAGGTTTCACTTCGCGTATATGGGCACCAGCACGCGCGGGAGCTGGGAGACTGCCAGGATTCGACCCTGCTTGTACCCTTCGGACCCTTAGACAAGGCGAGACTCATTGAAAAGGTACAGGGCATCACACCGCGCGGCATGACACCCCTTGCCTATTCCTTGAAGCAGGTGCTAAACGACCTGGGGGACGTGCGGGGTGAAAAGCTGGTGATCCTCGTGTCCGATGGCAAGGAGAGTTGCGGAGGCGATCCGGTGGCCGCCGTTAAGGAGCTGCGCGCGCAGGGCGTAAACATGAGAATCGAGGTGACGGGATTAGCCATTGCCGATGCTGACACCAAGCGCCAGCTCAACGCCATCGCAACCCTGACACGGGGTCGTTATCGCCCCGCTAAGGACGCACCGGAGCTTAAGGCCGCGCTGGCCGACGCTGCGCGCCTGGCTTTCACAGTCGAAGACCAAAACGGTATGGGTGTCGCACGTGGGATGATCGGAAGCGAGCGCTTGTGCCTGCAACCGGGCAATTACCGCATACGCGTACGCAGTGCGACGCAAACGTACACCTTTAATAACATCGCTGTCATTCCCGGCCAGCAAACCCATGTCACCCTGATGCCCGAGGACCAGGCCCTGA
Organism: Candidatus Muproteobacteria bacterium; assembly: GCA_003251795.1. Taxonomy (GTDB): domain Bacteria; phylum Pseudomonadota; class Gammaproteobacteria; order Acidiferrobacterales; family SPGG2; genus SZUA-472. The sequence goes on from QKEI01000233.1 coordinate 11,428, forward strand.
GAGAGAGCAGCCGCAGCGAAACCTTGGCGCAGCCTTGCCCGGTCCCTACCCGGCCTTCCTCGCTCGCCGAAGGCGCGCGCGCATCTAAGCCTTCTCGTTAGCCGTGAGTCGTTAACGGGTGTTTGCTCCCAAGCTGAGCTTCCAGAAGAAGACTCCACCCCTTCCGATTCATCCACGTGAAGCACAGGGATGGAAAAGTATTAGTGAGGAAGAGATCCGCTCCTCCCCACCCGTGGGGGGTGTGGGGCGCTAACGTGCTAATACAAGGCAGTTTGTAGCGCTTCTGTAATAAACACCCTGTAGTGGTCGATCAACAGCAACGCAAACAGCAGCGCCAGATATTGGATGGAATACCCAAAGGTACGGCGCGCAAGGGTGTCACTATAGCGACGGTAGAGCCGCCAGGCGAACCACAAGAAAACGACGTTCAGCGCCACCACGCCAACAAGATAAACCAATCCACTCATGTTCGTGGCAAACGGCAACAACGTCACCGCCGCAAGCAAGATCACATACAGCAACACATAGAGCCGCGTGAACTTAGCACCGTGTGTCACCGGTAACATAGGGATTCCAGCTTTCGCGTACTCCTGTTCACGGTAAAGCGCAAGCGCCCAGAAATGCGGCGGCGTCCACACGAAAATGATTAAGAACAGCAGCAAGGCGTCGCTGGAGATCTCACCGGTCACCGCCGTCCAACCCAACACTGGTGGTGCAGCGCCGGCGGCTCCGCCGATAACGATGTTCTGCGGCGTACGGCGTTTTAGAAAAAGTGTATAGATAATCGAATAGCCGATCAGCGAGACAAACGTTAAAACCGCCGTCAGCAAGTTCACGCCCAGCAGCAGCACGAGCATCGACACTGTACCTAGACAACCGGCGAAAACAATGGCCTGTCGCGAGTTCAGCTGTCCCGTCGGCAATGGCCGCGCGCGCGTTCGCGCCATGAGTGCATCCGAGCGCTGCTCCACTAGATGATTAATTGCCGCCGCCGAACCCGCGGCAAGGGCGATACCCAGGGTTGCCAGCACGAGGATATTCCACGGCACCATACTGGATGTAGATAAGAACATACCGACAACGGCAGTAAATACGATCAGCGAAACTACTCTGGGCTTCGCCAGTTCCAGGTATTCACGCATGTCGACAACGACACGGCGTTTGCCCGCACGCGTACTCAGAGCTTGGGTGTCTGTCTTCATGATCCGAGATCGTTATTATCTGTAACGGGGTAACGTGACATGATAAAGCGTGATCATGCTCAGCAACAAGAGCGCAGCGACCGTAGCATGGGCCAGCAACGTGACCATCGGCTCGCCCGTTACTACCGCCATGATTCCCAAACTCACCTCGCAGACTAGCAACGCCAAAACCATCAACCCGTAACGGCAGAGATTATGCTCCGCCCCGTTCCAAAAAACGCGCATTGCCAACCAACCTGCATACAACAACGCGATCAGGCTGACAAGCCGATGTGTCATGTGCATGGCAGTAGCTGCCGGCGCCGTTAGTGCAGCGTTGACACCGGCCGCATCGGCAAGTCGTGAAGGGGAGAAGGCATCTACCAAATCCATTGGTGGCCACCAGAAACCTTGGCACGTCGGAAATTCGACGCATGGCAAACCGACGGCATTGACGCTGGACCAACTACCCAAGATAGCTGCCGTAACAATAAGCGCAGTGGCCACCAATACACGCAGGCGTAGTGCGCGTAACTGGCGGCTGTCTACCACGACCGAGCGCCAGAAGCGTTGTTCGCGTAGCACCAACCACCACAACAATGTCAGAATCGCTATTGCACCAACAATCTGCAGCAGTTGTGTCCAGAGCTGTGCTCTCAGGGTAGGCACGGGCACATCGGGCAACACGAGAGACGACAGCAATACCAGTACAACCACAGGAACGAAAAACTGTCGTCCGCCGATGCGCCAGCCGAGGTACGCCAAGCGTATAACAATCAAGGCTAGCGCCCCGGCGAGAAACGGATGCACCTTCTGTTGCCACGGCTGGTTGGCCACATCCTCGGACAAAACTGGGCTCGACAACTCTATCACGTGAGGGCGCGCGCCTTCACGGTCGCTGCCCAGAGATAAGCGACTAAACACATCAATAACGACCACACTGTAAGCAAACAAGGTCGCTGCTAAAACGGTATAGAAAAACCTTGCCGACGAGGGGCTATTTATCATTCATCTCAACCGATCTGGGACACTTTCAGTAAGCGTTTGAGATCTTTGCGCATGCCGTTTGGATCCGCGTCTGCTGGGTAACTCATCATGAGTCGGCCAGCGGGATCTAATAGATAAATTCGCCCAGGGCCGTCGAATGGTGTGCTAGTCGGCAGCACAAACTCCTCGGACAAGGTGCGCACGTTCTCGCGTGGCCCTGTGATGACCACCATGCCTGGATATTCCCCCAGTTGTGTTCGCAACTTTTCTACCGCAACGTTATCGACCACCACCAATACTCGCTGCAGTCGCTTGGCGTTCTCCCCTTGGGTTAGACGTACCTGTCGCATCTTGTAGAGGCTGTGCTCACAAGCCGCCCCGCACCCATCGGCTACGAAGTAGACAAACGCCCACCGTTTGCTCAAGTCACTGACACGTAATCTACTGCCATCAAGTGTTTGAAATTCGAGATTCTTGATGGCGCGCGGTGGCTCCACCAATTCGCCGTAATTACCGCCAGTCGATGGGCGCCATCCACTTGTGTACAGAAGAAACGATAGGACAGCAGGTAGTGCCACCACGAGGGCAATGGAGACAAGCGTGAGTCTGTTCCTAACGGTTTGTCTGTGGTTAGGGTTAGACATGATCGTTTCGCCGAAACTCGGGGCCAGCATCATCGTTCTTCATCTTTGCCGCACGCAAGCCGTAAATTAGGTAGGCCAACAATAAAGTCGCTGCAAGGATAAACCATTGAAATGCATAGCCCTTATGCACAGCGATGCCGGTGTCGAGACGAGCCCACCGGCGCACAAAGCCGCCTGCTGGGCTATCCGGGTCGAGCAAAATGACCACCGGCTGAACAGGAAACGGCACGGCCACGGCAAAGCGCTTCATGTCCATGTGTTGCCACACGCGTTGCCACTTGCCTTTGGGCGCGGGCGGCTCGCTGAACATGAAAAACTTGTCTAATGGCACGGTTGCAACGCCGGTGATTTCAATCATGCCAGAGGGGGCGTTTGCCTTGGGTAAATCATCGCGTGTTTCTCCCATCGGTACCCAGCCGCGGTTCACCAGCACAAGCGTATTGCTGCCGCCTATGCGCAACGGCGTGATAACATAGTAGCCGACACGGCCATCCTGCACGCGGTTATCGATCAGTAGTTGATATTGCGGCTGATAGGTACCATGCGCGACCACCCGATAGAAGCGCAGATCATCCGCTTGCTGCAGCTGTGACCCGATCTCCACGTGTTCATCACGGCTGCGTGCGTCGTATTCGGCCTGGATCGCACGCTTTTGCTCCGCGCGGTCCAGTTGCCAGAACCCGAGACTTACCAACACCGGCAGCAAAACAACCACTCCCACGGTAGCAACCATGCCGGGTCGGAATCGACGAGCAAAGGCACGCATTAGAGCCGTGTCATTTCACTTTCGACTGTTTAAGTAGGGTTCGGCTGATTCGTCCCGTATAATTACGGCTTTGACTAACAAGAGGTGTACACATGGTCATCCGGATCATCATTATTGCCATGTTGATCATGATCTTTGCCAGCCTGGCATCGGCGCTCGTATTTCTCCTCCGCGATCGAGGCGGTAGCACGCGCACGGTAAAGGCGTTGTCCGTGCGAATTGGGCTTTCACTCGCGTTGTTCCTGCTACTAATGGCTGGGTTCTACTTCGGCATCATTCCGCCGGGAGGGATCAAGTAAAAAGGCGCTGCCGTAACTGGCAGCGCCTTTCGTCCTTTGTCAGCACGTGGTTTATGCGAGCCAGTACACGAACACAAACAAGAACAGCCAGACCACGTCCACGAAATGCCAATACCATGCTACCGCCTCGAACGCAAAGTGGTGCTCGGGGGTAAAGTGGCCTTTAAGGATGCGCATCAGGATCACGATCAACATGATCGTGCCGATGGTCACGTGAAAACCGTGGAATCCCGTCAGCATGAAGAACGTGGCACCATATACGCCAGTCCCAAGTGTCAGGCCAAGCTCCGTGTAGGCCAAAACGTACTCATGCGCTTGCAGTGACAGGAACAGGGCCCCCAGGACCACAGTAAGAAACTGAAACGTGACCGCCTGACCACGGTTGTCTTTCAACAATCCCCAGTGCGCAATAGTGACCGTTACGCCTGAACTCAGCAGGATCAAGGTATTCAGCGCGGGTATGCCCCATGCGGCCATTGGCGTGAACTGGCCAGGGCCCGGGTGCTCGTCCAGCGTTGGCACCAAACCTTGAGGACCTGCTGTCGGCCAGGTCGCATCGTAGCCCGGCCATAGCAGATCGGTATCACCGATCCACGGCACAGCAAACATGCGTATATAAAACAAAGCGCCAAAAAATGCGCCAAAGAACATCACCTCGGAAAAGATGAACCAAGCCATGCCCCAACGGAACGAATGGTCGACCTGAGCGTTGTAGATTCCGCTTTCGCTTTCACCGATCACCTGCCCGAACCAACGGAACATCACATAAACGACGATCAGGAACCCCAGAACCATCAGCCATGGACCGACAGCGACATGGTTGATGAACAGCACGAAGCCCAGCGCGAGTGAGAACAGGCCTGTAGAGGTGATCACCGGCCAGGGGCTAGGATTAGGGAGATAGTAACCACCGTGTGCTGCAGCCATCAGTTTTCCTCTCTAGCTATAAGTCTCTTTGAAATCAACCGGGATCGCTCTTCGCCTGCCGCTGCGCCCGGGGCTCACTATGCTGAGCAGCGAGGCGCGCATGGTCATCCGCTGTTGCTGCCTGACCTCGGTCCACGTAATAAAACGCATAAGACAGTGTCAGGGTGTTGACGTCCTTCGGCAGGTCGCGCTCCAACAGAAATCGCACAGGCATTTCCTCGCTTTGACCAGGTTTCAGTTCCTGCTGACTGAAACAGAAGCATTCGATCTTCTTGAAATGCGGCGCCGCCTTGTTAGGTGCTACGCTGGGGACAGCACGTCCGACAATCGTGTCATTAGCCAAGTTGCGCGCGTAATACTTGATCACCGCCGTGTCACCCGGGTGTAGACGGATCTTTTTCTGCAGCGGTCGAAACTCCCACGGCAAATTGCCCATTACCTGACCGGTGAACTCCACCGTAACCCAGCGACTGCTATCAACAACACTTGCCTGCACCTCCTGTGCATCGGCGCGCCCAGTAGTACCATTCAGTCCCGTGAGCTGACAAAAAACAGCGTAGAGGGGAACCAATGCGTAGCCGAAACCGAACATGGCGACCGTCAATAGAAAAAGCTTAGCGGCCAAGCGTCTGTTAGCTTGCGTCAATGACCGCACTCGACTCACAACCAACTCCGAATGATCACCCACAAGTAAACCGTCAGAACAATAACGCCGAGTATTACCGCGGTACGAATCACCGCCCGCTTTTGCTCTGGCGTTCTTCCTGTATCGGCTCGCATGACAGGCCTAGCGCTGTTTGCTCTTACCTAATCTTCGGAGGTGTGGCAAAGGTATGGTACGGCGCGGGCGAAGGTACGGTCCATTCAAGCCCTTCAGCGCCCTCCCAGACCCTGCCGCTCGCCTTTTCACCGCCGCGAATCGTCTGGATGACGATGTAAAGAAATAATAGTTGGGCTAGCGCGAGTATAAACGCGCCGACCGTCGACCACTGATTGAACTCGGTGAACTGCAGCGCGTAATCAGGGATACGGCGCGGCATGCCGGCCAGGCCCAGGAAATGCTGTGGGAAGAATGTCAAATTGAAGCCGATCATGGTCAACCAGAAGTGCCACTTGCCGAGCGTCTCGTTGTACATATGCCCGGTCCACTTTGGCATCCAATAATATACGGCGCCGATAATCGCCAGCACCGACCCAGCAAAAATCACGTAATGAAAGTGGGCCACAACAAAATAGGTATCGTGGTATTGGAAGTCCGCCGGCGTGATCGACAGCATCAGCCCACTGAGGCCACCGATGGTGAACAGGAATACGCCAGCAATAGCGTACAACATCGGCGTCTCGAAACTGAGCGAGCCACGCCACATCGTCGCTACCCAATTGAATACCTTAACACCCGTGGGTACGGCGATCATCATGGTCGTATACATAAAGAACAGCTCGCCGGCCGTCGGCATGCCTACGGTATACATGTGATGCGCCCATACGACGAATGACAGGAATGCAATCGACATGGTCGCATACACCATCGACTCGTAGCCGAACAACGGTTTGCGCGAGAAGGTAGGGATAATCTGCGAGAACACGCCGAATGCCGGCAGTACCAGAATGTAGACCTCGGGGTGACCGAAAAACCAGAACACATGCTGGAACATTACCGGATCACCACCACCGGCCGCATTGAAGAAGTGCGTGCCAAAGTGGCGGTCTGTCAGCAGCATGGTCACGGCCCCGGCCAACACGGGGATGGCCGCCAGTAGCAAGAATGCCGTGACCAACCAGGTCCATACGAATAGCGGCATCTTCATTAACGTCAGGCCCGGCGCACGCATGTTAAGAATGGTCGCAATGATATTGATCGAGCCCAAGACCGAAGAGATGCCCAGCATGTGTACGGACAGAATGACGAAGTCCATACCCATGCCCATCTGTATGGTTAATGGCGGGTACAGCGTCCAGCCGGCCTGCGGTGCTCCCCCCGGAGCGAACAGCGAAAGCAGTAGCAACGTACCGGCAGGTGGCAGGATCCAGAAGCTCCAGTTGTTCATACGCGGCAGCGCCATGTCGGGAGCGCCGATCATCATCGGAATTTGCCAATTCGCGAGTCCAACGAATGCCGGCATGACCAGACCGAACACCATGATCAAACCGTGAAGTGCAGTCATTTGATTGAAGAAGCCCGGCTCAACGATCTGCAGTCCGGGTTGCCACAGCTCCGCGCGGATGACTAATGCCATCGTCCCACCGACGATCGCCATAGCGAAGGAGAACCATAGGTAGAGCGTGCCGATGTCCTTGTGGTTAGTGGTATACAACCAGCGCGTGATACCGTAAGGGTGCTCTTCGTGATGTGCCGTTGCTGCTGTCGCCATCTTTACCTCTCCGCTGAAACCTTCGATGAAATTGCTGTAAGTGCGTCTTACTTGCGCAAGGCCTTGACCTGAGATGGCTGCACGACATCGCCGGTATTGTTGCCAAAGGCGTTGCGTTCATAGCTGACGACCGCGGCCAGGTCCACATCATTAAGCTGACCGGCGAACGCCTGCATTGCAGTGCCGGGCTTGCCATTCATGACGATATTGAGATGGCCGTCGACCGGCCCGGTTGCGATCTTACTGCCGGCAATCGCCGGGAAAACGCCCGGCACACCTTTGCCATTAGCCTGATGGCAGGCTACGCAGGTCTTGTTATAGATTTCCTTACCGTGTTCGATGAGTTCCTCCTTGCTCCAACTGCGCTCGGCGGCGGCTGCGGCGGCGACCTTCAGCTTCTTCTGCTCGCCGATCCAGGTCTTGAATTCCTCATCGCTCACGGCTTGCACCACAATCGGCATGTAACCGTGGTCCTTACCGCAGAGCTCGGCGCACTGGCCACGGTAGGTGCCCGGTTCATCTATGCGCGCCCAAATCTCGTTAATAAAACCCGGTATGGCGTCTTTTTTTAGGCCAAGCTGAGGTACCCACCAGGCGTGAATCACATCCGCGCCCGTCACCAAAAATCTCACCTTCTTGCCCACTGGTAAGACCAACGGTTTGTCGACCTCGAGGAGATAGTGCGGGTCCTTTTTCGCCTCGTTATGAATCTGCGCCTGTGGGGTTGCGAGGACACTAAAAAAACTTACGTCCTGATCCAAGTACTCGTACTGCCATTTCCACTGGTGGCCGGTGATCTTTACCGTCAGGTCCGAATTGGTGACATCATCCATCTTGAGAAGCGTAGTAGTGGATGGATAGGCCATTCCCACAAGAATGAAGAATGGAATAATAGTCCACACGACCTCGAGCCGGGTGCTCTCATGGAATGTTGCCGCCTTGTGGCCACGGCTCTTGCGGTGGGCGGCAAGCGAATAAAACATCACGCCAAAAACGCCCACAAAGATAATCACACAAATAATAAATATCAGGTGGTGCAGCCAGAGCAGGTCATGTGCGATCTCGGTGACGGGACGTTGAAAGTCGAACCCGTATTCGGCAGCGGCGATTGTTGGTATTAACAGCATGCCGACGGCGGCAACGATCGCCACTGCTGCGCGAGTCGTCCTGATAAACCATTTGGCCATGTATTTCTCCCCTCGGTAAGTCTGAAACTCGTCAGGCTGCGCTAGCGCATGCTTTAGTTTTGCGTGTAGGCGGTATGGCCGATCATGCTCCTAACCTCTTCCGCCAACGCCCGCTTTTCCTCTTCTCGGATACTGGAACCTACCTCGACCTCGCGCCCGTGCGAGCGAAGAGTTAGCCGCGAAGGATACCAACCGCGCGGATAGCGTTCCAGGCGAACCTTGGTCCAATAACGCGGAAATTCGTAACGCGACTCTGCCTGCCCCGATTGCTTGATAATGCTAAGGGTCTCGCCGTCCAACACGACGAGCTCCCGATCGCCGCCCCGCCGATGCAGTAAGTAATAAAACGCCGCAACAACCACCAGCGCTTCCGCCCCGGCGAAGGGCAGAACCATCCATGCCCCCGCGGCGGAAAACCCGACGCCAATCACGAGCATGAGGCCAACGTATGCCACCAATAACCATAACGCCGCTTGCGTGCTGAGCGAGCGGTTCGGGCGAATAACAATGCAACGTGCTGGTATCGGGGAATGCCCGGGCGCGTATCCTGCGTCCAATCTCTACCCCTGCAAGGGCTACAACGTCACCAAGCAAAACATTAAGCGGTCTGCTACCTGTACGCCGCGT
>QKEI01000058.1 GCA_003251795.1 Candidatus Muproteobacteria bacterium
GTTTCATGATCAGCGACATTGACCAAGCCCTAGCCCATCATCAGGCAGGCCGCTTGCTACAGGCCGAGGCGATCTATCGTCGCATCCTAAAAGCGCAACCGGATGACGCCGATGCGCTGCACTTGCTCGGAGTCGTGGCCCATCAGCGGGGTGAGCATGAAGAGGCTGTTGCCAAGATTACGCATGCGATCCGCATCAAGCCGAATATTGCGGAATATCACAACAACCTAGGCGAGGCACTGCGCGCCCTCGGGCAATTTCCAGCAGCAACTGCAGCCTATCAGGAAGCTCTGCGACTGCGAAAGGACTTTGCTGAGGTGCACAACAACCTTGGACTCGCGCTACATCAGCAAGGAGAGCTCGCGCAAGCGGCGATGAGCCTTCAGCGGGCAGTGGCCCTAAAGCCGGATCCCGAAACGTTTTGCAACCTGGGTAATGTGTTCCGTGATCAAGGCGCCTGGGACCATGCGATTGCGGCTTACGAGCGCGCCCTGGCATTGAACCCCGAATTTCCTGAAGCGTTAAACAATTGTGGCGCTGCGCTAAGACACCGAGGCAAGGCTGCCGGAGCCGTCGAGCTGTTCAAGCGCGCGATAACCCTCAAGCCAGACTATGCCGAGGCCTACTACCACCTGGGTCTGTCGTTGGATGATCACGGACGCCGCAGGGAGGCCATTGCCGCGTACCGACAGGCCGTTGCTATCAAACCCGATTTCGTAGAGGCGCGCTACAACCTGGGACTTGCGTTACAAATGGAAGGCGATCTCGGCCAAGCCGTAGCGACATACGAACAAGCACTGAATTTCAAACCGAACGATCACGAGATCGAGAACAATCTGGGTCATGCCCTGTTGGCACAGGGCAAGTTAACGGGGGCCATCGCGGCTTTCCGTAAGGCGCTAGCCCTCAGGCCCGACTTTGCCGACGCTCAGTCAAATCTGTTGGTTTGTCTCAACTATTGCCCGAATACCATGCCCGCGGACGTGTTCGCCGAGCACCTGGCGTGGGGCAAACGTCATGCTGCAGCCCTGGACGCTACTTCCGCACCGCATACGAACCCGCGCAAACCGCATCGCCCGCTACGCATCGGCTACCTGTCCCCAGATTTTCGCACGCACTCTGTCGCTTTCTTCATCGAGCCGCTTTTAGCAACTCATGACCGCGACAACTACGAAATTTTTTGCTATGCCAACGTCACCCATCCCGACGTGGTAACGAAGCGCCTGCAAGCGCTCGCCGACCACTGGCGTGATATTGTGCGACTCAGCGATGAGGAAGCTGTTAGCGTCATCCGCGAGGACGGTATCGATGTTCTTGTTGACTTGGCAGGTCATACAGCCGGCAATCGCCTGCTCATCTTCGCCCGACAACCGGCGCCCGTCCAAGTGGGTTACCTCGGTTATCCGAACACACGCGGACTAGCGACCGTGGACTATTGGCTAAGTGACGTCTACTCCGATCCGATCGGGCAGACCGACCAGTACTATGTCGAGAAGGTGGTGCGTTTACCGCGAGGATTCAATTGTTACCGGCCGCTGCCCGACTGCCCGGAAGTCGGTCCCTTACCGGCATTGGGAGCGGGTTACATCACCTTCGGATCGTTCAACAATGTGAGCAAAATCAGCGAACCGGTCATCGCCTGTTGGTCGAAGATTCTGATGGGCGTGCCTACTGCCCGCTTGCTGCTCAAGGCGCGCGCCCTGTCAGACGAGCAGACTCGGGATCGCTTGCGGCAAGCGTTCGCGGCGCACGGCATCGCGCCCGGGCGCATCGACATGATCGGTCGGGTCGCGTCAAGCGCTGAGCACTTGGCGCTGTACAACCGGATAGACATCAGCCTCGATACCTTTCCCTACAACGGGCACACCACCACCTGCGAGGCACTGTGGATGGGAGTGCCGGTAATCGCCTTGGCCGGACAAACACATGCCGGACGCGTCGGAGTGAGCCTACTCACTCACACAGGGTTGCCGGAACTCATCACAGGTACCTGTGAGGCCTATATGGAACTTGCCGTCGAGTTGGCTTCGCATCCGGATCGACTCCAGAACCTGCGCCAGCTGCTGCGACAGCAAATGCAGTACTCGCCCTTGACTGATGCGAAGGGTTTTGCGCAAGACGTCGAGGCAGCGTATCGGGAGATGTGGATAAAATATTGTGAGAACCCAAACACAAGGCCCAAGACACAAGATCAAAGCTAGAACTTTAGATGTAAGGACAAGATTCAAGATGCAAGTAAAAGCCAACACCGCCCTTGTATCGACTGTTCAGCCTTATGGCTGTTTTTCTTGTACCTTGTATCTTGTACCTGAATTATGCTGAACGACATCGACCAAGCCCTGGTGCACCATCAGGCGGGACGTTTGCAACAGGCTGAGGCGATCTATCGTCGCATACTGCGAACACGACCGGATGATGCCGATGCCTTGCATCTGCTCGGCGTCATCAGCCATCAGGTGGGTGATCATGCAAGAGCAATCGCGCTCATACAACGAGCCATTGCGCGGCGTTCTAATGAACCTGCCTTCCACAGTAATCTTGGCGAGGCGTTGCGGGCTAGCGGCCAACTCGAGGCCGCCGTTGGCGCCTTTAGGAAGGCACTCGCCATTAATCGGGAATTCGCGGACGCCCACGGCAATCTGGGTGCAGCCTTGATCGCGCTCGGGAGGCGCGTCGAGGCGATCGAGAGTCTGAAACAAGCGGTAAGTATTAACCCCGACTTTCTCGAGGCCCATATGAATCTGGGAAATGCCCTAAAGGATCAGCGGCAACTTGAAGAAGCCGCCGCATGCTTTGCCAGAGCCATCGAGTTGAACCCAGCCATGGTCGAGGCCCATGTGAACCTCGGCAATGTTCTCAAGCGATCGGGAAACACCGCGGCCGCCCAAGCTCACTACGAGCAAGCGATACGTCTACGCCCGGAACTTGGCGAAGCGCACATGAATCTTGCAATGCTGCTCGCCGAACAAGAACGCTTCGATGAGGCCAAAGACGCCCTCGAGCGAGTGTTTCAACTGACCTACGGCAATGAGCTATGGAACGCGCCGAGGTTCGCATTGAGTCATGGCGAAGAGACAGCACCGATAAGAACTACTCGCTTTGCCCTCATAAACAGCGCTGAACACATCGAGTATCTGATCGACCAAGGCAAGCTCGATTCTTCGTTTACTTCGATGGCTGGCGCGTATCGCGCAGTACTTGGAGAGCTTGCGGGAGTCGACGACAGGTCGCCCATCACATTGACGCCGGGGCAATCGAGGCGAATCTCCGGCTTCTATAGAAAGGTAATCCGCTTCAGCGATGCGCCACGTATCGCACCACCGGCGGTCAATCCAAAACTCGACTTCCGCGCAATCGAAGACGCCTATCTGGCTTCTCCAGTCGCAGTCATCCATTTTGACGAGTTCCTGAGTCCGGTAGCGTTGCGTGCGCTGTACGATTTTTGTCTCGAGTCCACGATCTTCGTGGGCCAGGCGCGCGGCGGATTCTTGTCTTCATACATGGGAACGGGGTTTCATTGCAGCTTGTTATTCCAGATCGTAGAAGAGCTAAAACAATGTTTTCCGCGGCTGCTGGGGAACCAGACACTCGGTAACATGTGGGTATATCGTTATGCGAGCGAAGGCGAAGGTGTCAGGGCCCACACCGATGAGGGGTCGGTGACCTTTAATTTTTGGATCACCCCCGATGAGGCGAACCTGGACCCGCAGCGAGGAGGTTTACTAGTTTATACTAAAGAACAGCCGCTCGATTGGGACTGGCGAAAATTCAATCTCGATAAAGACGACCCTGCTACGCAAGAAGAAATAACAGATTTCCTGCATTCGGCGAATTCCGTCACTATCCCCTATCGTGGCAACCGGGCGCTACTGTTTCACTCCAACCTGTTCCACCGCTCCGACTACTTTCACTTCAAGGACGACTATCGAAGCCGTCGCATGAATGTCACGCTCTTGTTTGGCGAACGCGGTACGGATGTGCGATTGCGCTACGTTTGAACGGCCGGGTCGTCTACGCCGGTGCTGGTATCACATCCAGCCATTGGATTTCATGCGCTCAATCACTTTCGCTAACCCGGCGGCGAGATCGATCGTGGGCTGCCATCCTTGCAGCCAGTTCGACGGCTCTACCAGGGATTCATAACCACGTTGCTGGCTGGGAACGACATGTGCATTCAATTGTTGGCCGATAACCTCGGCGACGTTTCGAATCGACACCCAGTCGCCGGAGGTCACATCCGCCAGCGGTTGGCCAATGTCGCGTTGGAGGATCAGCGCGTGCGCCACATCGTCTGCGTGCAGGAACTGCCGCCGTTCCTCACCCGACGTCAATAGTCTTATCGTTCCTGATCTCGCTTGCACCAGCAGATCGGGGATCACGTGGCTGCGCTGCGCAGGCTCTTCTGCATCGTAACAATTCCACAGGCGAGTAATCAGACCCTGCCCCACCAGCTTCGCCCAAGTTTCGCCGACCGCCTTGGTTACACCGTAGGCGTTCGGATACCCGACCATCTGGGAGCTTACAAACGTGTATCTGGCTTCGCGTTTCTCGAGCCAGCCGAATATCTTTTGGCACAGGCTCAGGTTGTGCTGCAGAATGGACAGTTGCTGTGAATTGTCCATGATGTACTTGGCTCCACCGACGTCCCAGGCGAGGAACCAGTAATACGTATCTGGACCAATATCTTCGGGTTCGTACTCGCGCAGATCGACGCCAGTTTTGAGGTCATAGGTCTTGATTTCTTCACCTCTATCACCGAGCGCACGGCCCAATGCGGTACCAATCAGCCCCGCTCCACCGAGCAAGATATTAAGTTGTGTGCTCATAGCCTCGCCGATTATGGTTGTCGGCACTAATTGATTTACGCCCGTTGACGTGCACGGGTGCACGCGGTTGAATGCCCACAAGCAAGGCAAGCATTAGATTCGCCGCGCTCACGCCGACATGCCATTGTTAGTCATGAGCAATTTTGCGTTTCTACACCGTGATGGAAATAGAACGGGCTATTGAGCATCAGAAGGCTGGCCAACTGCAACAGGCGGAAGCGATCTATCGTGAAATCCTGGCACGTGAACCCGATAACCCGCAAGCCTTGCATCTATTAGGTGTCATCGCGCTGCAGAAGGGCCGACACGGTGTCGCCGAAAAGTTGATCGAGCAAGCGCTCTTGCTCAAGCCAGATTACGCTGAGGCCTACAACAACCTCGGCTTAGTTCTACAAAATCAAGGCCGGATGCAAGATGCCGCCACAGCCTTTCGCCAAGCGCTTAAGCTCACGCCTGCGGATCCCGAGATTTTGGTAAATCTCGGTAACGTATTCAGGGTATGTGGCGATCTCGGTGACGCCGCCGCCACTTACAAGCAGGCGTTAGCAGCGGCCCCAGATTTCGCGTTAGCGCACAATAACCTAGGCGCTACACGCATGGCCCAAGGCGTCCTGGATGAGGCGATTGCCTGTTTCAAACAGGTGCTCGCGTTCGATCCAAAGTACACCGAAGCCCACTCCAACCTCTTCCAAGCCATGCACTACACCCCCGGCTTCGATGCCGAGGCGCTTTACGCGGAAGCACGGCGTTGGGCGAGCGCACATGCCGAGCCACTGCGTGAGCAGCGGGGCTATGCAAATGATCGCTCGCCAAAT
>QKEI01000006.1 GCA_003251795.1 Candidatus Muproteobacteria bacterium
CCTTCGGTCTGAAGGTGAACGAGCACGCACGTGAGCACGATGTGGTCTATCTGGTGAAATCGCCTTAGCCGCCGAAGAACAGAAACGTTCTTTTCGCTAGTGCTTGTAGGGTGGGTGCTAACCGCTCTTGTTAACGCGCGCTTTGTGTGTTGTCTGCTGCGGTCGTTGGCCGAAGGGGAAAATACTAAAGATAAGCCCGGCGAGTGCGTGGAATTGGGTCACGCGAAAAATGAGCCAGCCCGCAGAACGCTGCGGCACGTCGCGCACTTCCTTCAGATGAGGAATGAAGAGTAACGCCACCACGGTGCGCGCAATTGCCGAAAGCACAAATAGCCAGCACAGCTGACTCGGCCAATGGATGGTATGACCAAAAAAGGTCACTGTATCCGAGAAGTGTGTCCCGAGGTAACCCCCGAGCAACGAACCCACGAAGATGCCGCCGTTGGCCAGCACGTTGTGAAACGCCATGTAAGTTGCCCGTTTAACGGGTGCAACGGTGTCGTATATGAAATTGTTTGCGCTCAGGCTAAATCCCGCCCAGGTTAAGCCGCCGAAAATCTGCAAGCCAACGATATACCAGAAGTTCGTCGACAGTAGCCAAAGCCCCGGGATGATGGCGATAGTTGATCCGGTAACCACCAAGATCAGGCGATTGCCCAGCGCGTCACTTATGCGCCCCCACAAATTCAAGGTCAGGAACTGCGCCATCACATACATCGCGGCGGATGTAGTGAACTCAAGATAACTGAATTTGAGATCACGCAGCAGATAGACGGTGATGAAGGGCGAGACAATCGTGACAGCGATATTTAAAAAGGAGTAGAACAACGAGAAGCGTGCAAACTGCGAATGCCTGATGCGCCGCAGGATATCACGCCTGACCAGCGGCTCTGGCAAGGCCGTTGTCGAGGGCGGCTCTGTCATGCGCGCGATCTGAGTAAGAGAGTACAGGCGAGCTACTAAGGCCAGAGTAAAAATGATAAGAAAAGCGAAGCGTGTTTGGTCTTGCAGTTTGCCGAAGTGCAAAACGATCCCGGCCAGCCACAATGCCGTGAAGGCAGTCAGGCTCATTAAGCGCGTGCGACGGGCGAAGTAACGTCCGCGCCGGCGTTCTGGGACCAAGTCACCCATCATGCTGCTCCAAATCGGGCTGGCAAGATTGAAGGCGGCGAAATATAGGATGGTGCAGGCGATGAAAAACGAAACCGCCCGCTCAGGGAACAGATAGGGCAACCATATCATTGGCAACAGCATCGCCAGCTGCCAGGCGACGCCGATGAGAATGATCGGCTTGCGTCGCGACATTCTGCGAGCGAGCCAGGCGGAAAAAAGCTGTGCCGCCGAACCCAGCAGGGGCGGGATGGCGGCGAGAAAAGCAATCTGGGCAGTTGTGGCCTTGAGAAAGAGGGCATAAGCGGAAAAGTAGGATTCACTCATTCCGATCATGACGGAGTAGGCTACGCCATCGCGGACGGAAAGCCGGAGCGAATGTTCTACCTCCGGGTCATTGGAGTATTTGGGGGTTGGCACGGCGGCGTATTGTACGGCGTTTCAAAACCATGGCCAGCTACCCTAGGTGGGCACTGCCTTGCGCGCCTGATTCCCGAAGATTACGCTTGGTTTGTTACCTGCGATCGCCCATTGTTATAGATAGATAGCGTTCACGGATGTACCCCCTTCGACACGTCGCAGCCGTTGCGCTGCCGGTAATCGGGCTTCTTGCCCCGACATCGCCCGCATGGGCGGAATGGCTAAGCGATCAGCAGACGATTATGGGAACGGTCGTGCGGGTCGAGCTGTGGAGCGACGATCAGCCGGCCGGCAAAGCCGCGATCGCGGCGGTGATGGAGGAGATGCGGCGTATCGACCGCACCATGAGCACTTATAAGCAAGACAGCGACGTTTCGCTTATCAACCGTAATGCTGCCCAGAAACCCGTGACCATCAGCTCCGAGTTGTTCGACCTGATTGCACGTTCATTGCAAATGTCAGAGCTGACTGGTGGGGCCTTCGACATTACCTATGCGAGCGCCGGCCAGCTTTATGACTTTCACCGCAAGATCAAACCTTCCGAGCACGCACTGGCTAAGGCACTGCCGGCGATCAATTATCATCACATTCTGCTCGATCGAAAGCGGAGTAGTATCAAGTTTTCGCAAATTGGTGTGCGTATCGATCTTGGTGGCATCGCCAAAGGCCATGCCGTCGACCGTTCCATCGCCTTGCTGCAAGCGCGCGCTATAAAACAGGCCATTGTCAGTGCTGGCGGTGACAGCCGTATCATAGGCGATCATCGTGGTCGTCCATGGGTAGTCGGCATTCGCGACCCGCGTCAGGAAGGCAAGGTCGTGGCGGCGCTGCCGCTCAGTGATGCCGCCGTGTCCACCTCGGGCGATTATGAGCGCTACTTCGAGGCGAATGGCATGCGTTATCACCATATCATCAATCCCACCAACGGGCGCCCAGTAAACGGGGTACGCAGTGTTACCGTGCTTGGTAGCGATTCCACGACCATGGATGCTTTGTCGACCAGTGTCTTTGTCATGGGTGTGGAGAAAGGAATGGCGCTGGTGGAGCGACTTACCAATGTCGAGGCCGTGATCGTCGATGCGAACGGAAAGATGTATTATTCCGCGGGATTGGAGCGCCGGTAATCGTTCGAGATTGGACGCTCGCGGTCAAAACATGTGTGTTAAGCGATCGTGCTAACGATCGTAATATCTTGGCTCCCAGTCTCTCCGATCTGTGCAAGGCCTCTTGCTGCCCGCGTCAGACACGCTCGATGAGAGTGCAAAGGGCACATTTAAAGCGCCGAAACAGGGCCGGCCAGCGCATAGACCAATGTGCTGAACAGCTGGGAACTGCGCCGGATCTCGCTACTGTATTCCATCTACCTACCATGTGCTTTATCTTATGCTTTGGTCAGGTTCGTGGTCGATGGCAAGTTAGGAGACGCGGTGGCCAAAGACAAGTTCGGTGTGGCGGACTTTCTCGCTCGTGCGCTTGTGGCACTGGCGCTTGTTTTTGCGACCTACAATCCGGAAGGCTATTCGTACTATCACTGGGCTTTGGCCCAGCTGCCAGATTTCAGTGTAGTGAAAGGATTCGTCGGCGTAGTGCTGCTGATTGGTTGGGCGATCTATGTTCGAGCGACGTTACATTCGTTGGGCGCTATCGGCACGTTGTTAGCGATCGCCTTTTTTGGCACCTTACTGTGGTTAGCGACCCAATACGGTGTGGTTCCCGGCGAAGGCGTGCGCGCTGTTTCTTATATCGTACTCTTGATCGTTGTCGGCGTAATGGCTGCAGGCGTGTCGTGGTCACACATCCGTCGTCGCATAACCGGTCAACTCACAGTCGATGATGACGATTAGTGGCAGGTGAGTGATCAACCTTCAAGCTATTAGTGAATGAGGAGACCCCGATGACCCCACTTCCGAACGAAGAATCGCCCAAGCCTGCCGCCAATACGGGGCATACGGGAAAAGGCCAAGGGGTTCGCTGGGAAGTAGCAGACGTAAAGGCGACCTATGCCAATGTCTGCAACGTCACGAGCACACGCGAAGAGGTCGTAATCGATTTTGGGGTTTACCATCCATGGGAGCGCAAATCGGGAGCCGGCAGGGTGCAATTGACGAACCGTATCGTCTTGAGCCCGTACGCCATCAAACGTCTCGGTTTGATGCTCAACACACTGACGCAAGAGTATGAGTCGCGTTACGGTAAGTTGGACCTAGGGTTCGCGTCTGCGGACGAAGATTCGCAAAGAAGGTAGCGTCAGTCGTGCAGTGTATCCATTCTGGGGATTCGCTACGCTCGAATCGTTAATAAATTGCAACTAGCTTGCGAAGGAGACCCATGCCCCGATCACAGGATGATGCCCCCAAGGTAGCCACCAGTGCCGGCGCACGGACAAATACGCCCAAGATTCGCTGGGACACGAGCAATCTGAAGAGCGGCTACGCCAATTTCTGTAATGTCACGAGTACACGTGAGGAAGTGGTGCTCAATTTCGGTGTTAACAAGGCGTGGGAGCGCGGCGCCCAAGAAGTGGAGATAGAGCTTACTGATCGGTTGATTCTAAGTCCCTTTGCCGCCAAGCGTTTGGCACAGTTGCTCGGTAAGCTCATCGATGAGTACGAGTCGCGCTACGGCAAGATGGATCTGGAGGCAGGCGCTCGATAGCGCACGCCGGTGTCACCGTAAGTAACCGCCTGTCCATATATCTCTTATATTAAGTAGGTCTTGGATGGTGCGCTCATTTGCTTCTTGTCGCCAACTCCTGTTTCACTAATGCCTGTGATGTCCAGGCCGTGGGTCGTTGCTGCAGGCGTTTTAGGAAAGCCGTTTGCATGTGTGGTACGAGCACGGGTTGCCACTTTCGCACGAGCTGCGGATCGTCTACCCACCGCAAGATATTGCGTGCTCGCTGCACCGACAGGGGATGGCGGTCGTCTTTCGCCAGCTTGTGTTCCAATTCCGTTGAGGTAGGTAGCGCTGCGAAATACTCTGCCTGAGCGCGGGCACGGTCTTCTTGCCCGAACATGACCATCAGCACGGTGGCAAACTCGTCGGCTACTTCTTCGTTGTTATAGAAGGGATAATCCCATTGGCGCATGAGCACATGCCCCACCTCGTGCAGAAGAATAAACATCAAGGCGTCAGCTGCCTTTTTCTTGTTATCTAAGGTATCGAGCAACTTCTGGGCGTACTCGGCGCAAATTACTACCCCTTTGGCGCCGCTGAAGGCATTGGCAGTGCCGCATTTCGCAGCCCGAATCGTCAAGCTATCAAAGATAAAGGCCTTCCCGAGAGTGTCGCTAAGCCTGGCAAGCTCCTGATCCACATCAGTAAGGCCTTGTTGCGCTGTACCGGCCGCCGCCCGAACAGCGATCGTAAACTTGCTTGACGTTTTCCCATCACGATTGTCAATAACGACGTAGTAGTTACCGCTATGTGGCACAATGATTGAAAAGGTGATGTGATCACCGGTTCTTCCCTGAAATAGCGCTTCTTCTGTCGCGGGCAGGCGCCGGTAGGCCCTCTGATCCATCAGCAGCACACCGACCTCGATGCTGGTGGTCACCTCCACTGCGAGCCTGGCGGCCTGCGGCAGGTTACGCAGACGAAGCGCCTTCCATTTACCCGCACTCACTTCGCCCCCGACTCTCGCGGATGCGGATTTTTCCGCGCAATAGCCAGGGGGCCCGCGGAGCGCTGTCAGTGCGCAAAGCAGTAGCACAGAGGCGATAACGCGGTACATATCTGATTTATCGCTGGTATTCTCGAGATGATGATGAACGACGAGCCCGTACGAAAGCGGGATAGGACCAGTCTCGCGTAGAAGGTTCGTGCACGCAAGACATGGCGCCGTCGCAGGCGCACGGCACCTTAATCACGGTGTACACATGGGATCTTTATCTCAATTGCGCAAAAGATGTGGATCGCGTTCTCGCAATGCGCTGATTTCGAACGAAGATACCGCGTTGGATACGATGTAGTTGACGAAACAGCGTCGATTGTAAGAAAGCTCGACAGCAAGGATTGTCTGCAATACAAGATCTGTGCCGACGATACCGACCGTTCGTCCGGCGCGTAATTTCTATTGACTTGGTAGCGACTCGCAGCTCAC
>QKEI01000064.1 GCA_003251795.1 Candidatus Muproteobacteria bacterium
ATGGCAGTTCGAATTCGCACCCATTCTACTCAGAATCCGTGGCGGTGCGAACGGGCGGGCGGGTTCAAGGCAGGATAGCGAGGGGAACGGGCAATCCGTTTGCGCTCAACTACATCCCCTGCAGGCGGGAAAGAGTGCCGTTTCTCTGGTGTACTATGTAGACCTCCCCGTTTGCGTCCTCACCGAAGGAGACGTAACCGAATTGTGCGAGGTTGGTGTGTAGCGCTACCCGCCAAACGCCTGTACCGTCGCGGATCATGTCCCAGAAGTTTCCGGAGCAAAGATCGGTGAAGACGTAGCGACCGCTGAGTGCGGGGAACAAGGTACCGCGATAGACGTAGCCGCCGATGACGGCGCACCCGAGCTCGGGGTTGTCATAATCAAACACGGGAAAGGTGAAACCACTTGTTGCACAGCCACTCGTATTAAAGGGGAGATTGCCTTCGTAACAGCGCCAACCGGGGAGATTGCCTTCGTAACAGCGCCAACCGTAGTTCTCACCCCCGGCCGAGGCAACTGGCTGAAAGTCGATCTCTTCGCGCGCACCCTGACCGACGTCGGCGATATAAAAATCACCGGTGAGACGATCGAAACTTGAGCGATAGGGGTTGCGCAGCCCCACGGCCCAGATCTCATCACAGGCACCGCCCGCGCCGTTACGAAAGGGATTGCTCGCAGGGATCGCATACTGACCACTGCCGTCGCCAACGCAATCGGCACCCCCGGCAGCGTCCACATCGATGCGAGCGACCTTGCCAAGAAGAAGCGTCATATCCTGCGCGCGGTTCCCCGGATCGCCGCCGCTTCCCCCGTCGCCTAATGGGATATAAAGGTAACCGTCCGGTCCGAAATGAATATCCCCCGCATTGTGGTTGGCAAAAGGCTGATCGACCGTGAAGAGGATGACCTCGCTCGTGGGATCCGCGATGTTGGGATCCGCGGTGATGCTGAACCGCGCGATGTGGGTCGCGCCGGTACCCTTATTGCTGTAATTGACATAGAAATAAGGGGTGCCTGGATAGTTCGGGTGAAACGCCAATCCGAGCAGACCTCGCTCACCCCCTGACTCAACCCTTGCAGAGATATCTAAGAACGGTGTGGCCACTACCGTACCATTGGATTGGACAATGCGAATTCTGCCGGCGAGCTCAATCACGAACAGCCGGTTATCCCCTGCACCGGCATTGTAGACACCGACGGGGCTTGTTAAACCGCTGGCAAAGGGCGTTAAGGAGAGGGTGACTGTGGGCGGGGTGGTGGGTGAGCCTCCCCCTTCCCCATCGCTGCTACTGCCGCTCGCAAGGATGCTCAGAACCCCGGCGACAATCAGAAGCACCACGGCCAGGTAACGCCACCCCGTACCGCGACCTGTGTCATTTAACATACGTGGTCACGGTCCTTGTTACCCCCCGTGGCCACAGCAGAATGGAACACGCCACGCTAACGTGCCTTGAAAACGCCTTTTTGGCAGTCTTGATCAAAATCGTCAGTCCAGCGGCGTTGACCGGGGATGCGATAATACCTTGTTGTCTCTGTCGACTTGCGAGTAACCGACACAAATCCTTTGCTAACCCCAGTAGCCCCCTTATCCGGCGAATCCAATCGCTCCGTCAGCTCAAAGTCGTCTTCCGGGTAGCCATACCAATCCAGCAACGCGTGATACGCCGCCAATTCAGCTTCGGAGACCAGTGTAAAGTCTCCGCACATTGGCACCTCCTGTGCCTCCCACCGTAAGAGTGGGGATCATGCTGCCTCGAACAGTGCCCGCTGTCCAGAAGGACGGGGCTGAAAACAGCTCGTAATTTCCACAGTGATAGTGGCGGCGGCTCGCACAAAGGGTCCACCTCTCTTGCTTGTGATACCAACGTATCAGGTCTACTGCTTGCCTGAGCCCCCACGTGCAAGGGCTTTCATGATCGCTGCAACCGCCAAGCGATCATCGCCGCCCAGCTCCGTGAGCGTAGCAATTACTCCTTCCCTGTCAGCAGGTTGACGGTCCTGGTTCATTTTCCACTTGCCTTCCATGAGATCGATGGGCATCGCGAAACCAACGATGGCAGAACGCTTCTTCGCATAGCGCTCCTGTGGGAGCTTAGCGGTGGTCCATGGACGCTTCGGCAACCTGGTCTCTTGGCTTGCACTCAGATCGTCCAGCTGGCGGCAGAGTGCAGCGTCGTCCATAGGCGCGGGCTTACCATACACGTGGACCGCGGCGTAATTCCAGGTAGGCACCTGGTGCTCGCTGTCATACCAGTCCGGCGAGACGTAACATTGCGGGCCGCTGAAGATCATCAGCACCTCGCGCTCACCATCAAGGATCCGGCAAACTGGATTGGCGCGGGCCAAGTGGAAACGAAGCCTGCCCCACGAACCATAGTCCCGGTCGAGCACAACAGGTACATGGGTGGCTTGCATGCGGGCATTTATGTTAATGACTAAGATTGCCAGTGCATGGGTCTCGATCAGATCGTGGATCACCTGGTGCTCGCGCTGCCTGAAGTGCTGCGGAATATACATAAGCGAAGTTCTCCATAGCAAAACCGCGGTAGAAGTGGGATTATTTCACACCAACGCATGGCCGCGCGCCTGCCAAGCGAGGCATGGATAGTGCCGAGAGCGGATACTAGAATATAGAATTGTATCGGAGGATGGCGCTATGCCTCAGTCAACGAGAAACTCTGGAAAACCCTGGAGAAAAAGTGACGTCGCCCTCTTACGGCGACTCGCCGAGGACAACACCTCGACTTCAGAGATTGGAGCCAAGTTGGGACGGACGCTAGTGGCGATCAACACAAAAGCTGCGGAGGAAGGCCTGATCCTGACACCGGCAAGTCGCTTCCGACGCCGACCAGGACTTCGGGTACGACGCTAATTCCACCAGTTGCGGGCGTCGCCCACGTTACTCGCAGTCGATTTCCTCAGTTACCGCTTCACCATCGGGTATCGCGCGGACCGCCGTGCCGATCTCACCGCTGCGGCTGTTTGTGCAGAACTCGAGAACCGCGAGCGGTTCTTTGCAGTGCGGGTTATGCTCACTACCCCCCTTGGAGCACATCTCGGCATATTCCTTACGACGGCGATCTTTCTTCTTTTTCGCAAGGGCATCGCTGATACCCAACACCCTCAGAATAGCTTCTCCTGCCAACTCAGACGCTAGCTGTGCATAGCCATAGTGTTGATCGGATTCACGCCGGTACAGGCGCACAACCATGATCTTCTTCGGATCGAACTGGAAATATTCGACATCTCCCTTGGGGGAATTCACATCCAAGGTCACGCCACCCTTATAAGCGCCGACTGTACGCAATACGATGTCGTCACCATCGACGGTTCCCGGCGTACCCTCGTCGGTGAATACAAGCCAGCCTTGTTCCCAGGGTGTGCCTGTACAGGAGACCTCGTCGGTGCTAGCGCATACGCTGACCGGTTGGTCACGCGTGACAGCTTCGATGCGGGCTAGTCTAAGAGTTTCGAGAACGAACTGCGCGTTGCCTGCCAACCTGACCTTCGCGGCGTAATCGAGATAACGCGGATATGCTAGTGCAGCCAAAACAGCGATCACTACGAGCACGAAGGAGAGCTCGATAAGCGTAAATCCGCCGTCTTCCCTGCCGCATTTGCTGGCAGAGCATCGCGTGGGGCGCATGTTAAAGTAACGTCCAGCTGTTACGTACCCTTAGAGGCGCTGCAACAAATGTGCCGATCGGCAGGTAAATCCCCCTCAGCGGGAAATCTCTTTAATATTCATAAACTTGAATCCGATAATTCACGTGTTGGAGGGGTTATCAGGCGTCACTGGCAGGCCTGCTTGTGCCGATATTCGGCACGTCAACGCCGACAACCGGTAATCGACCCTGCCGCAACATGTATAGGCGCTACACGTTGAACCTTATGTGCAGGATATCCCCATCCGAAACAACATAGTCTTTTCCCTCGATCTGCAGTCGACCGGCGTCCTTTACAGCTTGCTCCGAGCCGTACTGCAGGAATACTTCGTAGGGAATCACTTCGGCGCGTATGAAGCCACGCTCTAGATCAGAGTGGATGCGCCCTGCCGCTTGGCGCGCCTTGGTGCCGCGCTTAATTGTCCACGCCCGCACCTCATCTGCGCCAACCGTGAAGAATGAGATGAGATCGAGCAGCTCGTAGGCGCTGCGGATGAACCGGGCTAACGCGGACTCGTTAAGCCCGAGATCCGCCAGAAACGCCGCCTGATCTTGTGCTGCCATGCTGGCAATCTCGGCTTCGACGCTGGCCGAGAGCACCAAGCCACCCGCCCTCAGCTCCTGCAAGCGGGCGGCAAGCCTATCAGGCATCGCCGCGGATGCCTCCTTTTCGTCGCGATTCAGCGCGATCAGGAGCGGACGATCCGTCAGCAACACGTAACCCTGGAGATAGTCGCGATTCAGCTCTTTGGCAGATAGCGACCGTAGGGGCCGCTCGTGCTCCAGGGTCACCTTCATTTTCGTGAAGACCGCCAACCTTTGGCCGTCGGTCCTCTCTTTCTCAGCGCGCTGCAACGCGCGCTCGATGATCTCGAGATCGGCTAGGACGCACTCGGCATGAAAGGCTTCGAGCTCGGCGACGGGATCTGGGCTATCCGGCAGCGCTGGATTGACAAAATCGCGCAACACCAGGCAAAGCGCCTCCTGGTCACGGATCTGCTGCAAGGCCTTGGATGAAAGACCCTTCTTTTCTGCTCCATATTCACCGGGAATATCACAGAAACTGATCTCCGCGTAGGTCGTCTTCTTCGGGGAAAAGATACCGGACAGCAGGGCGATGCGCTGGTCAGGAACCTTAACCGTACCGACTCTCACTTCTCCGCCCATGCCTAACGGGGCGACGAGACCGGTCATGGTGTTGAAAACAGTGGTTTTTCCCGAGCCCGCGAACCCTACGAGTCCAACTTTCACCTACGGTTCTCCGGTTGTTGATACCTGTCACCTTCTTGGTCGTGCATAGGTCTTAATATCTTCATCGATGAGGCAGTTGCAGGCAGTAAACAGCGTGTACAAGCGGCAGACCCTGAGAATTGTTGTAGCGCAATAAATGAACGCACACCGTATATCGGGCCGGCTGTAACGTTTAGCAAGTACAGCTTGTCGCCCAGAGACGGCCTCGGTAGGCTGATCGCCAGGTCTATTCATGCGCGCCGCATTTTCCATTTTTCGCAGCAGCAGCATCTAACGCAAGGAGGCGCAAGATATGGCGATTGAGCACCGTCTACACGCACGTGAACGGGTTACATGCGAAGCCATCCTCAGTTACCCACCGCTCGGGATCGTGCTCGGCAGAATCCACGATGTGAGTCTCGAAGGAATATCCGTTGATACGACCCCGATTACCCTCAACCTCAACACACCCGTAAATGTTACGATCAAACTCCAAACGAAAGGCCGCGAACGGCTCTGCCGCTTTGCCGCGCTTGTAGTTTGGAGCAGCAACGGTCGTGCGGGCCTGATGCTCAGATCGACAGACAGTGCGGCTTCAGGAGCGCTCTACGAGCTAAGCCAATCTCACTGGTTAGCACCGCGGGTTGCAACGCACAGCCACAGCAGGCACGCAATACCTGGGTCGTCAGCATAGCAACGAAAGGCGGCAACAGTAGCAAGAGCCCGCGACGGGTCACCCCTCAACGGCGAAGGTTGGCGGATTGCAATACCTTCGGATTCACTACGTTGATCGGTGTGCCGACAACATAAGCGACGATCTGGTCGAATATGTCTGAAAATTGAATTTCGTATTCGTCACGGGTGACATAACCGATGTGCGGTGTGCACACAACGTTATCCAAAGCGAATAACGGATAATCGGTGTCGCGCACCGGCTCTTCCTCATAGACATCGACCGCGGCCATCCCCGGCCGCCCAGCTTTGAGCGCACCAAGCAATGCCCCGGGCTCGATCAGCGGAGCGCGACTCGTGTTAACCAGTAACGCCGTCGGCTTCATGCGAGCAAGATCGCGCGCC
>QKEI01000200.1 GCA_003251795.1 Candidatus Muproteobacteria bacterium
AGTGTTGTCATGGATCTGCGCCAACGACGTTAGCCGACCGCCTGGCAAGGTCACGTATACGCAAATGCTCAATGACCGCGGCGGTATCGAGTGTGATCTGACGGTAACGCGTCTAGCCGCGGATACTTATTACATTGTCACCGGCACCGGTTTCGCGACCCATGATTTCGCCTGGATCAAGCGCCACTTGGCGGACGATGCAGATGCGCACCTGCTCGATGTCACCTCGGCTTTCGCCACCCTGTCACTTATGGGTCCGCGTGCGCGTGAAGTGCTGCAACAGGTTACTGCTGACGACGTTTCCAATGAGGCCTTTCCCTTCGCGACCATGAAAGAGTTGCGCATCAGTGGAGCGCCGGTGCGGGCGCTGCGCCTGACCTATGTCGGTGAGCTCGGCTGGGAATTACACATCCCGAGCGAGTATGCCGTCACTGTTTATGATCTGCTCATACAAGCGGGACAAACCTTTGCCGTTGTTAACGCCGGTTATCGTGCCATCGAGTCGTTGCGGCTAGAAAAAGGCTATCGCGCGTGGGGGGCCGATATCGGCCCCGACTACACGCCAATCGAGGCCGGGCTTGGCTGGGCGCTCAAGCTGAAAACCCGGATACCGTTTCAAGGACGCGAAGCGCTTTTAACGCAACAGCGCGGTGGTGTGGTTAGGCAGCTTGCATGCTTTACCGTTGATGATGCTGATGTCGTGCTGCTGGGGCGCGAGACCATTTACCGTGATGGTGAACGCGTTGGCTGGCTGAGCAGCGCCGGTTGGGGGTACACGGTGCGCAAGCACATCGGTTACGGTTACGTCCGCCATGACGATGGCGTTGACAAGGAGTTTCTACGTTCGGGTCACTACGAGCTTGAGGTCGCCGGTGCGCGCGTACCCTGCACGATTCACCTTGCGCCCCTCTATGATCCGCAGATGACACGGATTAAATGCTAAACAGCCAACGCAAGAACGCCACGGTACGAAGACTACGGACCGACGTCCTCGCACCACTAACCCCTCACGATTTAGGCAGTGTGATTTCTCCTAAAGCCTCCGCGACGCGCTCCATTACACCTTCCCAATCGCCCAGGCGTGGCTGACGGAACAGCCGCATCGTCGGATACCACGGACTATCTTCGCGGTCTCGCAACCAACGCCAGTCCGGGGCAAAGGGCAACAAAGTCCACACCTCGTGAGCGAGCGCTCCGGCAACGTGCACCGGAGCGGTGTCAACCGATATCACTAGATCAAGATTCATGATGAGCGCACCAGTATCGGCGAAGTCATGCAGATCGCCGGAGTAATCGATCAGCTGCATGCCCGCCGGCGGCTGCCGCAGCTGCTCGGCAGCTGCGCCCTTCTGCAGACTGTAAAAAGTGACTCCGGGGACGCGGGCGAGCGGCGCAAACGCCGCGAGCGCGATCGAACGATTGCGATCGTTCGGATGGGCCGGCCGGCCTGCCCAACATAGGCCGACATTAAAACGGTCGGCGGTGATACGAGGACGCCATGCTGCCACCTGATCGGCATCCACCGTCAGATACGGAACTTGCCGTGGAATCGACTCGAGCTTCGTGCCGAACAGCCTGGGTAGCTCCAACAACGGCACGTGCATGTCAAAGGCGCCATCGGCGGGCAAGGTGCGCGGATCTGGCAGCAATGCGTCGACGCCGGCGAGATCGGCGAACAAACGGTGCAGGTCAGCCTCACAGGCAAACAGCACGTGCCCACCCTTGGCCCTCACCATGGGCAGATAACGAACGAATTGAATCGTATCGCCGAAACCCTGTTCCGCGTGCACGAGCAGAGTCTTGCCTGCGAACTTATCGCCGTCCCATTGCGGCTGCTTGAAACGGCCTTGGGCGCTTCGTCCCTGCTGCTCGGCACAGCCAAAGCGCCAGGTATGCTCGCTCCAGCCCTCGGCGAACTTGCCACTCAACAGCAGGGCCATGCCTTTGTTTGCGTGGGCCTCGGCAAAATCCGGCATTAAGTGCAACGCCTGATCAAAAGCATGGATCGCATCATCGATGCGCAGTTGTGCGGCAAGGGCAATGCCCAGATTGTTATAGGCCTGCGTATAGCTCGGCAGCAACTGCAGCGCCGTTCGATACGCGCGCACCGCTTCCTCTGGCCTTCCCGTGTCCAGTAATACGTTTCCAAGGTTGTAATGCGCCTCAGTAAAATCCGGCTTCGCGCGAACGGCGCGCTCGAAGGCAGCAACCGCCTCCCCTTCCCTTCTCAGCATCTGCAGCGCGATGCCCTGATTGTTGTGCGTCTCGGCATAGTCGGGGGCCAAGTTGGCCGCCTGCTGGTAGGCCGCGACCGCCTCATCCAACCTTGAGAGTGCTGTCAGCGCCTCGCCAAGATTGTTGTAGTAGGCGGGAACACGCGGTTGCACTCGTATCGCAAACTCGATCAACGCGACGGCCTGCTCGTGTTGCCCGGTCTGGTGAGCGATCACCCCTAACAGATGCAGGGCATCCGGATGCTCGGGTTCACGCACAAGGATATCCCGATACAACGTTTCGGCCTCCCGCAAGCGACCCGCCTGATGATGCCCCAGCGCCTGTTGCAGCTGCTCAACGCTCGAGCTTCGTGATGATTCCATAACACGCCATCATTCAATTAAAGATCCAGTGACACGCTTGCACCATTGCGCCAGTGATTGCGCATCTATAGCATCCAGCTTAAGGGAACGTTGCACGGCTCACAACCGTAAAGCAACGCCGCGGTGCGCCGAGCGCGCCAGGCGCTGCAGGGGGACGCAGATGATCGCCAATGCTTTAACCATCGCTGGATCGGATAGCGGTGGCGGCGCTGGTATCCAGGCCGACCTTAAGACGTTTTCGGCGCTTGGTGTTTACGGCGCTTCCGTCTTGACTGCCCTCACCGCACAAAACACACGCGAGGTGCGGGCGATTCACGATGTGCCGCCGGAGTTCATCGCCGCACAAATCGACGCGGTGCTCGACGATATCCGTATCGACGCCATAAAGATCGGTATGATTAATCGCGCAGAGGTGATCGAGACGGTGGCCGCTGCGCTCGAACGCCGCCAGGCGAAATGCGTGGTAGTGGATCCCGTGATGGTGGCTAAAAGCGGTGCACGCCTGTTGCACGCGGATGCGGTGGCTACCTTACGCCGGCGCTTGTTACCGCTCGCCACCGTGATAACACCGAACCTACCGGAGGCCGGCGTGTTGCTCGATGAACCATCGCCAACCGACGAGAGTGAAATGACAGCGGCCTGTAAACGCTTGGCCGAACTCGGCCCGCGCTTCGTGCTGCTCAAGGGCGGTCATCTCGACACGACGCAAAGCGTCGATGTCCTTTACGACGGCAAGCGCGTAGTGCACCTACCGGCAGCGCGGGTCAGCACGCGCAACACGCACGGCACCGGCTGCACTCTATCGAGCGCGATCGCGGCCTACCTCGCTCGCGGGATTGAAGTACCGGAAGCGGTGGCACGAGCCAAGGATTACGTGACCGCCGCGTTGCGTGCGGCTGATACGCTTACAGTAGGCAAAGGCCAGGGACCAGTGCATCACTTTCATGCACTGTGGCAGGAACATCAAGAAGAGAGGTCATGACGGGTGGAACAAGTGCGAGCAATGTGTTGTCGGTGCCAGCACACTGGCACCGACAACGGTTAGCAGCTTACTAGCCGACATCGATACGCCGCGGCGCTGCCTCCTTGGCTTTGGGCAAATTGAGTGTTAACACGCCGTTGTCCATTTTCGCACTGATCTTGGCGCTATCGATCTCACTCGAGATACTAAAACTGCGCGTGAAATGTCCGACATTGTATTCCGTGTAAACGGGCCGAAGACTTTCGTACTTGGACAAGTCCACCTGACCCTCTACCAACAAGACATTCTTTTCTACCTTGATATCGACATTCTTCTTCTCGACCCCCGGCATGTCCATGACAACAACAAGGGCTCCGTCGGTCTCATAGATATCGGTACTGGGAACGTAGTATTTGCCAGGCTTGGTCTTCTCCTCCTTGGCACTGAGTTCCTTCTTCTGGGCAGATTCCAGTTCCTTGTCCAATTCAACATTCAAGCTCTGCTCATTTGCCATGATCATCTCCTCAAACATTAAGTTTGCATCGCAATCGGTAACATCGTTGTTCAGGCGATGTTGACTGTCCTCGGTTTGGCCTTCGCGACCCGGGGCACGAACACGGCAAGAATACCGTCATGGTACTCGGCCTTTACACCCTGTGAGTCGATTTCAGTTGGAAAACTCACAGTGCGGTTGAACCCGCCCATCCGTCGCTCGCGGCGATGCAGGCTCGCGCCTTCGCCGTAGGTGCTCGACCTACTACCGGCGATCTGTAGCTGATTCTCTCTTACCTTCACCTCGAGATCGCTCTTGTCTACTCCCGGGATTTCCGTGACGACGACAAAATCATCATCCTGCTGGAACACGTTAACCGGGGGGAAAGCGCCTCGGCTACTTGTGCCAAGCCCGAACCAATCGCTGCTTCTGGCCGACTCGAGGGCTCGCTGCAGGCCAAGCAGTGTTTCAAACGGATCAGAAAATCGCACGACCATTTTTAACCTCCCCTGCTGACTTAGCGGTGTTGAGACAAGGCGCTATATAGGGCCGGCAGCGATCTTTTCAAGTCCGCCGCCTCCACGGGGCGAGCGATGTGCGGCTCTTGAAAAAAAGCGGGGCGGGACATATTAAGATTCACAGACTTGTCGAACCTGCTGCGGGCTGCCATAGTGGCTGCCCCGGGGTAAATCATTGATATCTGGCATCTCCATTACCCTTCGCGCCGTACTGACCGTGGCAGCTCTAACGAGTTTCGCCGCGACCGCGCATGCCGCCCTGCCGTTACAGAGCGAGCAGGGATTGCCGACGCTTGCCCCGTTGATGGAGAAAGTAACACCCGCGGTGGTGAATATCTCGGTGCTGTCACGTTCGCCTGCGGAACAAAACCCGTTGTTTCGAGATCCATTTTTCCGGCGCTTCTTCGACTTGCCGGAACGGCCGCAGCCACAGATGAGTGCCGGCTCCGGCGTCATCGTTGACGCCGAGAAGGGTTATGTCGTTACCAACTACCACGTGGTGGAAAACGCCACCGAGATCGCTGTCACGCTGAAGGATCGGCGACGTCTAAAGGCAAAACTCGTCGGCAGCGACCGCGGCACCGATATCGCTTTATTACGCATCGAGGCCGGTAACCTGACGGCGCTGCCCTTCGGTGATTCCGACACGCTCAGGGTTGGAGATTTCGTGGCGGCAATCGGTAATCCCTTTGGTCTCGGACAAACCGTTACTTCCGGTATTGTCAGTGCGCTTGGGCGTAGCGGCATCAACATCGAGGGCTATGAAGATTTTATTCAGACGGATGCCTCCATCAATCCCGGCAACTCCGGGGGCGCCCTAGTAAACCTCAAGGGCGAACTCGTTGGCATTAACACGGCCATTATCGGTCCCTCAGGCGGCAACGTCGGTATCGGCTTTGCTGTACCAAGCAACATGACCCGCATCGTTATGGATCAATTGGTGCGCTACGGCACAGTGCGGCGCGGGCGCCTAGGAATCGTTATTCAGGACCTGACGCCCGACCTCGCCAAGGGGCTCGGAACCACGCAGTCCGAAGGCGCAGTGATAACACAGGTTGAATCCGGTTCGCCCGCAGACAAGGCAGGTATCCGTGCGGGTGACGTGGTGGCCGAGGTCAATGGCCACCATGTGCGCAGCTCCGCCGACCTGCGCAACCGCATCGGCCTGGTGCGTGTCGGCGAGAAAGTCGAGCTTGTTATCTACCGCGACGGCAAACGCAGGACCATTAATGCGCAGGTGGTCGCCGACAGCAGTTCAGCGGCGGACAATGGCGTCGTCGAACGTAATCTAGGCGGCGCGGCTTTCCGCGACATCGAACCGGGCATGCCTTCGTACGGCAAGATAGAAGGTGTACTCATAGCCGACGTCGATGCCGGGAGCCCAGCCTGGCAACATGGCCTCCGAAAAGGCGATATCGTCATGGCCGTTAACCAGCAGCGAGTCAAGAATGTCGAAGACCTCAAGCAGGCACTGGCTACGGTCGAGCGAACGATTTCGTTGGAGCTCCTGCGTGGCGCTGCCCGCTTGGTGCTGATCATTCGTTAACGATCCCGCACTCGTTTTCAATAAATCTGATATTATTTACGCAAACATCTTTGCTTACGAAAGGCGTTATGATCAAAGCTGTTTCCTTCGACCTGTGGGATACCGTCATTCACGACAATTCCGATGAACCCAAGCGCCGGGCCCTGGGGCTACGTTCGAAACACGACGAACGACGGCATCTGGTATGGGAGGCGCTCAATCGCCATGAGCCGATTCCTTATGAAACCGTTGCGCTCGCCTATGATGTAACCGAGGCGGCTTTCAACCACGTTTGGCACGATCAACACATCACCTGGACAGTGCGTGAGCGCTTACAGGTGTTACTGAACGGTCTACATCGCAGCTTACCGGAAAAAGATTTCGAGGCGGTCGTCAACGGGCATGAAGAGATGGAGATCATCGTGGTGCCAGACGCGATTCTCGGCATGGACCAGGCGCTCTCGATATTGGCGCAACGTTACAAGCTATGCGTGGTGTCCGATGCCGTCGTTACCCCCGGACGCTACTTGCGAAAGTGGCTGGAAATGAACGGGCTCAAACAATACTTCACCAGTTTCGCCTTCTCTGATGAGGTCGGTCGCTCCAAACCTCATCCCGAAGCCTTTGCGTCGGCCGCCCGTCAGCTGGGTATCGAGCTCACCGAGATGGTGCACGTCGGCGATCGCGACCATAATGATATTAAGGGACCGCAATCATTGGGCATGAAGGCCGTGTTGTTTACCGCCACACGCGATCGCGATAAAGATATGACTTCGGCAGATGCGATATGCGAGCGTCCCCAGGACCTGCCGACCATCATCGACCGTTTGGCGCAAAGCAGCGCTTGACGGGCAAGGACAATCGAACCGTGCCGAATCATCCGCATTTTCTCATAATCGACGGTTACCACCGCAGCGGCCGCGAGGAGCTCGCGGCCGGCGGCGCAACTACCGCCGGCGAACTCTATGCCAAGATGCTGGAGCGTGTTGTACCCGAATCCAGCGTCGACATCATTTATCCGGCCGATCCGGGTGTGTCGTTGCCACAGGGAACGGCACTTGGCAGCTATGACGGCATCGCCTGGACAGGTTCGAGCCTCACGGTCTATGCCGACGATGCGCGTGTGAAGCCGCAAGTCGATCTCGCGAAAGCGGCCTTCGAAGCGCGCGTGCCGAGCTTCGGCAGCTGTTGGGCAGCGCAGATAGCCGTGGTGGCAGCGGGTGGGCGGGTCGCCGCCAACCCGCGTGGCCGCGAAATGGGTGTCGCGCGCAAAATCGCCCTCACGCCTGAAGGCCGCTCGCATCCGCTCTATGCGGGCAAAGCGAGCGTGTTTGACGCCTTTATCAGTCACGAGGACGAAGTCACGCACATGCCGCCGGGTGCCATGTTGCTTGCATCAAATGCGTTTACCGCGGTGCAAGCTGTCTCCGTGACCTATAAAGGCGGCACGTTCTGGGCAGTGCAGTACCATCCCGAATACGATTTGCACGAGCTTGCGCGCTTGACCTACTGCCGTATTGATAAGCTGGTCAGTAAGGGCTTTTTCGCCGATCGCCAGGCTGCGCTCGAGTACGTCGAGAAGCTCGAAGCCCTGCACAACGACCCGAGCCGCAGCGACCTGGCCTGGCAGCTGGGCGTCGATGCCGATGTGATGAACGAAGATATCCGCACCATAGAGGTACGCAACTGGATCGAGCGCCAGGTGTTGCCGAATATGAGGTCCTGAGCGCAGCGCGTGTGATGCGGTTGATGGTGTCGGCGTTTGAGATGGAAATACCCGAAGCCGATCACATCTTTGTTATTGAGCGAAGCTGGAGCACATATTCATGAGGTTCACTCAGCTCCGCGCCTTCCACGCGCTCGCGAGTACCGGGGGTTTCACCAAGGCGGCGCAACATCTCGGCGTTAGCCAACCGGCGATTACGGCCCAGCTAAAGGCGATCGAAGAAACCTATGGCGTGGCACTATTCGATCGCAACGGGCACCGCCTGACGCTTACCGATACCGGAAAATACCTACTGCAGATCAGTAGCCACGTATTTCGGCTGTTGGAGGAAGCGGAAGACCTACTGACCGCGGCGTCAGAACTGCGCGCCGGCACGATTCGGGTCGGCGCCGACAATCCATTTTTCATCATGGACCTGCTGTCGGCATTTCGCAGCCGCTTTCCGACACTTAAAGTAACTGTGGACATGGGAAGTGGTTTCGCAGTACTCGATGCAGTGAAGAAGTACGAAACCGATGTTGCCGTTGTCACTACAGCCGAGGTACCACAGGAATTTATCGCTGAACCGTTCTCACGCCTGCAGCTGATGCTGCTCGTCCGGCCCGCGCATCCATGGGCGAAACGCGACTCGGTTAGCGTTAGGGAAATCGGCGCCGAGCCACTCGTTTTGCGTGAGACCGGTTCACTAACGCGTCAGACATTGCTCGACTCCCTCGCCGCCATCGGCGCGCGTCCGAACGTGATGTTCGAGCTCAGCAGTCAGGTTGCCGTACGCGAGGCCGTGGCCTCGGGCCTCGGGATCGGCGTCGAGCTGGACGGCGGGCTCGCGCCCGATGACCGCATCAAGCTGGTGCGTGTGGCCGACGCGGCGGTGAGCTGCCAGGAGTACGTGGTTTGTCGGCGAGATCGCTACGATTTACGCAAAATAAAGGCTTTCTTTGATATCGCCCGAGAGATCGGGCCGACATTGCCGCGCGTCAGGCGACTGCGTGGAACGGCAGAATAATAACTTTGATTTATAAGTCATAACAAATCATTGATTTGATTTAGGTCCGCGACAGGCAGATGATTCCCCGGGGCGATTCTTAAAGGGGCCTGAGGATGGGGGGTCAGGATGCGGTATTGCTCGATCGGGCCTTAGCGCTAGCGCGCGCCGGCCGCGCACGCAGTGTGGATGCGCTGCGCACACTGGTGCGCATCCCGAGCCTGACTGGCGAAGAACGCCAGGGCCAAGACTACGTCGCCAAGCTGTTGCGCGACGCCGATGCCGAGACCGAGTTCCTGACGATCGACCTGGCGGCGTTGTTCCAAAGCTTTCCGAGCATCGCTCAATACCCCACGCATTGGCAGCACGACCTGATCCTGGCCTACGAAGATCTGCCTACCTATGAAGCGCTGACGGCAAGTGGCCTCGCCACCGTGCTCAACTATGAGCACCGTCCTAACGTCGTTGGCCGCTGGCCCGGAATAGGTAGTGGCCGTTCACTGATTCTCAACGGCCACATCGATACCGTCACCATCGAGCCGCAGGCGGCGTGGCGACGCGATCCGTTCGGAGCGGATATCGAAGACGGATATCTTTTCGGACGTGGCACGTCCGATATGAAGGGCGGCCTCGTCGCCGCGCTCATGGCCATGACCTGTCTGAAGGAAGCCGGTGTCACACTGGCCGGCGACGTCATTCTGCAAAGCGTCGTCAATGAAGAACATTCAGGAAACGGCACGCTGGATCTCGTGCGTCGCGGCATCACGGCCGATGCTGCCGTCGTGCTCGAGCCTACTAACAATCAGGTCATGGTCAGCCACCCGGGCGGGCTCTACTGGCAGGTAAAAGTCCCTGGCATACCCCGCTCGCCCGGAGCACGCTGGCAAGGTCGCACCCAGGAAGGCATCAGCGCGATTGAAAAATTACCGAGAATCATCGACGCGCTGTTACGGCTCGAGCAGGAGTACAACTCGCGAACAATTACCCGGATCAATGCAGAGGAGGCCCCGTCGCCGTTCGCGCTCGTGATCGGCAAGGTATTCGGCGGTTATTACGAAACAGTAACTGCCGCGGAAACCATTGTTCGCGGTGGAGCCTATTTCGCACCGCAACTCGCAGACTTGCACGAGATCATGCAGCGCTTTCGCGAGAGTCTTGCCGAGGTTAATGCGGCCGATGATTTTCTCAGGGGACATCCGGCAAAGCTTGAGTTTCTCCATCATGACGATGCGACCCTGCAGGAACCCGAAATAGCGGTGGCGACAACCATGCGCAAAAATCTTGCGCGCCACAACAGACCTGCGCAGGCCCTTACCGGACCGTTCGCGTGCGACATGCGACATCTGGTCAACCAAAGCGGTATACCGAGCATCATCTTTGGCCCCGGCAGCATTGCCCAGGCACATAAACCGGACGAGAGTATCGCGGTGCAGGAATATCTGGATTGTATCGACTACCTGATCGAGTTCATTTGGAACTGGTGTAATATCGACACCGATAAAGGCGCAATCGCTGGGGTTGGCGACTAACACAGCTACTGAATCACAACAGACCACTACTTAAAATACAGGAGGAGCTCCAATGAAGTCGTGTTCAAGCAAGCTATTACATATCTGTACGTTGCTGCTGGCAGCGTCGCTTGCCACAGCGCAGGCGGCTGAGCCCAAGAAAGGCGGCACGCTGACGTACACGTTCCACCCCGAGCCCTCGGCGTTGTCCACGCTGGCAACGACCGCGGTGCCGGTGGCACTAGTGTCCTCGATGATCTTCGACAGTCTGCTCGAGTACCAGGGTGCCGAGCTGACACCCAAACCCGGGCTCGCCGAATCTTGGACAATATCGGAGGATCAGAAGACTTATACTTTCAAGCTCAGACCGGGGGTGAAATGGCACGACGGTCAACCGTTGACGAGCGCAGATGTCAAGTTCAGCGTTGAAAAGGCCGTTAAGCCATTCCATTCCCGTGGCAAGGTCTACTTCGGCACGTTGGAGGCGGTAGAAACACCGGACACACAAACCGTCGTCTTTAAACTGAAGAAACCGGTGCCTTACTTCATGCGTTCATTCCAGCCGAATGAAACTCCGATCGTGCCGAAACACGTGCTCGAGAAGGCCAACCTCAGCGACAAGAAGACCTTGCGTCAATCGGACTTCATGCAAAAGCCAATCGGCACCGGACCCTTTCGCTTGAAGGAATGGAAGAAAGGCAGCCACGTGATCCTTGAGCGCAACCCGGATTACTGGAAGCCGGGTCGTCCGTATCTTGATCAAATCGTGCTGCGGGTCATTCCCGACGGCGTCGGACGGGCGATCGCCCTGGAAAACGGCGAGGTCGACCTGGCGCCGATGAATGCCATACCACTGGCGGAGATAGGCCGCCTGGCCAAGCTGCCGAAGATCGTAAAATCGACCGAGGGCACCGAGGGTCTCGGTCCAATCATGTGGCTGGAAGTCAATCTGCGACAGAAGCCGCTGGCCGATGCGCGCGTACGCCAGGCCATGAGCATGGCGCTCGATCGCAACAAGATCGTTGATGTGGTCTGGTTCGGTCAGGGCAAACCTGCCACGGGTCCGATTGTCAGTAGCAACCCGGTGTACTACAACAAAGCGCTAAAACCCTTTGAATACAATCCAGACAAGGCCAACAAATTGCTCGATGAGGCCGGCTATCCCCGCGGGGCTAATGGCGTGCGCTTCAAGCTGACGCAAAACTTCCTGCCTTATGGAGATTCATGGGTACGACTGTCCGAGTACATCAAGCAGGAGCTTGGAAAGGTCGGCATCGAGGTTGAGACTCAGAGCCTGGACCTCGGTGGCTGGTTGAAGCGCATCTACACGAGTTGGGATTACGACTTTACCAGCAACTTCACTCACAATTACTCCGACCCGTCGATCGGCGTGCAGCGCGCCTTTATCTCTTCGAACATCCGTAAAGGCGCTTCGTTCACAAACTCCATGGACTACCGTAACCCACGTATCGACCAGTTGTTCGAAGCGGCGTCGGTGGAAATGGACCCGCAGAAACGCAAGGTCCTGTTCGACGAGGCACAACAGATCCTGCACGATGAGCAACCAGTGATCTTCCTCATGGAAATCGCCTATACGCACCTGTGGAACCAGCGTGTGCATGGCTTGATCCAGAACGGTATCTCTATGTACTCCGGTTGGGATGCGGTCTGGGTAGACTAGACCGAGTCGATTCTGGCGCGCCATTGGTCACGGCCCGCGGCCAATGGCGCGACTAGGATCTCGTTTCTTTCACGGTGCGGTCTGCCTAACCGTAGAATATCCGCCCTACGCTCACTTCGCGTCTGCGCGTTTACCATGAGTCCTGCCACCCTATCTTTTATTGTCCGGCGGCTTGCGCAAGTCATTCCGGTTGTGTTCGCGATTGCCACTATGAACTTCGTACTGGTGCATCTCGCGCCCGGTGACGCCGCCGATATCCTTGCCGGCATGGCAGGTCATGCGACACCGGAGTTTGTCGCACAGCTGAGGAGGGAATTCGGCCTGGACCTGCCGCTTTACCAGCAGTTTTTTATCTACATGGGTAAGCTGCTGCGCTTCGATCTTGGCTTTTCTTACATTCAGCAGACACCGGTGCTTAACCTGATCCTCGATCGTTTGCCGGCCACGGTAATTCTCATGGTATCGGCAA
Source organism: Candidatus Muproteobacteria bacterium (assembly GCA_003251795.1). GTDB lineage: Bacteria > Pseudomonadota > Gammaproteobacteria > Acidiferrobacterales > SPGG2 > SZUA-472. The sequence continues at coordinate 12,464 of QKEI01000200.1, forward strand.
TCATCCTAGCCATGACCCTGGGCATTGTCGCCGGCGTGACCGCGGCCATGCGCTATGGCTCCTGGGTCGATGCCGTCATTTCGGTTGGCGCGCTAATCGTCTATGCCACTCCGGTATTTTGGCTGGGGCTGATGTTGATTGTGCTGTTCGCTATCAAGCTGGGAATACTGCCATCCGGTGGCATGATCGAGATCGGCTCAGGTAAGAGCGGACTCGCCTATGTGCTCGATGTAGTCTGGCACTTGATTCTTCCAGCTTCGAGCCTGGCGCTATTTTACGTAGCGGTGTACGCGCGCCTGATGCGCTCGTCAATGCTGGAAATCTATACGTTCGACTTCATCATGACAGCACGCGCTAAAGGCCTGCCCGAGCGCACGGTCGCCTGGAGCCATGCCGCGCGCAACGCGCTACTGCCGGTGGTTACGCTGGCCGGAGTACAGTTGGGCCATCTGCTCGGCGGCTCCATTCTCGTTGAAACGGTATTCGGCTGGCCCGGGTTGGGGCGACTCGTGTTCGACGCACTGTTGCAACGGGATTTGAACCTGCTGCTTGGCATCCTCTTCATTTCTTCGGTGGTGGTGGTCTTCGCCAATCTCCTTGTCGACTTGCTCTACGGATTTCTCGATCCGCGCATCGTGCACAAATGAATAAGATCCTGGATTTCTGGCGCCGGTTCAGACAGAACCGGGCGGCTGTCGGAGGTGCAGCGGTGTTGCTAATTGTGCTGCTAGTCGCCGCCTTTGGGCCGTGGCTTTACCCCACTGATCCTTTCGATATGGTCGGTCGGCCGATCTCCGCCCCCTTCGGCAAGTTCCCGCTCGGCACCGACATCTCTGGTCGCGATATCCTTGCGGGGTTGATTCATGGAGCGCGTGTATCGTTGTTGATCGGCATCGTCGCCAGTCTCTGTGCCACCGTCATCGGCGTAACACTAGGCGCCCTCGCCGGTTACTACGGTGGTTTAATCGACGATCTGCTGATGCGTTCAACCGAGTTTTTTCTGACTATACCGTCTTTCGTCCTGGCGGTTGTGATCGTCGCCATTTTTTCACCCACAGTGGTAACAGTAACAACGGCGATCGCCGTCGTATCTTGGCCTTCGGTAGCGCGGCTAGCACGCGCCGAGTTCATCGCCCAACGCGATCGCGAATATGTGCAGGCTTGTCGGGCCATGGGTATGGCCGACTGGCAAATTGTGTTACTGCAAATCCTACCGAACGCACTGCCGCCGGTCATCGTCGTTGGTTCACTAATGGTGGCAACGGCGATCCTGACCGAATCGGGCCTGTCGTTCCTTGGACTGGGCGATCCCAACGTCGTCTCATGGGGATACATGATCGGTGTCGCGCGCACGGTGTTACGTCTAGCGTGGTGGATGGCGGCCATTCCCGGCGTCACCATTCTCATAACCGTGTTGGCGATCAATCTTGTCGGCGAGGGTTTGAACGATGCACTCAATCCACGGCTGAAGCAGCGATGAGCCCGCTTCTGCAGGTAAGCAGTCTCGGCGTCCGATTTCGCACCACCCGCGGCGTGGTCAAGGCGGTCGAGGATGTCTCCTTCGATGTGCAGCCGGCCGAGACGGTCGCCATCGTCGGCGAATCCGGTTCCGGCAAGAGCACCGCGGCGCTCGCGCTGTTGCGTCTTATCGCCGACCCACCAGGCAAAATTACCTCGGGTAGCATAGTGTTGTCAGGCAAAGATCTGCTCGAACTGGACGAGGACGAGATGCGCACGGTGCGTGGTCGTGCCATTTCCATGATCTTTCAAGATCCGATGATGGCGTTGAACCCTGTCCACACCATCGGAAGGCAGATTGGCGAAGTATTACGTCTGCATCTGGGCATGTCGAAGACGCAGGCCACATCGAGGGCCATCGAGTTACTGCAACTGGTAGGTGTGCCGGCGCCGGAACAACGCATCAAGCAATATCCGCACAACCTTTCCGGGGGCATGCGCCAGCGGGTGATGATCGCGATGGCGCTCGCCTGCCGACCACAGCTCTTGATCGCGGATGAGCCGACGACCGCGCTCGACGTGACCATACAGGCGCAGGTGCTCGACCTGCTGCGCGAGCTCAAGCAGATGCTCGGTATGTCAGTGTTGCTCATCACCCACGACCTCGCCGTGGTCGCGGAGATCGCCGAGCGAGTCGTCGTCATGTACGCCGGGCACAAGGTCGAAGAGGGCACGCTGCAAGACATCTATACCGATCCGCAACACCCCTACACGCAGGGGCTGCTAAATGCCAGTCGCTGGGAAGGCGCCAGCGGTGGATCGCTGCCGGAGATCCCCGGCGTGGTGCCTTCCCCGTTTGCCATGCCGAAGGGCTGTGCCTTTTCGCCGCGCTGCCCGCATGTCATGCCGCGATGTCGCGAACAGATGCCGGAACTGGTGGAGATCAGCCCCGGACGTCCGGTGGCTTGTTTCCTCGTACAGGAACGCAGATGACCGACGCGGTGCTCGAGGCCGTCGACCTGGTCAAGCACTACCCGATCAAACGGTCGATGTTCCAGCATGCGGAAATGGTGCATGCACTCGACGGCATATCTTTGACACTCAAACGCGGGGAAACCCTGGCGGTCGTCGGCGAGTCCGGTTGTGGTAAATCGACTCTGGCCAAATGCTTGATGCGGCTGGAGAAGCCGACTCGGGGCGCAGTACGTGTCGCCGGCCAGGACTTCACCACTACCGAGCCCAAACAAACTAGGGCGCTGCGCAAAAGCGTGCAAATTATCTTCCAAGATCCTTATGCCAGCCTGAATCCGCGTCGCACGATCTATCAGACGATCTCCGATCCGCTGCGGGTCCAGCGCCTGCGGCGCGGGGCCAAGGCGCAGCAGCAACGAGTCGCCGAGCTACTGCAACTCGTCGGCATCGGCCCAGAGTATATGGACCGGCATCCGCATGAGCTGTCCGGTGGTCAGCGTCAGCGCGTGGCCATCGCGCGCGCTCTGGCCGTGGAGCCACAGGTCATCATTTGCGACGAGCCGGTATCGGCGTTGGATGTGTCAATCCAGGCGCAAGTAATCAACCTGCTTAAACGCTTGCAATCTCAATTCGAGATGTCCTACCTCTTCATTTCACATGATCTGGCGCTCGTGCAACATGTGTCCAATCGCGTGGCGGTGATGTATCTCGGCGAGTTCGTCGAGGTCGCACCCACACAAGCTCTAAAGCAACGCGTGCTACACCCCTACTCACAGGCGCTGTTCTCGGCGGCACCGGTAGCGGATCCTGGCTCTTCCACACGCAAGCAACGCATCATCCTTGCCGGCGACGTGCCGAGCCCGCTGCATCCGCCTAGTGGCTGCCGATTTCACACGCGCTGCCCCTACACCCGGGATATCTGCACGACCACACCGCCACCGGTTAAGGAAATCAACGGAAGGCTAGCGCGTTGTCATTTCGCCGGCGAGGCCAATTTTCCACCAAGTCGTCCTGTCATCAACGGCAAGGCAGCGGTGTAACCGCACGGCGACCGAAGCAACAGTACGCCACCCGAAGAGGAGATGCAGGGTATGCATGCGATATCAAGCGCACCCAATATAAGTAGTCATCGCTTGGGCGAGCTACTGGAGCGCCTGGCGCACTTCGGTCGAACGGCCAACGATGGTCTGAACCGCGTTGCCGCGAGCCGGGAAGATGGCGCGGCCAGAGATTTCTTATGTCATTGGTTACGCCACCAGGGCTGTCGCGTGTGCGTCGATGGTGTCGGCAACATCTACGGTATTTTTGAAATAGCCTCGCCCGGGGCACCGGTCGTGCTCACAGGCTCACACCTCGACAGCCAGCCGGGCGGCGGTCGCTTCGATGGCGTCTATGGAGTCGCCGCTGGTTGCGAGGCACTTGCCAGTATCCGTGAGCTCGCTAGAACGCATAGTCAACCGATTTCCTACAATGTCGGGGTTGTGTCCTGGACCAACGAGGAGGGTGCGCGCTTCGCGCCAAGCTGCCTCGGCAGCGGCGTTTATGCGGGACGTTATACGCCCGAGTTCGCGCTTTCACGAGCCGATGGCGACGGCGTGACCCTGGGCAACGCGCTAGCGGACATCGGCTACCTCGGCGAAGACGCGTCGCCTCGCGCTGTCGCTGCCTACATTGAGGCCCATATCGAACAGGGCCCCGTGCTCGAACGTGAGCAACGTGTGATCGGCGTGGTTGAAGGTAACTGGGGCACAACCAAATATATTGCTGATATCACAGGTGCGGCGTCGCACACCGGCCCAACGCCGATGGCCGACAGACGGGACGCCTTGCTGGCTGCAGCCCGTTTGATTCTCGCTTGCCGGGCGATGGCTGATGCGTCTCAAGAACAATTGCTCACTTCCGTCGGCCGCTTAGACATCAGACCCAACTCCACGAACGTCGTCGCTGGTCATGTGCGCCTCTATGCCGAATTCCGTGCGCTCGACCAGCCCACCTTGGATGCCAGTTGCCGTCACTTCGAGCAGGAGGCAGCGATAGCCGCGGAGTCTGCCAATGTAACGGTCGAGCTTGATCGAGTGACCGATCGGCGGGCGGGAAAATTCGATCCAGAGCTCTGCCAACTGATCGAACAGGTCGCGGCCGACCGCCACTATCCGGCGATGCGCCTCAATACAATCGCCGGTCATGACGCCATATCGATGCGCGATGTCTGCCCATCAGCCATGATCTTCGTCCCCAGTGCGGGCGGCATCAGTCACAACGAGGCCGAGTACACCGAACCGCAACATCTGGAAGCGGGCGCCACTGTCCTGACCAGGGTTTTGTGGAGTCTTCTCACGCGCAGACACCCTGCATGAGTTTCAATCCACAAGGAGTTGCGCCGTGCCACAAGCCGTAACCGCCAGCAGCCAGGCGGCTGCGGACGCCGGATTGGCGATCCTGCGCGATGGCGGCAACGCCATAGACGCGGCCGTCGCCACCGCGCTGGCAACATGCGTGGCCGATCCCTGCAACACCGGTCTAGGTGGCTACGGTGGCTATCTCGTGGCGCTGTGGCCCAATGGCCAAGCACGTTGCGTGCGCTTTGGCCTTTGGGCTCCGTCGAGGGTCGAGCCGCACACACTTGCGCGCAGCTACCCCGAGACCGGCCCGGGGTGTTCGGCCGTACCCAACGTAGTAGGCGGGCTCGCGCGCGCGTTGGCTGAATGGGGAACGCGCTCATGGGTGAAGGTGAGTGACTCGGCACACGATTTGGCGCGTAATGGCGTAACCGCCAATGCAACAACGCTGCGCGCCTTCGATCAATACCGACATAGCGCATTTATCCAGAACTGCTTTACGTTCGACGACAGCAGTGATGCAAGCGGCGCCAGACGGCTTGTTTTTCGCCAGCCGCGCCTAGCAACCACGTTAGAGCACATGGCCGAGCATGGCCCAGAGTGGTTCTATCGCGGCCCACTCGGCAAGGCAGCCACCGATGCCTGGCACGACAGCGGCGTTGATATACAGTTGTCCGATTGGGCGGAGCAGGCACAAACGGTGGCTGCTGTGCCGCCGGCATTCATCGAAATCGACCACATGAAGCTATATTCAGCGCCGTTGGCTATTACAGGCTCCGCCTGCCTGTTCGGTATTGTCGCCGCGGCGAAACGGCTGGCACCGCTCACTGACGCTGCAGCATTGGCGAAGCTCGCCGTCTCGATGGCTGCGCTGTGGAGTTATAGATTTGGCACCGATGGCGGCAATGACTTCAGTCGGACGAGCGTCAATCGATGGATCGATCGCGCTCTAGCGCACGTACCGGAGGAGACAACCAAACCACCCGAGATTGGTCATACGGCGCATATCAACGTATTGGATGCCGACGGAGTACTGGTATCCGCCACCCTGACACATGGCCCTCGCTGGTTCGGCGGACAGTGGGAGATCCCCGGCAGTGGCGTACTGATGAATGCTGGTATGCATAACTTCACACGCAGTCCCGTTGTGAACCTTGACGGCCGCTTATATGCCGTCAGCAACATGTCACCTACCATCGTCCAGGGCATCCGTGGTGCGCAGCTCGCTCTCGGCTGTCCCGGTGCCCGCCGCATCCCAACGAACATAGCCCTGGTGATCGCACGATATGCGTTCAGTGACTGTTCTCTACGACAGGCAGCGGCCGCGGGGCGATTTCATGCAGAAAGTCTTGCGTTAGTGACACTGGAGCTGGCGCGATTGGGCGACGCCGTAAAGCACGCTTTCAAGGCGCGGTTCACTGACGTGGGCGAGGAAGGGTGGCCACAATACTATGGTCCACTCAGCGCTATCCGTTTGGGGCAGGACGGTAACGTAGATATCGTGCTGGATGACCGCGACCTACCTGGATTCTCGGCAGGTGACCTCTGACTTTCCCCCCAGCGTAAGTCTACTCCGGAGCGAAGCCCCCGGCCGCGACGAAACTGTGGTTGACGTCGTCGGGTGCTCGCACCATGATCAGCTAGACTCGGACGTAACAACGAGGACTCATCGATGGAGAGCCTGAACGCGACGGACTTTTTTGACGTACAGTCTTCACTAACAGAGGAAGAACGCATGGTGCAGCAAACGGTAGCGCGCTTCGTCGACGAGAAAGCGCTCCCGCTGATTCCCAGGGCCTTCGAGGAACACCGCTTTCCGCTGGAGCTGGTACCCGAACTAGCGGCCCTTGGTGTGCTGGGCTGCACGCTACAGGGCTACGATTGCGCCGGTATCAATAACATCTGCTACGGCTTGATCTGCCAGGAGTTAGAACGTGGTGACAGTGGGCTACGCAGTTTCGTTTCGGTGCAAAGCAGTCTCGTCATGTGGCCCATCTACACTTACGGCTCCGACGAACAGAAGCAACGCTGGTTGCCACTCATGGCGAAAGGTCAGGCGATCGGTTGCTTCGGTCTCACCGAGTCCCACGGCGGTTCCGATCCGGGAGCCATGAATACGCACGCCAAGAAACAAGGTGGCGACTGGGTGATCAATGGCTCCAAGATGTGGATTACCAATGGCACGCTGGCGGATGTCGCGTTGGTGTGGGCCCGCACAGAAGACGGGGTACGCGGTTTTCTGATCGAGAAGGGCGCGCCCGGTTTCGAGGCGCGTGACATCAAACACAAGTTTTCCTTGCGCGCCTCCGTAACCTCCGAGCTTTACTTCGACAACGTGCGCGTGCCGGCGCAGAACATGCTGCCCAAGGCCAAAGGCCTCAAGGGCCCCTTGGGCTGTCTCACACAAGCGCGTTACGGCATCAGCTGGGGAGCGATCGGCGCTGCCAGCGCCTGTCTCAACGAGGTGCTCGAATTCGCCAAGACGCGTATCGTTTTCGAGCGCCCGATCGCCCAGACCCAAACGGTGCAACGGCGACTCGCTACCATGGTGCGCCGAATCACCACTGCACAGTTGTTGTCGCTACATCTCGGACGCCTGAAAGACGAGGGTCGCATGCACCCAGCGCAAGTAAGTCTGGCGAAATGGAACAATGTGCGCATGGCACTCGATATCGCACGTGACGCGCGTGATCTGCTCGGTGGTGGAGGCATCACCATTGAATATTGTCCCATCCGGCACATGCTCAATTTGGAAAGTGTCATCACCTATGAGGGGACCGAGACTGTGCACGAGCTCGTCATCGGCCGCGAGGTGACGGGCCTTAACGCGTTTTAGTCTTGTGCCTAGTCCTAAATGAGCGCCTCAGTTAAAACAAAGGGCTGTTTTCTTGTCGCTTGAATCTTGCTACTTGTTACTCGCTTCACAATATTTTATCCACATCTGTCGATAGGCGGCCTCCAGATCCTGGGTGTAGCGCTTCGCATCGCATAAGGGGGAAGTGGCCATTCTCTCCCGCAGTCCCTGGCGCAGGGTAGCAAGCCGTGCTGGGTCGCGGGCGAGGGCA
>QKEI01000062.1 GCA_003251795.1 Candidatus Muproteobacteria bacterium
CTTCTGGAATTTGTTAACTTCCGCGTCCGCAAGCGAGTTCCGTACCCATTTGTTATCACGCAGATACCGTTTGTATAGAATATTGCCAAGCAGCGTGCCTTTCTTGTGACCTGCGACAAATTCGTTGATCATTGCCTCAAGCTTCGGGCTGTTCTTGCGAAACGCCCATGCGATCTGCCCACCCGTATTGACCACGATATTCTCGTGGACCGTGATGTGGTCGAAGATATCCTTCCAGAACTGCGCCTTATGGCTGTCGACGATAGTCATGGGTATCAGGCTCGCATTCACCATCTCCAGAATGTCTTCGTCTTCTAAGTTCTCGTCAGCGGGAATAATTTTCACCTTTCGCAGGCCCCGCTGCCGAAATGAGATATTAAGGCGTGTAAGGCTCTCGAAATAACTCGCCGATCGGCGCACGTGGATTTCTTTGCCAGATAAATCGTCAACAGTTGAGATCTTTGGCGCCGTGGGACCGGTAATCAGAACCTCGCTGACGTTGTCAAGGAATGGATCAGAGAAGTCGACGATTTTTTGTCTCCCCTTAGTGATAGTCAGATTGGCGACGGCAATATCGCCGTGCCCGTCGACGAGCCTTGGCAACAACTGGTCGCGTCCCACCGGGATGAAGACTACCTCGATCCTGAGCGTTGAGGTCTTGAGCTTCTTATTGACGGCTGTCTCGAACTCCTTCAGCAGCTCGTAAGCCTCGCCGCGTTGCGTCGGGCCATCCAGGAAGTAAAACAGTTTATTGAGTGTTACCAGGGCCCGAATCCTGTGACGCTGGCGCATGCCGTCGAAATCACCGCTCCATTGCTCGGTGAAACGCAGCAAATCCTGCTCTTCGGCAGTCTTCTTATCCGCAGCGAAGCCAGAGCCGATTGTGCAGGCAGTGAAAAGGATTGTGACTGTTACTAGGCGTTTTAGCATGCGACTTTCTGACAATGGGGGCATTAGGGCACTTGCGTGCCTATGATCCGCGAGTAAACCCCGACGGATTGCTAACGGCCTTGTCCAAGTGCACGTCCAGCTGCGGGAATGCGATGACGATGAGGGCATCTTTAAGTGCCCACCAGATCGCCTCGTTGAGGTCGGATCGCCGCATGCCGGCAATCCACGGGTCCTCGATCCACACCAGAATCCGGTAAATCACCGCCGAGTCTCCGAATTCGAACAATTGCACCTGCGGCTTCTTATGGTTCGATTTCCAATCCAGACCTTCACAGACGGCCTCCAGTGTCGCCCGGACCTTCTTAAGGTCGGAATCGTAAGCAACACCCACTTTCGTCTCCAACCGCTGCAGCTTGTCTTTATACGTGAAGTTGGAGATCGCTGTCTGAACCAACTCGGCGTTCGGGATCACACGGTCCGCTTCGTTCTTGGTGCGGACAATGGTAGTCCTCGGTCCGATCGCCCTTACCTGCACCTTCTCGCCCTCCGAGGTGTACAAGACATCCCCGGGCTCAACAGTGCCCTCGAGCCGCAGAATAAGACCCGAGACGAGGTTCTCCAGTAGATTCTTCATGGCGAAGGCAATCGCCACGGCGAGGAGCCCACCCGCGGTGAACAGATGGGTCAGGTCGATGCCCAGCGTGTGCACCGCGATCGCCCCACCGATGCCCCAACAGCTTACCATCACAAACCGACGGTAGAAGCGAAAGGTCTTCGCATCGGCGTCGGCATGCGCCTTCAAACGCCGTGCCAGAAAAAGTTGCACCGCTCTGTTAATCCAGAACGTCGCCACAAGCACGAGTGCGGCGCCGACTATCCGAAGCACCATAGATTCGGCCGTGGCAACGTTAACGACTCTTGCCATGGATTCGAGTAGTTGCCTCATCCCATCACCCATCTTCCTTCGAGATCAACGTTGATACTTCGCAGCCCCCAACGCCCCAAACACATAGGCCTGAAAGCCGGAGATGGTGTTGTCAAAGCTCCCGGTAAGATCGCCATCAGTGGCTTTGAGGCTTGTCTGAATGCCGTTAAAACCAAAACCAAAGCCGACGTTCTTCCAAGTTTGATGCTCAAGGTTCAAGCGTAAGTCCGTGAGGTTGCCCTCATAGTCCCCGACCACGAGGTAGAAGAAATCCCCCTTGGCGGCGAAGCTCCAACGTCGTGAGATCTTATAGCGCAGGTACGCCCCAACAACGGGCAAGGGGGCGGTGCCCTTGGCGCTATCGGAGACGTCGATGGTCGGGGCCGTCATGCCCACGCCAATCTTGGCAATAAAGAGCCCAGCGGACAGGCCGAACTCGGCTTTCGGCACGTTATAAAAGGAAAGACCGTAGGTGGCCTTATACACCTCCTCATTGAAAAAGCTCTGCACCAGCGGCGTGTTCGGAGGGATAGTAATATCGCCGAAATCGATCGGGTCATCGCCGGTTGTGGCGATCCCGCTGCGCTTGATATTGAAATAGGAGAAATCCATGCGGCTGCGTTTGCCGAAACGGTAATAACCATCGATGCGCGGCACGCTCTCCCTCGATGAGAGGCCGAGGTCCTCTTCAAAGTTAAGAAGAGTGCCGGCGGCGAATATGCCCGCAGTGGCAGCAAGGGAGAGGGTGGTTTGGGCTCTTGTGACAAAGAACTCCCCCACCTCGATCTTGAACTTATCGGGCAAGGGTTCCTCCTGTGCGTGGACGAGGAGCGGGAACAATGTGACCATCAAGAGCCACTGAGTGCGTACCAGCGTAGCCTTGTTCCTGCTCATGCCTCGGGATCTCCCTTGCAGCGGTTTATGCGAATTCTCGCGCAATAATCGCGATCTGAGAAATACTACCAATTAGAAGGTAAAGCCCAATCCGAGGTTGAGCCCATACATCGTCGCGTCGTAGGTAAATCCGCTCTCCGTGAAATCGACATCGACATAGGTGAGAAGATCGGAGAAGTTGGCATCGACTGAGGTGGTGCGACCCTGCACACCAATCTCACCATCAAGGCTGACCGTCCATACATAAGGTGTCAGCGTGTATTCCCACGCGCGTTCCGCGGCCTTGGTCTCAGACCATGGCAGCAGCAGTAACGTGAGGACCAACGCACTTGCTATAAGAAAGAATCTCTTTTGCACCGTTACGCGCTCACGCTAATGATTATCCGGCTCAGCCATTCAGCGCTTTATGCTCCACGAGATCATCTGGCGGATATGTCCGTCCGCGTCGATGGCAAAGACGGCCCGAGCGCCTGCATCGGCAATCCAAAGCGTGCCGTCCGGGGCGCCGTCTAAACGCAGGGGATTCAGCAGCCGATCCGACCGCGCGAAAATCGTCGGGGGTGCGCAACGGGCCTTCGCACAATCGATGCGCCAGACTTTCCCGCCCTTTGCATTGGTGACATACAACGTGTTGCCGCTGATATATACGTCAGTGGGGGAACCCAGACCTGTTGCGGCGACATACACGCGCGGCTCTTTCCCATCGAGCTCCACTAGTGTCAGGCGACCGAGCCCGAAATCCGGGATAGCAAGGCGTTGGCTCGCGGGGTCAAAGCGCATAAATCCGGGTCGCTCGATCGTCGGAAGCGAAACCAGCGGTTGTGGCTCAGGCGCCTCCTTTGAAAGATCCGCAACGTAAAGCGTGTTCTCCGCCACCAGAAAGACCTTTCTTGCCTGGGGATCAGCGGTTGCCACCTGATAGCGGGATGATCCTTTGAGGGTCTTGGGCTTTCCGGCCGCTGGCGTCAGCACATTGGCAACATCAAATACCTGGGTCTGGTAGACCCAGGCGCCTTTTTCTTTTCCCTTACCCGGTACCGGTTCATTGGTAATGATCGTGGCCGATCGGCCATCGCTGTAAGAACCGATCACGGAGGAACCAATCGCATGCGGGAAACAAGCCAAGAAAACAGGGCGCGATTGCCCAGGGGCGAGTAGGTGGAGTCTACGGAGTTGATCAACGATCAGTACAGCACCGGATGGCAGTACCTTGACATAGAGGGGTTGCGCAACCGTCTGCTGTATGAGCTCGGTGTGGAAATCCGGCGCGAACGCTCCGGTAACCCTTACCAGCGCCATGAGCAACCTTAAGGTATCGGGGCCGAAGATATCGGAGTGGTTCGGGATCATGCTCTTGGGTACCCGCATGATCCAATACGGCGTCTGATTCAATGAGCGTGGAATACTCCTAACCGTGTAGCGGTCATGAAGCCCGGTGAAGGAAAAGCTCGTTTCACCCGTGGCGGGGTCCTCCTCCGCCTGCAGTTGCACGTCGGTTTCAGGAACTTGGGTGCCGGGGGGCAGCGGTTGCTGCGTCATGGTATGGCTGAAGAGCACCTCCATGTTCCCGGAAGTATGTATGAGAAATGGGCGCTGGCTCTCGCCGGGACTACAGAACTCCGGCCCGTACTGTCGATAATGTTTACCCAGTCCACCAAGCATTGCGCCGATCGGAAAGTAGACACGCGTAGCAAGATCACTCTCGGATGTCACCGAAACGATAAGCGGGCGGCGATAGCGACGACCCTTGTCATCCACCCGGTAGGTCGCGATGCCATCACGCGCGAGCAAGTCGATAAACTCCTTCGCGTGCACCGCCTCGGAGGCCGGATTGATCAATACGACCAGATCCGCCGGGAAGTCCGCTTGTGCCTGGGCCCCGCTAAAAATCATGGCCGCCATGGCCTGGGTCATCACCGCTTCGACTAACAAGCCACCGAAGGAGTGGCCAATCAAGCCGACCCGCGACTTGGGATTGGCCTGCGCGGTGGTCAGAACCTCAAAGAGGGTACCCGCGGCCGAAGGGCCTGCGACACGCCGGGCCGCCTTACGGCGTCCCCAGAAGGTCAAGTTTTCCAACGCCTTGGCCGACTGGCCACGCCAGGCGATAAAGACACCCACTACTTCGGGAGTCGAGGTGGGATGAACCACACGCAACAGCCTGGTCAGCTCCGTGAGCATCTTGTTGAAGCCGTTCAGACTATAGCCGTCCTTTGCCTCTTGCTCGGGCGAGGCGTTGTTCTTCCATCCGTGAATAAAAACGATCACGACCGCGCCGGTCGGGGATTGATTGGCGCGTTCTATCATCTCGAGGACGCGCTCAGTCTGAGCCGGTGCCCAGGGTTCGCCCTGGTCATCGAACTCGACAAACCCCAAGGTGTAGCCGGGACCCTTTTCTATGTTGTCGGGGCGATACATCTGTTGCTTGGTGCAGGCCGCTGTCGAGAGCAGCCCAAGCAAGATCAGCACGGCTTGCGCCACACGTATGTGCCGAGCGCAACGCGCCAATTTCATCGTATTCATGAACTCCTCCTGTGGTTGCGGGTTGCGCGGCGTTTTTCGTGACCCGCCACTGCAGAATGTAACAAACGTATGGGCCGCCTCACCAGCCCATCGCGCACTCCGATCGCCTCCGCTACGCGCCCGGCTGGCTCTCCCGCAGTCTGGCAAGGAAGGGCTTGATTCCCCGCGTCACGGCAGCCCCTGTGCCAACCGGTGGTATGCGCCGCCCTTTCAGGACATAATCGGGCAGATATCACTACTGGTGCATGCTCTCGAGGAGCAATATGGTAAAACGTACCGCTTTGATAATTACTCTCATTGTTGCTCTGCCGCTCACGGCCTTGGCCATGGGCACGAACAAGATTCACGATCGACTGGCAATGCTTTATGGGTTGCCGCTGGAGACCGCAGTCAAGCTATGGGGTGCGCCGGGTGAAGAGAAGGATGTCGCGGGGATGACCGTTGCGGTCTGGAAAACTCAGCACCAGGCAGGAGGCACAACGTACCATTGCACGGTGACACTAACTCTGGACCAGAATCATGTCATCATGGATTCCAGTGTCGAGGGTTCCGACCTTACACCCCACTCCGGTGAATCGTGTGACCGTTTCTTCCACAAACCATGGTTCAAGGAAGAGAAGAAAAAAGAATAGACTGTTTGTGCTCACCCTAATCATCATCTTCCCAGGATTCGATATATATGCTCGAGCAAGTACGCGCCGAACTCGCACCCACCGGCGTTCTTCGCGCCGGCATCAATATGTCCAACTTTCTGCTGGTCACCGGTACTGCGCCTAACGGCGATCCGGTTGGTGTCTCGCCCGATATGGCGCACGAGGTGGCTAAGCGCCTCGGCGTTCCACTCAAGCTCGTACCCTTCAAGACACCGGGCGAGCTGGCGGATGCCGCCGTGGAAGATGTTTGGGACATCGGCAACATCGGTGCTGAACCCGAACGCGCGAAAACGATCACGTTTAGCCCAGCCTACGTGGAGATCGAGGCGACATACCTCGTGCCCGCAGGATCGCCGATCCAGCGCGTTGACGAGGTAGATCGAGAGGGCGTGCGCATCGCCGTTTCCGCACGCAGTGCCTACGGTCTCTGGCTCGCTGACAATATTAGGCACGCGGAATTGGTTACGGCCCAAGGTCTAGACGGCTCCTTCACGACCTTTGTCGAGCAGAAGCTCGATGCCCTGGCAGGCCTGCGGCCGCGCCTGGTCGACGATGTAAAGAAGCTCCCGGGCGCACGCCTCCTGGAAGGCAAGTTTACCGCCGTTCAGCAAGCCATCGGCACTAAACCAGATCGCAAGGCCGCGGCCGCATTTCTGCGTGACTTCGTGGAAGAGGTAAAGGCGAGCGGTTTCGTCGCGAGCCTCATCGAGAAGCACGGCGTATCAGGCCGGCTCACGGTAGCGCCGCCGGTTTGAGAATCGCGAGGGGCAATCAGTCGGTGCGAGAATCGAAAGATCGTGACGAGCCCCTGCGGGGCTATCGGTCCATCTCATCACCTCGGACCGTCATGAGAGACTGCGTAACTGGCCGTGTAACAGTCTATTTAGACGCGGATAGTCGATCTTCGAATTGTGTCGCCTGTCGACGGGGATTCGTTTGAGCACTCGGATAGCGTGCACGCCCAGTTTGCGAACCGTCTTCTCGAGGTAACCAACGTCCAGGGTAGGATCTGCCAGCTCAATTGCCAGGACACGTCGATCACGCTCCGCGACTAGGGCGGCGCAACGCACGCCGGCGCATTGCCGGGCCGCACACTCCACGCTCAACGGGTACACAGTTCCCGAGATATCCGTAATACGGGCAGCACAGCGACCGAGCAACCATAGTCGCCCGTGTTTATCGAGATAGCCAGCGTCGCCGGTGCGATGCCAGCGCGTATCGTCGACAGAGAACTTCGTCTCCTCATTCCCACGCCCTCCCAAGTAACCGGCGAGAACGTGCTCCCCTGTAACTGCGATTTCTCCGACTTCGCTCGGACCAAGGCAGAACGATTCAAATTCGTCCCGCGTGTACGGTCCAATCGACTTACCCCATTGGTCCGGCAGGATTTTCACACGAATAGCAGATACCGGGCGCCCTACCAGTAGGCCATGTCCACCGATCATCGCGGTTTTGTCTTCAGGAGTTATCTCTTCGCGTTCAATATAGGCTATCGGTTCAGCTTCAGTTGACCCGTACACGGCGATCACTTCAGCCGAAGGCGCTACTTCATGAATGGCATCGAGAAGGCGCGGAAAGACTGGTGCTCCACCGACGAAGATCTTCTCTACCCTAGGCAGAGCCCTATTTTCACGGTCACAGTACTCAATCAGACGCTCCAAAAATGCTGGCGAAGCAGAAAGACGTGTGGGTCGGTAGTGCTGCATCTGAGTCACGACAGAAACAGGATCGATGGCCGCTGGATACCGTAGGTCCGCCTTGGGTATCACGCTTGTGATCCCGGATGCTAGGTTGGCCAAAACAAAAAGCGGCAACGTACCTAGATCCACCTCACCAGGCGCTGTCTGGCTCTCTTGCGTCAATGCGCGGTGCTGAGCCAGAAGGAAACCGTGACTTCGGACCGCAGCTTTCGGTTGGCCAGTGCTGCCGCTAGTGAAGGTGAGCAGTGCCGGGGTGTCCTGGCCGCAGGCTTGTATCACGCGTCGCGGTTCGAGGTGCCGGGCGCGGCGCAAGGAAATGGCGCCGGGTAGTGGTAAGCCTACAGAAAATTTGAAAGGGATACGGCGCAAACCTGGGCAAAGGAGTCGAAGGAAGTGCGCCTTCGTACTGGCAATCAATCCGCGCGGCCGGTTGAGTTCCAAGGAATGTTCGATGTCCCTGCGATCGGAGACTGGATCAAGGAACATGGCGATCAGACCCAAGCGGAATATCGCTACTAACGTTATATAGAGTTCCGCCGACATCGGTTGCAAAACGAGCACCGCGTCACCAGGCTTGAGCCCGGTGTCATCGAGCAGTGCGGCGCATTGCGCCGCCGCGCGGTCAAGCTCGGCGAAGGACCAGGTTCGGTCTTTGCTGTGAGTGGCATCGATAACGGCCAACGCGTTTGGTCGGTCACGGGCATGGTGGTGGAGAATCTCTGCTACGTTCATGATTGGAGTGACCGTCCGAATAACGCGTACCGGCGCATGACGCGTCCGTAACGTGCGCTCCAATTGAGTGAGTCGTTGGACTCGTGCATCAAGGCGTGGATGGCCCGTGCGTAACCCAATTCGCGCCTGA
The DNA here is from genome assembly GCA_003251795.1 of Candidatus Muproteobacteria bacterium. GTDB lineage: Bacteria > Pseudomonadota > Gammaproteobacteria > Acidiferrobacterales > SPGG2 > SZUA-472. Next base: position 8,449 of record QKEI01000062.1, read on the forward strand.
TAACCTCCGCCCGCGCCCCGAGCAGGTGCCCGAGCCCGGCGTAAGCACGACCGGGCAGTACCGCCACAGTCTTGACGATCACTGTATCAATCGCCTGTCCGCGTCGTGCCTGCATCAGATCAGGTATTGCGAACAGAAACCCAATGGGCCGGCCCCGGTGTTCGGCGATCAAAACTAGTTCGGAGCGCACGTAACCGCGCATGGGAAGGTATTGCTGAATAAACTCGGCCTCGGCGATGGGCATATAGAGAAAGTTGTTGCGAAAGCTGATCGACGAGACGGAATAGATAAGACGAAGCTCGTCTTCTAGGCACTGCGGATCCAACTGGCGGATACGGACATTCAACGCTGCCATCTGCTTGGCAACGCGTTCGATGCGGGCATCGTATACGCCGGATTTGCAGTGTAGCGCAGAGCGATAGTAGGCTAGGGGGGTAAATCCACATGATTGGAAATGTACCGGCCAATCATCAGGGTTGTCGGGCTCCATAAAAAAAGGAGGTTCGGTTCCACGCTCGATGATTAGCCGGTAGCGTCTTTGAGTATTGCCATCTATCGGGCCCACCGCGAGAGTGCAGTGGCGCGCGGCAAGCTCCTCGCACGCGTGCTGTAGCAGACAATGTGCCGACAAAGCGTCATGTGCGGCGTAGTGTCCGATCAAACCCAAGCGGTGGTTGTGATAGGGCGGGGTGTTCTGCCACCATAACGAGCACCGAGCCATAACTCCGCCGCTATCCGCAACCAAGGCCCAATGCGCATCGGCAGCGTGTCGCACCAGGTCTTCGGGATCAAAGGGCGGCAGCTCATTACCGTTCGTAAAGGCTTCACACTCGACTGGGGATCTAATCTCGATGAATCGGTTCATCGTCACACCGCATTTTGGGGTACCGTTCGAGCCACCACATCGCCCAAACAATCAACACTACGACAACCACGAGCCCGGCGGCGAGTGCAGGAGCTTCCAAGTCTATACAGACCTTAAGCACCACGAACGCCCCCACCGGTATCAGCAAATTATCCAAACCCCGGTGAGCGCAGGCTTCTAGTGCCGTGGTCGAAAGCGCCGTAAGCACAGCAATGAGGGCAGCCTCCCCCTGAGCCGCGCCAGTGAACACTAGTAAAGGAATATCAGTGCATAGGTATGCAATAACGAAAAACGTGATCGAGCCGGCGAAGCTTTTGTGTCCCTTCCCGATCACGTAGCGTTCCCGACCATAAGATTCGCCGATCAGACCAGCACCTGCGTCGGCCAAGGTCAAGATCGAGATCGGGATGCAGTATAGGAGTGCGTCGCCGGCCGAAAACAGGTATACACAACATACCCCGAGGACAAAATAGATCTCTCCGAAGGAGAGACGCGCCACGCTATGAAGCACACTCCCGATGTAGCGCTGCAGTGACCCGAACATCCTGAACACAACGAAGCCGCCGATCGATATTACGGCTAACAACAACACTGGCCAGGCTTTCATGAACAACCAAGGAAAACCGAGCGTGACTAGCCCCATCCCCACGTGCAGCACCTTGCGCGCTGTTTCCGGGTGCAGTCCACACCGGCGTTGGCACAGACTCAAGCCCGCCATAGATCCGGCCAAAACGATGATGACGAAACTCACGCCAAACCATGGATTCAGCATTACCTGATTTCCTCGACAACGAATGCGCTATAGAAAAACGCCTTGTCTTTTCTATACAGCCTGCGTGCAAGCCTTCGCAGCGGGCGCACCCTACCTGCCATATGTACCGGCCTGCGACGATCCGCGAGCAGATTCCAATAGGCAAGCCGCGCGCCACTTCTGCCGGCCGCTACTTGCCCTAGTATGTGCTCGTAATTGGCCGTTGATACGTACTCAAACACATCACTGAAATTGTAGCGATCTACTGTCTTTGCGTCGGACGTCTCCAGGAAATCCTCCACAGAGCAACGGCGCCATTCCAGACGATCCAGGTGGGTGCGGATCGGATCAAAGTTTTCAGGGCGCAGCGCATAGGGAAGCGCGGCCGGGTGATGTCCCGTTAGAATCCACTGCAGGTACGGATTTTCGGCGGGATTCAGGGCCGTTAAGGCGTGGCGAGTTCGTTCCAGTATCCGCTCGGCTACGTTGCTCTCCGCATAACGAAAGAAACTTGGATCACGACCGATTCTCCCCATGACCAAACGCGAAAAGAACACCCGAAAAAGAAAACGCCAGCGCCACGTATTCCACTGATTCTCGTAAAACAACTCGCGTTCCTTGCGTGTACCACCCTGAAGCAGGCGTCTGACCCGCCTTGCTGAGTGAGCTAGGGGCAATACGCGGGTGCGAAACAGATTGAGATAGCGTTCGAATTTGCCGGTACTTCCAATGCCTTTCTCGATCTCTGCCATGCGGGCGTCCCAGAACCGCCTGACTTGCACCGTCAGCGCCGGTCGGCAACGACGGTAAAGATTCGTGCGTCGCTGACTGGGCACCGACCCGAACAACTCAAGCAGCTCCTGGTGGCTGAGCTCACGATAAGCAGCGACTCGTAGTTCGAGGCACGCGAGCTGGGCTGGACTAAGATCCACCGCAATGACACGTTGAGGGCTGCGACTGAGCATGGCTAACGTATTGTCACCGGCCGAAGCAATAGAAAGACACACATGCTCCCGCTGAATGTCCAGGCCCTCGAGTAGGACGTCGGTGTCTTCCCAACATTGGCCGTAGCGGATCTGGGAGAAATCCGCACGCCGAGCGATCTCGCTATGCACGACGTAGCCTTCCCCCGACTCGCCGAATGCTATCCACCCAGCGGCCGCGCAGTTTCTTGGCGGTCTCCAATCGTGGGCGAAATTGCACCACTAGAGCGGGCATCAACAACAAATCGGCAACAACCGCTGAAATCATGGCAAGGGCGATCAGCAATCCAAACCAGACGAGCGACTTGATCTCAGCCAACGCAAGCATCGAGAAGCCCAATACGAGTACAGCGGTGGTTGTTAGGATCGCTTGGCCGGTAGTCCTTATGGTCGCCTGCACCGCCGCTACATGGCTGTGTCGCCCGCGGAGCTCGTGACGCAAGCGGTAAATGAAGTGCACCGTATCATCCACGACCAGCCCTAGCACCACGGCAGCGATCGTCACCGTAGCAACGTCCAGATGAATGCCCACAAGACCCATTGCCCCGAGGGTAAAAAGTACTGGAAGTATATTTGCCGGCACTGCCAGTGCGCTCACGCGTGCCGAACGAAACAACAAGCCGATGACGATGAAGATCACCAAAAAAGCAACCACGCAACTGTTGCTAAGTGAGCTGACGATGTAGTCAACCATCCGCACGTACAGCGGCAAATACCCCGAGGCGCTCACTGTGACACCAGCAGGCATCTGAGCTTGATGAAGCAGGTCACTCATGGTTTGTTCCACGCCACGAGCAGACTGCATGCGAATACCAAAGGTAACCCGTAGCTTGTCCGGCTCATGCAATAGAGCACGCAAGTTGCTATTCGGGGTGGATCGGTAGACTGATATGAGCTGCTCCACTTGTTCGGTGCTATCGAGCAACTCGGCGCCGCCAACGCGGTTGCCGCCAAACAAGTGATCTGCGTGCTTCAGTACCCCCACAAGCGAGCGACTCCAGCCTATGCTGGGATTCAACGTTGCCGCTTGTTGCCAACGATCAACTGCCTTCAAGACCTCCGGGCGCGTTACGCCGTCTTGCGAATGCACCACGAATTCCAGCGGCGTGTAAGGCCCAAAGTGGGCCTCGATATCGTCGGAATCCTGACGCACCGGATGGTCACTAAAAAGAAAACCGATCGTGTAGGTGTCGACGGTGACCCGTAAGGCAGCAGCGCCTGCTCCCAGGATAAGCAGCCCGGCGACAACGAGCACCATTCGTTGGTACCGCGTCGCCGCCTGTGCGAGAAACGCTGCGACCTTGCGCATCACTGCTCCCTCGCCAAACACTGGTTCCGCACGCTCCCATGCCAAAGCCCATGTGCCAACCACGAGCGTTAGCGTGAAACAACCGAGCAGGCCAACTGCGGCAAAGATCCCGAGATCGCGCACTACTGGCAGCGACGATGTAGTAAGCGCTGCGAAGCCTGCGGCTGTAGTTAACGTGGTTAATAAACATGGCCAAAACATAAACCCAACGCCCTCAATCACCCTTTGCCGCCGGTTTTCGTTCGGTGGGGTGTGTGCCACGTGCATGAAAATATGGATACAGTCGGTGACGCCGATGACAAGAATCAGGGTGGGCAATACCAGAGTGACCATATTGATGTTGCGGCCGGCGAGCCCATAGGTACCCATCAGCCAAACGGTAGCAACGCCTACGATCCCGAGCGAAACCAACACAGGTATCAGGCGACCGTAGACCAACCACAGCAGAAAGAAAATGAGTGTGTAGGTTGCGAAAAACAGAACTTGCGAATCCACCGTGGAGATACGATTGAGAGCCGTGTAGATGACACCAACACCGGCTTTCTGGTAGGGCACACCGATCTCCGCAAGTGCCTTGTCGATGCGCGTGAGAAGGGCGTCGCGCCGGGTATCGATGTCGGCAGAACGCTCCAGTTGAACCAACACGATAGCGGTCGTGCCGTCACGGCTAACCAACTGGTTTACCAATAATGGGTTGGAGAGGATCTTCTCACGCAAGGAATTGGCCTTGGCAGGTGTCAACAAGGTGTCGGGGAGCAGAGGTTGGATGCTGGGTGATCCGGAATCGGCCGTTATATCCTTGAAATTCGCCAGAGACGCCACCTTGGCTACGCCCTCTATCGTCTCGAGCGCTGTTGTTGCTCGGCGCAAAAGACCAAAACCGCTTACGTTAAGGATGCCGTCGGGCCGCCGAAACGCGACCACCACTACTTCATCATTTCCAAAAGTCTGTTGAAAGTCCTTGTAGGAAACTAGGTTTGGGTCATCCTCGACAAACCAGATCTCCAAAGAATTGTCCGTACCGACTTTAGTTGCCTGCCAAGCGGCCGCCACAGTAATCAGGAAACAGATAAGCATACAAACCCATCTACGGTCCCAGATGCAAGCTACGATGCGTTCTCCGAGATTCAACCGCCCTCCTCCTCTCCCATTTGCTTGACGCATCGCACCGCTCCCGAGCTGCCGTCAAGCTCTACCCAATCGCCGTCTCTCAGCCAGCGGCGTACACCAGTTAGAGAGACGACAGTTGGAATGCCCATCTCGCGGGCGACAATAGCAGAATGCGACAACAGACTACCGCGTTCCACTATCAACCCAGCGGCGAACGGTAATAGCGTGACCCAACCTGGATCGGTGCGTTCGGCAACCAGGATTTCGCCACCCCGCAACACAGCGTTTCTAGGATCGGTAATCACACGCACGGGTCCGCTCACAATACCAGGACAACAGCCGACGCCATGACTGACGTTATCGGCGTTTACCGTTGCCATCTCGCCGGGACCGTGGAAGGAGTTCCCGTGATGCACGGCCCCATGGGTTTCGAAACGATCAGCTGGAGCAGGTGACGCGGCGTAGTCAGAGAATTCCCGCTTGCGGACAATGACCAGACCCCTGAGGTCGGTACAGGTAGTAGTACCTTCGATGAAACCCAATATCTCGCTGATGTCGAGATAAAAAATATCGCGCGCTGCATCCAGTAGGCCGAGCGCGTAAAAACGCCGGCCTATTTCGACAAAAATCCTTCGAACTCGACCGAACAAACGGGTGCGCTCGAAACGCAGATTCTCCCGATCGCGCATTGTGGTCCGCGCGTGCCGCAGTACCCAGCGGAAAGCAGCATGGCGCTGCAGTCGCCAACCTAGTACTTCCCGCACCCGTTGTTCCGCGCGCGAACGAAGTGCTCCTTGTATAGTGCAGGAAGAGCCCGCCTTTGCAAGCGCATTGGCGCGCGCCAACTGACCGACAGAGCGCAAGAGTGGTAGCGGGTCGTCGTGCAATGTGGCGCTCTCCAACTTCAGCTCGTCCAGACACCGATCTCCGAACTTATCCAGGTAGGTTTCGTACTGCGCTCGAAATTGCGGAACCTGTGCGATGCCGCGCACGATTTCATCGACCGACCCATTGCAAAGGAGCGCCGTAAATTCTGGCAGGCACGTCACCATCTCCGACATCTCTCTCATGCGCGCCGCTGGCTCAGCGCTGACGATTCCAACTTCGCCGCACAGCAGATCGTTCTGCAAGCCGATGTCGCGGTCGTCGAACCAACCCTCTACCATTCGCCTGAGCAAACCGAAAAAAATCATAGCGAGGAAGTCATTAATCAAAGGAGCATCCCAGCGGGAGAGGAGCTTCCGCTCAAGCGAACGGTAATACGCTGCCAACTCATCAACACGCATATCCGCTAGCTCTGGGCGTGTCGGCTCAAGGGCACTGTTCAACCGTTGATAGAAGCGCCTGATGCGGCGCTTGATGAAAAAATGATTGGCGATGAGCGTACCGATCATACGCAGCAGTCTAAAACCAGCGCGGACGCCGTCGTGCCAGCGACTTTGGTCCAGCTCGACTCGCAGTTGTTCTGGCAGCCGATCCCGTACCCCCATCATCTGCTCCATGAACCGGTGCGTCAGGCTAAAACCTGGCAGCATAGCTAACAGGCGGTACCAACTTATGAGGTTGTAATAGACACGGCCGTTAATAAGCCCCAGCATGCGGCCGAAGACGTCATCGTGAGTAGCAATGACGGCGTCGGGAACTTGGGCGATACGGCACATTCGGCGATAGACGTGCTCGTACGCGCGCCGTGCGAAAGAAAAGGTTAGCGGTGTAGTAACGGCACCATAGCTTTCGGAAATGTTGCTATTGTCCCAAAGCGCAAATATGCCATCGGGGTCGCCTATCTTGGCAAGTGAAGTGATGGGGCGCGCTTGTAGTAAATACAAACGCCCATCCTCTATCGCCCACTCGATATCTTGTGGCTGCTCGAGCTGCGCTGCGACACGTCGAGCGAGCCGAGCGACCGCTCGTATCTGCTCATCACTAAGGCAAGCTTTGTTCGCCGCTTCGTAGGGAATTTCCACGCGTCGCATCCCGCTTGGATCATTGGGGTCGTAGTAATAAGCTAGGCGCTTTTCCGCGATCTTTCGGTTGACGATGCGTTCCTCGCGATCGACGTGAAACATGTCGGCATCCTGCTCGCCCGAGACCAGGGCGCAACCGACACCATAGAGCGCTGTCACTACCGCCACCCCGCGCCGACCGCTGACAGGATCAGCGCTGAAGGCAACACCGGCGACCTCGGCATGAACCATCCGCTGAATCAGTACCGCGGGCGCGCCTGGTGCTCCACAGAGGCCATGCTGGCGACGATAGGCCGAGGCGCGATCGCTGAAGGCCGAGCGCCAAACTTTGGCGACATGTTGTGCGACGTTATCAGGGCGTATGAAGAGGTAACTCTCAAGCTGCCCCGCGAAGGAGAATTGCGCACCATCCTCATCCGCAGCTGACGAGCGCACAGCCACAGTCTCCCCGTTCGGGGCCAGTGCAGCCAGGGCCTGCGTAATCTCGCTACAAATCTCCCGTGTCGGCCTGAGAGTTTCTGTTAACGCACGCATCTGCGCACTGTCCCACGCTGTTTCAACACACTCGCGCTGGCCATTCAGGCTGGTATAGAAGGCGTCGGGCGACACAGCGAACCACGACGGGATCAGCTGCCCCGCGTGCTGCAAGGTGGCGAGCACAGCGGCTTTGGTGCCGAGGCACTGGGCGCTCGCAAAGTCGTCAGGCTGGATAACGAAGTTCATAGGGCACCCGTTCACGAGCTCAATACCAGCGGCATCGCGCCAAGACTCAGGTAGATTAATAAGGCCCCCATCCCCGATACGTGCTCCAGAGCCTTGGCCCGTCTGGTTAACGGCTGACGGACAAACTGCCAGCCACTAAGTAGCGTTACCACGGTCATCACACCAAGCGTGGCGACAAATGGTCGACCCAACCCGATTCGCTCGGCGGCAACCAACCCCACGGCGAATGCCATTAGAAACGCTCCGAACCACGCAATCACGGCATTGCGGGGTCCCCACAATGCGCTATAGGTCTCCACACCGAATTCCTCATCATGCGGAGCACGAATCTTGCGTCCAATCTCGAGGACGATACCCGTAAAAAAACTAACGGCGAGAAACCATAGCAATGCAGGTGGCGGGATGGCGTCCTCAACTAGCCAATCACAGGCAGTGATATAGGCGGTGATGAGAGGCATGATCAACATGTGACTACACATATAGGCAAATGGGTGCGCCTTGAGCCAGCGGTGCACGAAAAATTCTCTGAGCATCAAAAACATGTAAATCCAGATAATCATCAATAACGGCACCAATTCTGATTTCAGGTAGAGAGCAAGTCCCAATTGCACGAGCGCCCCGGCGATGGCAATCATGCCGAGCTCGCGTAGAGTAACCAAGCCGCGCGGCACTGGGCGGTACGGACGGTAACGGGAATCCTCCCAATGGTCTTTGAACTCATCGGCAATACGCAATTGCAGGAAGAATAGCAATGCGCTGACGAAAGCGACTAATAGCCCGGTGGCCTGAGGTAGCGCCGCATGACCCCGCAGCAACGAGGAGAACGTGAGAGCGCAGAAACTAAACACGGCAATCAATAGGCCATGTGTCGCCAGCGGAAAGCGTTCACTTTGATAGATCCACCAGCGATTAGTCATTGCAATGTACCAGTGTCATGTTGGCCCACTCTCTGCCACGCGCCAGCCGCTGGTGTGCGCGCGCGAAGTCGCCCGAGCACAGGGCCCCGATGATAGATAATTCGCCGGCCAGCATAAGGGCCGCACAGACCTCGGCGAGCGAATTGCACTTGCCGGGTCCCGCGAGTCCCAGGATATCCAAGCAGGCTTTCTGACCGGGCAAATGAGTGCCCCCGCCGACCGTACCAAGCATAATGTTGGGTAGAGTGACGGCTGCGTACAGCGCCTCATCCGATGCGAGTTCGAACCGGGTGACCCCGACCGCGGATTCAGCGACACAGGCGACGTCTTGCCCGCAAGCGAGATAGAGTGCCGCCAGACCGTTTGCGTAATGACCCTGCGCGCCGATCGTACCGCTCAGTACGCCACCCAACGCCGCCATGCGCCAGTAGTCGACCATGCGCTGCGGATCGGTGTGTAAACGTGTTCGCACCAGCTCTGCAGGCACCGTTATCTCGGCGGTGACTCTCTTTCCTCGCACAGACAGGAAGGACTGAGCACACGCTTTCTTGTCACCAGAGTGATTGGCCTCCACGAAAGAGTATTGCGGCTGCACCGGAGAATGTTTTGCGATGTACTCACAGATGGCCTCTGTGGCGATCGTCACCATGTTCTGGCCACTGGCATCTCCTGTGGTGAACTGAAAATTCATATAGACATGATTTCCTTCAACTGTCGCCCGAATCTCTGTCATCTTGCCGTGCCGGGTAGTGGATTCCGCCGCGCGCTTGAGTGGTGCCCGCTGCGAGCTGACCCAGGCGATGAATTCCCTGGCCTCTGTCAGATTCTGGAATGCGAATCCGGGAGCACGGCTAATTCCCTCGTCGAGCAGCATCGCGGTAGAACCACCTGCCTCGGTCACGAGTTGCGCACCGCGACTGTAAGAGGCAACCAACGTCGCCTCGGTCGTTGCCAAGGGCACGTAGTAGTCTCCCTGCGCGAAGAGACCGTTGACTCGCAAGGGACCAGCTAGACCAACAGGAAGACTGACGGTCCCAATGTAGTTCTCAACATTACGTTCATACTGCCGCATGTGCTCCTCGTCCCCATCGTCCATAAGCACTGCACGTGCCTCGGCCGGGGCAGCCATGGTTTGCCAACGCTGTTCCACTGCTTCCGGAGTGATACGCTCCCCTCGCGGAATTCTCTTCATGGGGTTTGCCGGTGCTCCGTGCCGAGATGGTTCCTGTTGCCGGAAACCGTGCCCATCTGAGAGCGTATAGGGGACCGCATTACCAAACCGTTCATTGTTTTTCATAGCTTCACCATCGTCTCGAGCTCAGTAGTCATTACGTTAGTAGCTTCCTCTGTCCCAATATTCTTTTGTTCGGCCAAAAAGAGGTCCCACAGCCCGTCATGCTCTGGATATTCCGCAAAAAGCTTCATCGATCGAGGTGTGGCTCTTCGGTTGAAGAGCATTTCGTGAAACTCGTGATTCAGCCCTACCTGCGGTAATTGTTTTAAGAGCTGCGGGATTATGTTCTCCTTGAGGCTGGGAAACTCGTGTCCAAGTACATGCAAAATGCTACGTGTGGTCCTTCTTGGGAAAATATATTGACGCATCACACAGTAGAACATTTTTGCGCAGATCAGCTTTTTCCATTGTGGCTTGTGGTCATACAGATGCTTGATCAAATATTGATCTAACTGGCAATGCCGCGCCTCGTCCTTGAGGTGGTACTCATGAAGCTGCGTATGGACCGCATCTATTTGCCCCGGTGACCGGTGGCGCGCCTTGATATAATGCCGTGCAAAGAAAACGGTACGCTCTTCAAAAAAGATCGCCATCCAGATCCATACTAAGAAAAGTCTGGGATTTTTTATGATCCCGTAGAGCAGCAGGTGCTGAAGAGGTGAAACATTAAACAGTTTGAACCTCCGTGTTGGGTACCATGTCGGCTCAGACTTCTCCAAGATCCGCCAAAACATCGATGTATGCTTACGTTCCTCCACAATGAAGTGCCGGATAGCTTCTGATAGCGGACGGGGAAAGCGAGATCCTTGTAATACCCTAACCAGCAGTCTGATCAGAACCTGCTCTTCCAACCAAATGAACTGCTCACACATTCCGATAGCATATAGCTGGTTGTAGCGGCGTTTTTCCTCCGCGCTCAACAGTGAATAGGCGGGCAGGTAACAGAGAGGCCCTAAGTGGTCGGGGGCCCAATGCTTGCCCCGGTCCACAGGAAGGGACCAATCCAGATCCTCCAGACCGAAGGCCAATTCGACCGACTTTCTGTTCAGGATCTCTAGATGTTCGAGGGACTTGAGTCTGTCGCCCATATCACGCAAGGCCTATGTCTAACGAGTTGATCGTGACAGTTCCATTTCTTACCGCTCAGCGTAGGGCCGATCACGGTCCTGGGACACTTACTGATCGGTTACCAATCACTTACAAAATTTCGTCTACGGGCCTCAGCATCATCTGTTCACGGCAATTAGTCCGCGGGACACAATTGCCAAGACCTGGGCAGCCCTGTCACTTGGCCTTTTCAATGCGCGTGCCAAAACAGAGCTGGCCCGTTAGGCAAGTAAAATCAGTGGGTTACACTAGGCACCGCTAGAAGTGTGGTTCTGGCGGAGTCGGCACGGTGTGATTTGTGTGGAGTTAAAGGTGTGAAATGAGGGATAGATGGCGTCGGAAGCCGCCTGACAGGCATCTATGTCCTTGCCGGCAGCTCTTGGGCGGATACCGGCCAGTCGGTTTCGGTCGACCGCATTCGACCCAGGAGCGGACGGTCAACCGGCTAGAAAATGTGCGCCGCGACCGTCCGAGAACGGCCAAGAGCGATCGTCTACGACCGGTTTCTAGTTGGTCTTCTTCCGTAATATCTGAATGTCGTCATACATGTCGACCGAGACCCCAAATGGGTCGCACGCCTGGAGAGCGATCCGGCGCGCCGGCAGGTCGATCGGAATAATTTCATGGACAGGTTCGACGCTCTTGTCATGGGCGGAGATCTCAAGCAAAAGACGCGGTTTATGGGTTGTCCACCAGGCCTTGCAGTGCGCTGGCTTGGGTGTGAAGCAAGCGACGAGCTTGCCTGCGACGAGTTTTTTCTGCGTGGTCAGCGCGCTCCACAGAGGTGGAATGCTGCCTAGGAGCTGATGTGTCTTGCCA
>QKEI01000299.1 GCA_003251795.1 Candidatus Muproteobacteria bacterium
CCTCCTGTTCTATGGAGGCGTAATGAACCTTATTTGGATCATTGGCCTCGCGTTGTTCGTTCTCGCCGAGAAAATGCTGCCCGCAGGCGTCGCGTTTGGAAGAGTCACCGGCCTGCTGCTCATCGCTTGGGGAGTCTGGCTCGGTTTCACCGCCTTCTGAGCAGGGCTCATATCCGCTTTGGGCAGTTCCGTCCAGCCAACGGTTCACAGCGAGTGGCTGCTTAGAGAACCTTCGGTAGGTGCGCAGCCCACTTTCACCCCTGATATCGTTGGGTCGGTTCAACATTGGAAACCGATTTTCTGTAAACCGAATCGGAGCTTGCGACCTCTCCTGTCCAAGCGCTTGGAAGAACCCGGGGATTGCCTTAAAGTGGCCTCAAAGGCCGCTCAGAACGACCTCTATCGCACATCAGGGGAGAGGTAGCATCTACGCTAGATCAACAACGTACGGTCTCGTCGCTGCTGCCGTCATCACTGCGGTGTTGCTAATTGGCGTTCTGGTTGACGGGCTCGCACAAGGGGCGGATTGGTACCAATGGTGGCCTCATGTCTCGAAGTCGCACATCAAACAATTCATCGGATCAGCGGGCATCTGGGGGGTCGGCGCTTCTATTGGGTTGATGGTGCTCCATTCCTTCGTTCCCTTTCCGGCCGAGCTGGTGGCCATCACCAATGGCATGATCTACGGGCCGATTTGGGGAACGGTCATTACCTGGGTAGGCGCCATGCTCGGTGCCTTTGCGGCGTTTGGTCTGGCGCGTGTGCTTGGGCAACGCTTTGTTCGCCAGGTGTTGACGGAGAAAAACGCACAGAACGTAGACGACTGGGTTGCAAGCCATGGTCCCGGGGCATTGCTTTTCAGCCGTTTCATACCGGTTATCGCCTTCAATCTGATTAACTATGCTGCGGGTCTAACCAAGATATCGTGGTGGCACTTCGCTTGGACTACCGGTGTGGGGATCCTGCCACTGACGATGCTCATGGTCGTGATGGGCGATCAAATCGAGACGTTGCCTTGGCAAGCATGGGTGCTCTTGCTTGGCGCGGGACTAATAGTATGGTGGGGCATGCATCGCTTTCTTCCGGCGGTCGCAGCGACCCGTTCCCGCTAGGCCGTCAGACGCCCGCCTTCCTGTCGGCTCTCGGGCTGGTGTCGGCGCTCGGGTACTAATGTATCACTGGTGACTCAGAAGTAGCCGCGGCGGTCATCGAAAATGCCATCCCCCTCCCACGGCCGAGCCATGTGGTGGTGGTTGTTGGGTCGCCAATCAATCGAGTCTGACCCCTTACTCCAAGTCCATTCAGTCATGCCAAGCGTCTAGCAGCTTGTTGATATCGCCTCCCGGCGCTACGTCCGAGGTCCAACCGAAACTTCCCTGCCCTCGCATCTCCCTCCCTGCCCGCAACAAGGTCGTGATCGCCGCACGCGCCAATGCCCCGCCGATGCTGATGCGCTTCGCTCCGGCGTCCGCCAATTGCGCCACCGTGACACCCTTCAGCGGCGGCGCCAGAACGTTCACCGGTTTGCTAACAGCGCTTGTCACTGCACGCACCTCATCGAGCGTTGTCAGCGCGGGCGCATAGAGTACATCCGCCCCGGCTGCTTCAAATGCCTGGAGTCGGCGGATCGTATCGTCGAGATCCTTTTGGCCCCGCAGCAGGTTTTCGGCGCGCGCGGTCAAGGTAAAAGGAAAGGCAAGCGACTTCGCCACCTCGGCTGCAGCCTGCACCCGTTCTACCGCCAGTTCGAATCCATAGATCGGCTTTGACGCATCGCCGCTGTAATCCTCGATTGAGCCGCCGACGACGCCGGCCTCGGCCACCAGCCTGATGGTCTCCGCCGCCGTCTTAGGATCATCGGCAAAGCATTTTTCCAGGTCGGCGCTCACCGGTAGATCCGTCGCAGCGCAGAGTTTTCGGCAATGCTCGATCGTCTCCTTTAGTGTGACCCTGCCGTCTAAACGCCCCAGCGCATAGGCAAATCCCGAACTCGTCGTTGCCAGCGCTTCGAAGCCGAGCGCGGCCAGCAACCGTGCCGAGCCAGCATCCCACGGATTTGGAATGACGAAGGCGCCACTGCGCTCATGCAGCGTCCTGAACCTCTCTGCCTTCTCCGCCTGTGTCGCCATCGTGACCTCCATCTGCGGCGGTAAGCTCTCTACACGTCACCGCCACGTAATGTAGAAATTGTGCAGGCGGGCCACAGCAATGCCCGCGCCGAAAACGATCACCAGAGTATCGCCTAAGTCCTTCCTGGTGGAAACGAATGACCGCTTATGGCCGACTGCTGCCGGATCGAGGGCTACGTCTTGTCAGGCAGAAGACGACCCAAAGCCGTCCTTCGCACGCAATGAAATCCCTCGCTGATTTCACGCAAACGGAACCGTATGGGGTTTTCCTTTACCATGGCCTTAACCCCGGAGATATACTGTGATTGAGACGTTTACTTATCGTTTGGAAGCACGCAAGGGGGGGGACGATGAAACTAAGTTGGAAGCAGACCATGCCGGTTTGGTGGAGCTTCGTCTGGAGAGCAACGATTTACGGAGCACTTCTCGGTACCGTCCTCGGCTTCTTTGCCGGTATCTACGCTGGGTTGAGCGGCGTTCCTGATAGGGAAGTGCTCTACGGCGGAATCGCTGGCTGGCTGGGCACAATTCCAGCATCGATGCTCGCTCTAAAGCAGGCATTGGGTAGGAACTTGGTTATGCTTTGCAGTGCTCGTGGATGAGGGCGATTGAGGTCAGTCGCCAGCTACTGTAAACATACCTCATGACACCAGAGGAGCGGCGCGCTACTAAGTCCGGAGGAACACCGGCCGCGACTCAACACTCACCGCGGCGCTTACGTTCCGCATCGTCCCAAGCATAGTCCGGCACGAAACTCGGGCCCTTCTTCGTGTCCGAGGAGACGGCCGTCTGCGATGTGACAACGTCGATCACACCTGGAGCGTTGGCCAACGCGCGGTCGAGCGCAGCGGCTAACAGGTCTGGGTCTTCAACACGTTCCCCATAGGCACCGACAGCCTGCGCCATCTTTGCGTAGTCCGAATGTCGGAGCGTGGTGCCGACCACCCGGCTGCCGTAAATGCGTAACGTTAGGCGCTCATTCGAATATGTCACTTCGCCGGGATGAGGTCCTGCGTATTGCCGTTCGGACGCTCGACGCGCAACATGAGCTCTTCCTTCTTGCCTTCATAGAGCGTGAAAGTCCAGCGACCCTCACTGCTCCTGTAATAGAACTTCCCCCGTTCAAGTCGGACTGCACCGGATCCTTGCTCACTATCCTGCACGCTTTTTTTCTGCGTCTTGCTGAACTTGAATGATCCGTCCTCCTTGAACCAATACGTGATGCTGTAACGAGCACCGCTCGGGTCTTTACCGGTACCGCTCCAGGTGCCAGCAATGCTTGCCAAACGGTGGATGTACGTCTCTTCCCATTTCGCGCCCATTGTGAACAGGGTGGTTGCAAGGATGAGTGTCAGGGGAATAACTGTTTTCTTCACGGCGCCCTCCTGGCTTGATCGGCTTAGGCAGTGGTATCACGGCGAGCTAGATCAAAACGTAGGAGCTAGCTCTACCGAACCGGCAACGTATCCTTTGCAGCAACCTTTTCCCAGGTCAATCGCTGCACACACAGTATAGTCACCTTTGTGGGCGACACGACCCCAGATGGAGAGAACACATCCGCCGCTCACAAATTTACGTACTATAAATAACGGCATTGCCAAACGGCCAAGGACAGGCGAATATACTCTGGACGTAGGGCTCGGTGGCGCATAACCAGCGCCAAAATATCGCCACCGGCCAGGCGTGCGAAAAGAGGCAGGATTAAGTTTCCTATTTTCGCAGCGTCAGCGTCAGACGAAAAACCAACCAATCACTAACAAGACGGAGGATACTCATGAAACGCCTAAGACTTTCCTTCAGCGTGCTGGCGGTCACTTCCCTGATCTTGATCGGGGCGCCGGCGGCCAACGCCGCCGAGACGGTCAAGTTCAAGGTCCAGTCGGCCCTGGTATCGGGTAGCCTGTACTTCAATATTCTCGAAAGCTTTGCCAAGCGACTCAAGGCTATCTCGGGCGGCCGCTTGCAGGCAGAGATCCTGCCGGAAGGCGCGGTGGTCAAGACCAACGAGATTTTGGATGCAGTCGGTGCCGGTGTCGTCCAGGCCGGCTTCTGCTGGACCCACTTCTGGTCGGGCAAGCACCCCGCCGCCTACCTGTTCAGCGACCAGCCGAGCGTCCATGGCATGGATCAGCTCGGTTTCATCGCCTGGTATTATGAGGGCGAGGGCTACAAGCTCTACCAGGAGCTTTACGACAACTATCTCAAGGCGAACGTCCACGGCGTGATCATCCTGGCCTCGGGCGGCCAGCCGCTCGGCTGGTTCAAAGAACCGATCAACAACCTCGCTGACTTCCGCAAGCTCAAGTACCGTTCGCCACCGGGTCTGACCGGAAAGCTCTTCCAGGAGATGGGCATTTCGGCGGTGGCACTCCCCGGCAGTGAGATCGTGCCGGCGGCGCAGAAGGGTGTGATCGACGCGGCTGAGTGGATCAACCCGGCCGAGGACATCAAGCTCGGCCTGCAGCAGGTGTGGAAGAACTATTACCTGCAGGGCGTCCACCAGGCGTCCGACCTGGGCGAGTTGACGTTTAACAAGGACTTCTGGAACAAGCTCTCGGCCCAAGATAAGGCGCAGATCGAGGTTGCGGCGCAGGCGACGATGATGGAGTCGGTGACTGCGCACATCTACCGCAACGCCGTGGCATTGATCGAACTGCAGAAGAACTACGGCGTCGTGGTGCGCGACACGCCAGCAGATCTATACCCCGAGTTCATCCGGGCCGCGAACACGGTCACCGACAATGCGGCGAAGGACAACGCGTTCTTCAAAAAGGTGCTGGAATCGCAGCGCGCGTTCGCGGACACCATCGTGCCGTATTGGACGAAGCAGCTCGGTCTTTACTATTCCCTCGGCAACGCGACGCTGGGAAAATAATCATCCC
This sequence comes from Candidatus Muproteobacteria bacterium, assembly GCA_003251795.1. Classification (GTDB taxonomy): domain Bacteria; phylum Pseudomonadota; class Gammaproteobacteria; order Acidiferrobacterales; family SPGG2; genus SZUA-472. Next base: position 5,012 of record QKEI01000299.1, read on the forward strand.
GGCGTAACGACGGGAACGATAAACTGACTGTCGGGGGGATGCCTTTACAGGGCCATCCTCCCGACGGTCTGATGTCGCCTCAAACCCGCTTACTAGAACGCCGGACAAAGAACGACGGGGGTAGGGGGGAGACTCTTGGCTGATTCGTCCAGCTCAGGGCCGCCGACGGCGCTCCGACGGTGGATCACCCGCATTGATCAGGTCGGTATCTGGTCGGGCAAGCTGTTCGCGTGGCTGATCATCCCGATGGTCGGTGCCCTGGCCTACGAAGTGGTGTCCCGCTACGTGTTCGACAAGCCCACCATGTGGGCCTACGACATGACGTTCATGCTGTACGGCGCCCACTTCATGCTCGGCGCTGCCTACACCCTCCAAAAAGGCGCCCACATCCGCACCGACTTCATTTACCGTCAGTGGTCAGAACGCACGCAGGCGACGGTCGATCTGGTCGTCTACATGGTGTGCTTTTTCCCCGGCGTCGGCTTCTTCCTTTGGGTTTCCACCAGTTACGCCTGGAAGTCGTGGGTGCAGATGGAGCGCATCACCTCCAGCCCGTGGATGCCCATC
>QKEI01000271.1 GCA_003251795.1 Candidatus Muproteobacteria bacterium
CATGACCGACAAGCTGATTGCCGAGAAAGATGGTGGCATCGGCCGCATCGCCTTCAATAATCCGGAGCGACGCAATGCCATCTCCTATGAAATGTGGCAGGCGATCCCGCTAGCTCTCGACACCTTCGGCGCCGATGACGCAATCCGCGTGATCATTATTAGCGGTGCGGATGGCAAGGCATTTTCCGCGGGTGCTGACGTCTCGCAGTTTGAAAGCAAGCGCTCCTCGAAGGACGCCACCGCGGAGTACAACGCGGCCGTGGCGCATGCTGTGGAAAGGCTGAAGGCCTGCGATAAGCCAACCATCGCCAAAGTCGAAGGCTACTGTCTCGGCGGCGGTCTCAACGTGGCGCTGTCGTGCGACTTGCGCATCGCCGGCGATGATGCGCGCTTTGCGATTCCGGCCGCCAAGCTCGGCCTGGGCTACCGCTATGGCAGCATCCGCACTTTGATCGATATTGTCGGCCCCGCCTTCGCCAAGGAGATTCTTTACACCGCGCGCCAGTTCAATGCCGACGAGGCGCTCGCCATGGGGCTGGTGAATCGCGTACTGCCGCGTGCGGAGCTCAACGAGTATGTCGAGAATTGTGCCGCCAGAATTGCCGGCAACGCACCGCTAACAGTGTATGCGGTGAAGCGTATCGTAACTGAAGCGCTAAAGGATCCTGCGGAGCGTGACCTCGAACTGTGCGAGGAGGTCGTCGAGCGCTGCTTTGCCAGTGAAGACTATAAGGAGGGTCGGCGCGCCTTTCTAGAGAAGCGCAAGCCGAAGTTTGCTGGGCGTTGACCCCTCTTCCTAGCTCCGCTGCAACTGGAGCAGAGGCGTCGATATGACACCGGCGATCGAAACTGCGAAGAAGGCCAACATAGCGTTTCGAGTGCACGAGTATCGGCACGACCCGACGGCAAAGTCCTATGGTGAGGAGGCCGCAAACGTGCTCGGCATCAGCCATGACCGGGTATTCAAGACTCTGATTGCAGCCGCCGACGGCAGGCCCACGCAACTAGCGGTCGCCGTGATCCCTGTCGCTAAACGTCTCGACCTGAAGGCGTTGGCCGCAGCCATGGGGGTCAAGAGAATGGACATGGCCAACGAGGCCGACGCCGAACGCGCTACCGGCTATGTGGTAGGCGGTATCAGTCCGCTCGGTCAGCGCAAGCGTCTGCCTTTACTGCTAGATGAATCGGCCCTGGCGTACGAAACGATTTACGTCAGTGCCGGCAAACGCGGTTTGGAAATCGAGCTTGCGCCGGGTGATCTGCTGACACTAGGTAACGGCAAGACCGCGTCGATTGCGCGTTAACTCGACCCATACACCGGTGTGCGCCACTCGGCGTGATCCGCAATTTCCCCGCGTACCAGTTGCTGATACTTTTGTCGCAGCATCTCCGTCAGGGCTCCAACCTTTCCGTCGCCCAGCGAGTGCCGATCGATGCTGACAATCGGTAAGATCTCGTGTCCGGTACCGCAATAGAATGCCTCTTGCGCTGCATAGAGCTCGGTGCGACCGATATCACGCTGCACCGTTTCGAGGTCGGAGTACTCGCGGAAAATCTGCATGACGGTGGCACGGGTGATGCTCTCGAGGATGTCGCTTGCAACGGTCGATGTCGTCGGAACGCCATCACGCACGATGAATAGGCACGCGCCCGGACCCTCCGCGACTGTACCGCGTTGGGTGAGGAGGATGACGTTGTCGTAACCGTCCTGCTTGGCCTGCATCCAGGCTAAGCGACCGTTGTTGTAGTTGGCGACACACTTGATGCGCGGTGGCATTGAATTGTCGGAGATGCGCTGCCATGAGCTGACAGCCACATTGACGCCGTCGTGCGCCTTAGCGCGCCGGCCCTTTGGGGTGGCGGCGATCGCCATGCCGATGGTGCCCGAGGCGGTCATCTCGCCGTCGAGGTCGTCCACGTAGGCGAACAACCTTATATAAGTGTCTTCCCGCAGGTCATTGGCCTTGATCAGCTCCATGATGCAATCGCGCAGATGCTCCACGGTGTAGCTCTCCCCGAAGCGCATCACCTTCATGGAAAATTGCAGTCGCAGCAAATGTTCAGTCAACCTGAAGATGTACAGCTGCTTCTCCTCGTTATTCCAGTAACCGCGAATCCCTTCGAACACGTTGGTGCCGTATTTCACCGCCGGCGACAGAATGTGGATGCGGGCGTCGGCGGTCGGAACGACTTTGCCATTGAGACTCAGGTACTTCACGTCGGGCATGTCTTACTCCTTAAATATTTACCGGGAAGGTCGCCGCGCATCGGTACTGACCGGGCGCGCTTCGCGATACCTATATTAGTCGCTCCCGGCATGTTGAGGAATCAGGCACCTTTGTATACATTGACTGCTTACATATCCCCGGAGCCGAGACGGGTGAAAGCGCCTGTTTCCCGCCCCAGTGACAGCAAGCAACAAGGCAGAGGTACCACACGTGTCGGAAAAGCTCACCACGGCGGCCCTGATGGCCAAATACCTGTCGCGCGCCGGTATCCGCTATGTATTTGGCTACCCGGGCGATCCCAACCTCGAATTCATGGAAGCGTCCCGCCAGGAAGGCATCGAATTCATCCTCGCGCGTCGCGAAGGTACCGCCGCCTTCATGGCCGACGCCTACGGCCAGGTCACGGGTTTGCCTGGGGTATGCATGTCCACCCTCGGGCCCGGTTCCACCAACCTGGTGAACGGCGTTGCCTGCGCCTTTCTCGACCGCACGCCGATGCTGGCGATCTCCGGGCAGATGAATACGCGCCTGGAACCGATCTTCACGCACCAGAATGTGGATCACAACCGCCTGTTCGCTCCCATCACCAAATGGACCACACGCATGGTGCCGGAGGCGGCCGGCGCCATCATGCGCAAGGCCATGCGCATCGCCATGGCCGAACGCCCGGGACCGGTACATATCACCACGCCGATCAACGTCGGCACCGCCGAGGCTGGCGATGGCGATATCCGTTTACCGCCGAAGCGCAGCGACGACCAATGGATCCAGGTGTTCCGTGCCGACGGTGTAAGAAGCGATGCTACCGAACTGCTTGCCAAGGCACGCCGACCCGTCATCGTCGCCGGCATGGCGGCAACGCGGGCGGGCGCTAGCGCTGCCCTGCGCGCCTTGGCCGAAAGCGGCGGCATACCGGTCACCGTGTCGGTCAAAGCTAAAGGCATCCTGCCCGAGGACCATCCTTACTACGCCGGCACCGTGGACATGGCCTGCAACGCGCTGATGTGGAGGCTGCTCGGGTCCGCCGATCTGATCCTCGCCGTCGGTTTCGATCCGGTAGAGCTGATCAAACCCTGGAGCCTGCCGGTGCCAGTGATACACATCGATGCCGTTCCTAACACCGACCAGATCTATCCCGCAGACATCGAGCTGGTGGGCTCGATCAACACCATTCTGCAGGGGTTGACGGACGGCTACCGTGGCGAGCCGAAATGGAGTGAGCAGGCGGTGCGTGCCCATCGCGAGGAGCTGCTCGGCGCCTATTACGAAGGACGCGTGGCCGGCAAGCTTAATCCGTCCGATGTGGTCGATCTCGCCCGCAGTGCGTTTCCGCGCGAGACACTTATTACTATGGACGTCGGCTCGCATAAGATCCTCATCGGCCAGGGCTGGAAGGCCTATGAGCCCGGATCGGTGTTGGGCACCAACGGACTTTCCGCCATGGGCTTCGCCCTACCAGGCGCTATGACTGCCAAGCTAGTGCAGCGCGAGCGGCCGGTGATTTGTTTCACCGGCGACGGCGGTTTTGCCATGGTGCAGAGCGAGCTACAACTAGCCGCCTCGCTCCGCCTCGGTGTGGTGGTGATCGTATTCTGTGACAACACTTTACATCGCATCGAAGTCAAGCAAATGCGCAAGCGCTATCCGTCCACGGGTACCCGTTTCGACCCGAGCGATCTGGTGAAACTCGCCGAGGCCATGAGCTGCCACGGCGAGCGGGTGGACAGTACGAGCGCGCTCGAGCGTGCACTCTCACAGGCCACCCAGCTCGATCGCCCGTTGCTGATCGAGGCGCACATAGATCCCTCGCAGTACAACGCACAGTTCTGAGGGTAGCCACATGCTCGTCGACAAATTCGCCGAATATGCCGTCGCCACGCGCGAGGTGGTGCTGCCGACAGAAGTGATGCACGCTGCCAAGCGCTGTGTCATCGATTGGTTTGCCGCAACCATTCCCGGGGGTGTGTTGCCGCCGGCAACCTTGCTGATCGCGTCGCTGCAGGAAGACCTCGACCACGGCGATGCCGTGCTCGTGCCATCGGCGCGCAAAGCGACGGCGCGCGCGGCGGCGCTGATTAACGGCAGCGCTGCGCACACGGTGGAGTTCGACGATATCTTCCGTGATGCGATCTATCACCCCGGCGCGCCGGTGATCGCGGCCGCGCTGGCTGCGGCACAGAGCTGCCACGTATCCGGGGAGCAGTTCCTGCGTGGTGTGATTGCCGGCTACGAGATCTCCACGCGTATCGGCATTGCCGTCACGCCGGCGCACTACGAATATTGGCACACGACCGGCACCGTCGGTACCTTCGGCGCGGCAGTGGCCGCCGCCATGAGCCTCGGTCTCGACAGCGAGCAAACCGCGCACGCATTGGCGAATGCCGGCACCATGGCGGCCGCTCTGCAACAGGCGTTTCGCTCGGATGCCATGAGCAAACCGCTGCATGCGGGCCGTGCCGCCGAAACCGGCGTGCTGGTTGCGCAAGCAGCGAAACAAGGTGTCACCGGTGCCAGAGATATTCTGGAGGGTCCACGCGGTTTCGGGGTCGCCATGAGCAAGGACGCCGACTGGTACGGCGCCTTCGGGGATCTTAGTGCGCGTACGCGCTACAGCGTCACGCGCATGACGCAGAAGAACCACGGGTGCTGCGGCCATACCTTCGCGGCGCTCGATGGCGTGATCGCGCTGCGCGCACAGCACCAGTTAACGGCGGCAAACGTCAAGCGCATTACTGTGAGCACCTACGGCAAGGCGCTGGAGATCACCGGCAATCCCAAGCCACGCACGGCGTTCGAGGCTAAGTTCAGCCTGCCGTATTGCGCTGCTGTCGCACTGCTCCATGGCCAAGTGCGCCTCGATGCCTTTACGCCCGAACGGCTGGCGGATCGGCAAGTGCGCGAGCTCATGACGCGTATCGAGCTGCGTCTGGACCCGACGTTGGATGCGGCTTTTCCGCGCCAACGCGCGGCGAACGTGGAGATCAAAACTGTCGACGGCAAGCACTACCGCCACTATGCCCCTACGCGCAAGGGTGATCCGGACAATCCACTCACGGACGAAGAGCTCACCGCCAAGTATCGCGAGCTCGCCACCCCTGTGATCGGCGAAGTGGGCAGCGAGGCGTTGCTGGTACAACTTTGGCAGCTGGAACAGCTCGGCGATATGACGACGCTGACGCCAGCTGCACAAAACGCATCGACGACGAAGGCCTTCGCCTAATCCTGCGGGCGTCGCCGCCATCGCGACGCCTAAGAACCTGAGTCAATGAAGTCGAAAGCTTTGCTGGTATTCATGATGGCGCTACTAGTGAACGCCAGCGCCGTCGCACAACAATATGAAAGCGGATCGATTCGCGTGACAAACGCGTGGTCACGAGCGTTGCCTCCCGTTTCCGCAAATGGCGCGGTTTATGTAAGCCTCGTAAACGACGGACCCCGTACTGATAAACTCACCGGCGCATCGAGCCCGCTGGCACAGCGCGTCGAGCTTCACGCCCACACGATGGAAGGCGGCGTGATGAAAATGCGCGCGTCTGCGTCGATCGAACTGTCGGCTGGAAAAAGGGTCGAGCTGAAACCGGGAGGCTTGCACCTCATGCTGATCGGGCTAAAGCAGCCCCTCAAGGAGGGTGGCCGTTTTCCATTGACGCTTCACTTTGCCCACGCATCACCGCTAGCGGTGGAAGTCGTCGTGCTGGCCACAGATGCTAAAGGCCCCACAACAATGCCCCCGCACCAGGCCGAACGGAAGAGCAACGATGCACAAGACAAGCCGCTGAACATGCCCGCGGCACAAGCGCCGACGCTCGCTCTCACGCTCGAGGACGCTCCCGCTGGTGGTTTCGTGCTCACGCTCGATACCGCTAGATTCCGCTTCGCAAAAGAGCATGCCGTCGGCGCACACGTGGCGGGTAAGGGATATGCTCAGCTCGCTGTGGATGGCAAAGAGATCGCTCGCATTTACGCCCCCCGTTACGAGCTCAAACCGCTAGCTTTGGGTGTGCATGAGATCGAAGTGGGTCTTTATAGCAACAATGGCATGCCCTACACGGTCGAAGGCAAGCCAGTGTCACAACGGTTCGTGGTGTTGGTCGCGAAATCCTATCGCCGCAGCAAAGACAGTCAGCGCCAGCGCATCGACCTCGCCATCGAACGCGACAACGTGAACGTTAAGGACAAGCGAGTCCGGGTCAACCAAGGCGATGTGGTGGAGCTGCGCTGGACGAGTGATAAGAATCAGACACTCCACCTTCACGGCTACGACATTGAGGCCGAGGTGAGACCTGGATCGCCGGTGGTCATGCGCTTTGACGCATTTGCAGCCGGACGCTTCCCGGTGGAGATTCATGGCGACAGTCAGGGCGGCGCTCACGATCAGGCGGTGCTGGTCTATCTCGAGGTGTACCCGCGCTAGCCTGGCTCGATACCGATCGTGCAGGCGCTAATTGGCAATATCCCCAGCCAATACCTGTCGTACTTCCTGCGGCACCGACACCGATGTGCCGGTGCTCGTGTCGATGAATACGAGCACGCTCTCGGCGCCCGCGATGGGCTCGCCGTCCTTGAAAAGCTCGTGCCTCAGAGTAAGCGACTTGTTGCCGATGCGCAGCACACCGCTACCCACTTCCACTTGACCGGGATAATGCATTTCTCTGCGGTAGTCGATCTTGACGCCCGCCAGCACGAAATCGATGTTGGGGGGCGCCACCCGCTTGACCAGCTGTCCGATGTAGGCGTTACGCCCCTCGGCGAAATAGGCACCGTAAACAACGTTATTGATATGCCCCATCGGATCCTGATCGGAGTAACGCAGGGTCACCGTTACCCAATGTGGGAAGCTGGCGCGATCGATCTTGCTCATGTCAGAGGAGGAAACGATAAACGAGCGCGGCACCAAGCACGGTCATGAACACGCCGCCACCTAGCAGATAACGCCGCAATGCATCTTCCGACCAGCCAGAGAATAGCTTCACGACCTGCGGGAACAAGAGATAAAAGGCGCTTTTGATGCTGATGATCCAGCCCGCGAGCGTGATAATGATGGCCCAACCGCTCCAAACATTGTGCAGGAACACGATGACGAGACCGACGGGCAATGTCACCCACAGAATCGGCAGAAGCCTTTGGGGCTCATCGAGTAGCGTCTTCGCATAACCCGCCCATAGTCTGGCATTCAGTAGGTAAGACAAGCCCAGAACCAGGAAGAACAGCGCTGCAACTTTCTGAATTACCATGGTAATCCTCCCTAGAAACGAGGGGCTGGTGCGCTGGGGCTCAGCGTCCGGTGAACTTCGGCTTGCGCTTCTCGGCGAAGGCGCGTTGGCCTTCCTGATAGTCTGCGCTCGCATGACAAGCATCGACCAGCTGCTGACACAGATCCAAGTCTGCGCGGTCGGGACCCTTCACGGTCTCTGCGATAATCTGCTTGGCCGCTTTGAGTGACAGCGGCGCATTATCGGCAATGGTTTGGGCATACTGCTCGACAAAAGCCGCGAGCTCGTCTGCCGGCACCACCCGATTGACGATGCCCATCTGTTGCGCCTGCGTGGCACTGAATTGGCGGGCGGTGAACAGGATCTCCTTGGCATACTTCGGGCCGACATTATCGACCAGCAAACGCACATCTTCGTACTTGTAGCCGAGCCCGAGCCTGGCGGGCGTGACAGCAAAGCGCGCCGTATCGGCCGCAATCTGCAGATCGCATAACAGCGCGACCTCGAGCCCACCCCCAATACAGTAGCCCTCGATCATGGCGATAGTCGGCTTACTCAATGAACCGAGCATCTCGTAAGCGCGGGCTGTGATCGCATCGTACTCGGCAATCTGCGCCTTAGTGGATCGGCGCTGTTTGAACTCGGAGATGTCGTTGCCTGCCGAAAACGCCTTGCCGCCCGCGCCCTTGAGGACGACGACGCGAATCGCGTCATCGGCGGTGAAGTCGCCAAGCAGCTCCGACAATGCCTGCCACATGTCGAAGGAAAAAGCGTTACGCCGCTGCGGGTTGTTGATGATCAACCGACCGATGGCACCATCTTTCTCGGCGATGAGTTGATCCGTGGGGGATAACATCGGCGAGCAGTTCAGACGATCTGGCGTTTGCGCAGATCGGCGATCTCACCGGCTTGCAGGCCGAACTCTGCGAGCACTTCGTCTGTGTGCTGGCCGCGTTCTGGCGCTGGCGCATAACTGTCGCGCGTGTGACGACTCATGTTGATCGCCTGCCCGACCACATGGGTCTTGCCCAGAATCGGCGACTCGACTGGCACCGCCATGCGCAGATGCTTTACCTGCGGGTCTTCGAACATCTTGTCGATGGTGTAGATCGGACCGCACGGTACTCCGGCCTTGTTGAGGCTGTCGATCAACTTATTGCTGTCGAGCTTCACCGTGTGGGCCTCGAGCTCGGCATTGACGCGATCGCGGTGCTCTGAGCGCAACTCCTGGGTGGCAAACTCCGGGATGGAAAGCAAGTCCTCGGCGCCCAGCTCTTTGCACAGACGTTCCCACATATGCTGACCGGCAGCAGCGATATTGATGTAGCCGTCAGCCGTACGAAACACGCCGGTTGGAATGCTGGTCGGATGGTTGTTGCCGGCCTGCGGCGGCACCTCGCGGGCGATCAACCAACGGGCCGCCTGAAAATCGAGCATGGCGATCTGCGCCTGCAACAGCGAGCTCTGCACCCACTGACCCTTGCCGGTCACCTCGCGTTCCAGCAGCGCGATCAGTATACCGATAGCACAGTACATACCGGCGGTGAGATCGGCCACCGGTATACCGGCGCGTACCGGTCCCTGCCCCGGCAAACCGGTGATCGACATGAGGCCGCCCATGCCCTGGGCGATCTGATCGAAGCCGGGTCGCTTAGCGTAAGGGCCGTCCTGACCAAAACCCGAAATACTGGCATAAACCAGGCGTGGATTTACTTTGCGTAGCGATTCGTAATCGATACCGAGACGCGACTTCACGTCAGGCCGATAGTTTTCGATCAACACGTCGGCCTTTGCGGCTAGACGCTTCAATAGGGCGATGCCCTCCGGGTCTTTCAGGTTGAGCGTAATGGCGCGCTTGTTGCGGTGTATGTTCTGGTAATCGGGCCCATGACGCGCACCGCCCATGCCCTTGGACTTATCGATACTCTCGGGTGGCTCGATCTTGATCACGTTGGCGCCCCAATCGGCGAACTGGCGCGCCGCCGTCGGCCCGGCCCGTACACGCGTAAGATCGAGCACCGTGAATCGTGAGAGCGGCAAGGCTTTATCGTTCATCATCACTCCACACCCATCGACTTAAGCAGCTTGTCCACCCCCAGCAGCTCGACAGTGGTCTTGCCTGCCTTGAGCTCGCGACGCTTGCGCTCCTCGTCGGCCTCGCGTTGTTTAGCCTTTTCCAATACCGACTCTGCATCCTTCCTCGGGATGACGACCACGCCGTCGTCATCGCCAACGATGATATCGCCGGGATAAACCGGCACCGACGCGCAGGTAATCGGTACATTGACATCGCCCGGCAGTGTTTTCGTCGTGCCTTTCATGCTGGTGCCGCGCGCAAACACGGCGAAACCCATCTCGCGAATGGTCTCCGCATCGCGTACGCAACCATCGATCACCAGGCCAATGATGCCCTTGACCATCGCCGCCGTCGTCATCAGATCGCCCCACGGCCCCGCCTCGGTAAAGCCTTTGGCATCGACCACCAACACATCGCCCGGCTGCGCCAGTGTCATCGCGTAGTGAATCATCAGATTGTCACCGGGAGAGACGGCTACCGTCAGCGCCGGGCCGCACACCTTCATGCCCGGATACAACGGCTTGATGTAGTACGGCATGGCGCCGCGCTTACCCTGCGCTTCATGCAAAGTCGCGGTTTCGCAACCTCGCAATGCGGCAATCAATTCAGTATGGGGGCGCTCGAAGTTTTTCTGCACAACCATGGCGCGACTCCTTGGTTAGTCTGTTAACCCTCCAACGAAAAGGTGATTGTATACAACATCGCGGAAACTGGTTAGGATTACCGGGCAGCTCACCTTCTGCACAAGAAATAGGAGGTACCGCTCGAACACACCCATCTGGCCCCGCGTGGGGCTTACCTACCCTTCTCGCGCTTCACCCCTCATGCTCCGCAGCATCGCTGGGGTGAGGCCGCGGAGACGGCCCTAACCAAATAACTAGGAGGAGATCATGATGAAATTGCATAAGGTCTTACTTACCACTGCAGTACTGGCCGTGGCGTCGATTCTTGGCATCAGCCAGGCGCAGGAGATGAAATTCTTCAAGATTGCCAGCGGTAGCGCCGGGGGAACTTACTTCCCGATGGCCGGTATCCTCGCCAATGCAGTGAGCAACCCACCCGGCTCCCGTCCATGCGAGAAGGGCGGCGCCTGCGGTGTGCCGGGCCTGGTGGCCATAGCCATGTCGGCGAACGGTTCGGTTGCCAACGTAAATTCGATTGAAAGCGGTGCCGTCGAATCCGGTTTCGTGCAATCCGACGTAACCTACTGGGCTTACACCGGCACGGGCGTATTCGAGGGCAAGCCGCCGATGAAGAAACTGCGCGTCATCGCCAATCTTTATCCCGAACACATCCACGTGGTCGTACGCAAGGATTCGCCGTACAAGAAGATCACTGACCTAAAGGGCAAGAAGATCGGTATCGGTCTGCAGGCGTCCGGTGCCAAGGTCGGGGCCGTGTTGATCTTGGAGGCGCACGGCATGAAGGAAAACGTCGACTACCAAGCGGAATACCTTAACAGCAAACAGTCTATCGATCGCATGCGCGATAACCAGCTCGACGCCATGATCACCGTCACCGGTTATCCGCAATCGGCGATCTCCGAACTGTGCTCGACAATCGGTTGTCGCCTGCTTCCGGTGGAAGCCGCGGAGATGGCCATGGTCAGAAAGAAGGCGCCGTTCTACTACAAAGAGACCATCCCCGCTACCGCGTACGAAGGCCTCAGCGGCGACACACCCACGCTGGCCGTGGGCGCGCAATGGCTAGTCAGCGCCGACGTCGCCGAAGCGCTGGTGTACGACATCACGAAAGCGCTGTGGAACAAGAACACCCGCAAGCTGCTCGATCATGGCCATGCCAAAGGCAAGGCGGTAAAAATAGACACTGCCCTGGATGCGGTCGGCATTCCGCTACATCCCGGTGCCGCCAAGTACTACAAAGAAAAAGGTATGAAGCTGCCCGAAGTCATGGGCTAACTCCGCGCAAAGACCCGGGCGGGCAATGCCACCACGCATTGCCCGCCGGGGTATCTCTGTGACGTCGTCAGTTCTTCCACCGATCACCGGCAAGCAGGGCGCACTGCATGGCTGAGATCGACCTGCAAAAAGCTGAAGCCCTCGAGTACGAATATGACCCGGAGATGCACTTTCGCTCCGTGCTCAGGCCGACCAGCTATCTGGTCGGCGGCTTGCTGGTGTCGTTGTCTTGCTACCATTATTACACCGCCGGTTTTGGTATTCCGCCCGAGCATTGGCACAAGGGTATTCATCTCGGCTTCGTGCTTGGACTGATCTATCTGGTCTTCGGCTACTCCAAACGCCTAAACAACGCAGCCCCGAGCTCGCGCTGGTGGAAGCCGGGCAACGTGCCGCTGTACGACTGGCTGTGCTTCGCCGTGGCTGTGTTCTGCTCGCTTTATCTGCCCGTCACCCTCGCCTCGCTGACGTTTCGCATCGGCAGTCCGAACTTAATGGACGTAGCCGTGGGCACAACCATGGTGCTGCTGATTCTCGAGGCCGCACGCCGCGCCATGGGACCGGTGCTGCCGATCATTGTCAGCGTGTTCATTCTTTACGCCATCTTCGGCCAATATGCCCCCGGCGTGTTGAAACATCCGGGCAACAGCTGGGCCGGTTTCATCAGCCACGTCTACATGACGACCGAGGGTATCTACGGCATACCGGTGTTGGTGGTGGCGACTTACGTATTTCATTTCGTGCTGTTCGGCACCGTTGCCACGCGCATGGGGCTCGGACAGTTTTTCATCGATCTGGCCCAGAGCGTCGCCGGCCGCTTCGCCGGCGGGCCGGCCAAGGTGGCGGTGTTATCGTCAGCCATGTTCGGCACGATTTCGGGCTCGTCGATCGCTAACACGGTCACGACCGGGGCATTAACGATTCCGGCGATGAAGCGCATCGGCTACAAAGCGCACTTCGCCGGTGCGGTCGAGGCCGCCGCCAGCACCGGTGGGCAGATCACGCCGCCGATCATGGGGGCCGCCGCCTTCGTCATGATGGAGTTCCTCGAGGTCTCTTACTTCACTGTGATACTAGCGGCCATTATCCCGGCGTTGATGCACTACATCGGTGTCTTCACCATCGTCCACCTGGAGGCGCGTAAGCTGGGCCTCAAGGGCATGAGCACTGAGGAAGTGCCGCGTTTCCGCGACGTAGTGAAAAACGGCTGGATGCACCTGATCCCGCTGGTGATCCTCATGACCATTATCGTGCAGGGGCATACACCCTACTTAGCGGCGTTTTGGGGCATCACGTCCTGCATCGTCATCGGTTTTATCAATCCAAAAAAGCGCATGACCCTGCCCATCCTGGTCGAGGCCTTTCAGCTTGGTGCAAAGTACGCGCTCGCCGTCGGTGCGGCGGCGGCAGCGGTCGGTATTATCGTCGGTGTGGTGACGATTACGGGTACTCCCTTTCGGGTGTCGTTCATGGTAACGCAGGCGGCAACAACGTTGTCCGAGTTCATCGAAGCATTGTTGCCGTTCGGCGTGTTCACTTTGGATCAGTTGATCCTGTTCTTCTCGCTGATCTTCATCGCTATCTGTTGCGTGGCGCTGAGCGCGGGCATTCCGACGACGGCGTTGTACATCATCGTCGCCTCGATCGCGGCGCCTGTGGTGGTGCAGTTCGGGATCCCCGCCATCGCTGCCCATCTGTTCGTGCTGTTCTACGGCGTGCTCGCCGATATCACGCCACCGGTGTGCACCTCGGCCTATGCGGCCGGCGGCATCGCCGGCGCCAATCCCTTTCGTACAGGCATGACCGCATTTCGCCTGGGCAATGCTAAGGCGCTGGTGCCAATGGTTTTCGTCTATTCGCCCTCGTTGTTGTTGGTCGTCGACAGTTTCACCTGGCACGACTTTTTTGTCGCTTTTATCGGTTGCGTCGTCGGCGTGATGTCGCTCGGCGCTGCACTAACCGGCTATATGCTGGCGCCCATGCCCTACTGGCAGCGCGGCTTACTCGCGGCCGCGGCGATCATGTTGATCGCGCCCGGCATCAAGTCCGGTCTTGTTGGCCTTGGCTTGGCGTTGCCGGTGGTCGTGCTGCAGCTGCTGGCACGCAAGCGCGTGCGCGAAGCGCCGTTGCTCGCGGAACACCAGATTCCGCGAAGCTCGGAATGATTAGCACAACACGAGATGTGAGCCATCGTGAATAACCTGAGAGTGAACAGCGAGCGCTTATGGGATAGCCTGATGGAGATGGGGCGCATCGGTGCCACCGCTGGCGGCGGCGTCGGCCGTCTCGCCTTGACCGATCTCGACAGACAGGCACGTGATCTGTTCGTGCGCTGGTGCGAGCAGGCGGGCTGCGTCGTAAGGGTCGATCGCATGGGTAACATCTTTGCCCGCCGCCAGGGCAGCGACGATACGCGACCGCCGGTCATGACCGGCAGTCATCTCGATACGCAACCGCTCGGCGGTAAGTTCGACGGCATTTACGGCGTGCTAGCCGGTCTGGAGATCGTGCGCACGTTAAACGATGCCGGCGTGCGCACGCTCGCGCCGATCGATGTGGTCAATTGGACCGACGAGGAAGGTGTGCGTTTCGGCTCAGGTACGCTGGCGTCGGCAGTGTTTTCAGGATTGTGCGAGCCCGATGATGCGCTCACACGCACCGATCTCGATGGCAACACCTTCGGCACCGAGCTCGAGCGCATTGGCTATGCCGGTAACGTAGCGGCCAACGGTCACCCGGTGGCGGCCTTCATCGAGGCTCACATCGAGCAGGGACCGATTCTCGAGGCCAAGGGCAAAACCATCGGTGTCGTGTTAGGCGCGCAGGGACAACGTTGCTTTCGCGTCACCGTCGACGGGGAAGAAGGCCATGCGGGTACGCTGCCAATGGAAAAACGCAGGGATGCGCTGGTCGGCGCAGCACGCATGATCGATGCGCTCAACCGCTTGGCATTCGAGCACAAGCCGCACCCCGTGATTACCGTCGGTGCGTTGCAGGTGCGTCCCAACTCGCGCAACACCATCCCCGGGCGCGCCGTGTTCTCGATCGACAGCCGCCACCCCGATAACGCGGTACTAGCCACGCTCGCTGAACGCATGAGTCAAGCGTGCGACGAGATTGCAGGAAACGCCGACCTGGCGCTCAAGTTCGAACAGATCAGCCATCGCGCGACTGTCGCTTTTGATGACGGCTGTATCAGCGCTATTCGCGACACGGCGAGTCGCCTGGGGATTGCGCATATGGACATCTACTCCGGTGCCGGTCACGACGCCTGCAATCTCGCGCGCTACACCCCCACAGGTATGATCTTCGTGCCTTGCGAGAAGGGCATTAGCCACAACGAGAAAGAGAAGGCGCTACCGCAAGATCTCGCCGCGGGCTGTGATGTGCTGCTGCATGTCATGCTGGAGCGCGCGGGGATCTCCTAGCATTGGGGCAATTGCAGTCCACTTTTCTTACGCTAAGCAAACTGAGGACATACGTATGTCGATCGAACTCTACTCCTGGCCGCGAAGCTCGGGCACGCGCGTCGCCTGGGCGCTCGAGGAGTTGGGCTTACCGTACAAGTACGTCGAGCTCGATCCGCAGAAGGAGGAACACCTGGCGCCGAAATATTTGGCCGTGAACCCACACGGCAAGGTACCGGCATTGATCGATGACGATCAGCGTTTTTTCGAATCCGCCGCCATCCTGCTGCACCTCGGCGAGAAGTACGGCGTCGTGAAGAAGTTATGGCCAGCCGCGAACACCCAAGCCCACGCCGACGCCCTCTGCTGGACCGTGTGGGCGGCGACCGAGCTCATGTCATACATGATGCAGTACCTATACCACGGTCTCGATACGCCCGTCTCATACGCGCCGGAAGACCGCAGCCAGGTAGCGGCCGACTATAACCTGTCACAGCTCAAGCGAAACCTGGACGCGCTTGAAGCGCGCCTGCAAGGAGGCGACTATCTGCTCGGCGCGTTCTCGCTCGTCGATGTTGCAGCGGGGAGCGTATTAGCGTTGGGCACCAAGTTCGGGCTCGGCCTGGAACATCACCCGCGCACGGCGGCCTGGCTCAAGAAATGTACGGGGCGACCGGCGTTCAAGCAGGCTCGCTAGCAGACCAAGTGCACCGTAAGCCGTGCCGTACGCGGGGATTGCCTAGTCGGTGACTCATACCGCATCTTTGCCGGCCGCGTATGGGGCGATGTCGCGCTGGTCGGTAATCAGGTGCAACAGCGCGGGGCCGTCGTGCAACAATGCGGCCTGGAACTGCTCGGAAAAATCCTCGGTACGTATCACTCGCCAGGCTTCGGCCCCGTAGGCGCGTGCCAGCGCAACGAAATCCGGGCTCATTGTGCGCGTGCCATAATCGTTACCCGGGCCAAACTGCTGCCACTGCGCAAGCAGAATCGAACCCTGCGCCTGGTTATCGCAGACGATGATCTTGATTGGCAGGTTCTCTTCCGCTGCGGTCAGCAGTTCCTGTCCTGTCATCATGAAGCTGCCGTCGCCGACAAAGACGACAATCGATGCGCGCGGCCGTGCCAACGCCGCGCCCATTGCACCGGGCACGCCATAGCCCATCGCTCCCGACACCGGGCCTGCGTACGTGCGTGGCAGCGAAAAACGGTAGTAGCGATGCACCCAACGGGCAAAGCTGCCACCGTCCGTTAGCACGACCGCATCCTCGGGTAGTGCCTGTGCCACGAGGCTAACCACGGCCGCCATGTCGACGGCACCATGCACTTCTACGGCCCCCGGCGTAGAAAAGTTGAGGTAGTCCCGGTGCAGCTGGTCGCGCCAGTTGCGACGCTCCGCCGTAGGTGGCGACAACCCTTTTTTTAGCTCATCCAAGGCAGCACCGACATCAGCGACTACCGGCGCATCGGCATTGCTGCGATCAACAGACTGTGTGTCGGGATAGATATGGATCAAATGCTGCGAGGGTCGGAGCAGCGTGTAATCCTCCGTGGTAATACCGTCGAGACGCGTGCCCACAGCAATGACGAGATCAGAGGCGCTGAAGGCGTTGCGCTGAAAGGGTGCGCGGTTGATCTCCAAGTGCCCGGCATAGGCGGGATGCGTATTAGGGAAAACGTCGAGCTGGCGGTAGGCTGACATCACCGCCGCACCGCTCGCCTCGGCAAAATCGATAAGGATCTCACCCGCCCGCTCGAACGACACCGTTTCACCCGCGACGATCAGCGGATGCTGTGACTGCACGAGCAATCTACTCGCCCTGGCGAGCGCATGCGGATCGGCGGCTACGGCGGCACGCGGTGTGGGTTTGCCCGGTGTGTAGGTTTCGGCTGGTGATTCGGTCAGGTCGCGCGGCAGCACGAC
This sequence comes from Candidatus Muproteobacteria bacterium, assembly GCA_003251795.1. GTDB lineage: Bacteria > Pseudomonadota > Gammaproteobacteria > Acidiferrobacterales > SPGG2 > SZUA-472. Next base: position 16,769 of record QKEI01000271.1, read on the forward strand.
CACCACCGGGCCGGGTCGCCCGGCCGTGGCGAGTGTCAAGGCACTGGCGGTGACTGCGGCGATCTCATCGGCGTTCTCGGGCTCGAGCACGGCCTTCGCCACCGGCGCATACATCCGTTGCGGGTCGATCTCTTGAAACGCCTCGCGTCCTTTCGAACGCCGACGCACATGACCAATGAACAACAGCAGTGGTGTCGAGCCCTGCATGGCCGTGTGCACGCCGATGGACGCATTGGTGGCACCGGGGCCACGGCTGACGAACACCGCGGCTGGACGCCCCGCGAGCCGGCCGTAGGCCTCGGCGGCGAACGCGGCACCCCCTTCATGGCGCGTGCTGAGCAGACGGATGGCGTCACGCCGATGCCGCAATGCCTCGATCACGTTGAGGAAGCTTTCCCCCGGCACGGTAAAGGCCGTGTCCACACCGTGCGCGATCAGGCTATCAACCACCACCTGACCGCCGTTAGTGCCCTGCACATGTTGCTCGTTCATACGCAGACCAAATCCGAACGCCTCGGCGTCAATGGTATACTGCTCGCGCCGCCATATATATAACCGAGCCTGTGCCTGACCTACCCTCACGCACACTTTGACCTGCGTTCATCACTGATACTTCAATGCCAGCATGAGGACTGTTAGTCGCTGGACAGCCCGGCTACAACAAATCGTTGCGAGTATCCGCGGATCCGGCCGTATGCTGGCGTGGATTTTTCTCGGTTTGAGCCTGGCCGCGATCCTGAGCCAGTTCTATCGCACCTCCACTGCCGTCATCGCCTCCGACCTCAGGAGGGATTTGCAGCTCACGCCGGAGGCGCTCGGTATGCTGACCGGTGCCTTTTTTATCGCCTTCGCCTGTGCCCAGGTGCCCGCCGGCATGCTGATCGATCGCTACGGCCCACGCAGCACGATCTCGTTGCTGTTGCTGGTGGCGATCACTGGTGCGATCGCATTTGCCGTGGGCACCAGTGTCGATGTCTTGATCCTGGCGCGCGTGCTCATGGGAATCGGTTGCTCGGGCATCATGATGTCCGCCTTCATCGTGTGCTCGCGTTGGTTTGCCGCCAGGAATTTCACCCTTATCATCTCGGTGCTGCTTGCCATCAGTAACGCCGGCGTATTACTAGCAACCGCGCCGATGGCGGCGGCCGTGGGCGCCATCGGCTGGCGTGGCACATTCTGGTTCACCGCTGCGGTGACGGCGATGACGGCCGCAGTCGTGTTTCTGCGCGTGCGCGATGCACCACCGGGCCATGCCTACTATGAGCGACCTCGCGAAAGCGCCAGCGAAATGTTCAAAGGCATACGCGAGGTGCTGAGCAACCGTCAGCTGCCGTTTGTGTTGGCGATCACTTTCGTCAGCTATGGCACGCTGGTCACCGTGTTGGCGCTGTGGGGCGCACCGTACCTGTCGGACGTGCATAAGCTCGATCGCATCGAGGCCGGGCATGTGTTGTTTGTCATGGTACTGGCCGCCATCGTCGGCAATGTCGTCTATGGCGTGCTCGAACGCATGTTGAACACGCGAAAGCAATTGATACTGGGAGGCGGCACAGGCAGTGCGGTCACGCTCGCTATGCTTGCGCTCCTGCCGCACCCCGGCTTTTGGACGGTCGCCGTGCTGTTGACCCTGTTCAGCGGTTTTACCGCATTCAGCGCGGTCATTATCGCCCACGGGAGGAGCTTGTTCGCGGATCACTTGGTCGGACGCGGCATGACCACCGCCAATATCTTCACCATGCTCGGCGCCGGTGCGTTGCAGGTGATCACCGGCCTGGTGGCCGGCGCATTTAACGCCGGCGGTGGAACGGCTTCAGAGAACGCTTACCGAGCGGTGTTTGCTACCTTGGCAGGGATATTGACGCTGGCACTGCTGATCTATAGTCGCGCTCGCGAGATTAGGCCGAGCGACTTAGCGTGACAGGTGAACCAACGATCAGCCGGGTTGCACTTGAGCGACCACGCGCGCTACCGATTCGCCGAACTGATCGGTCGTGGCGCTGCCGCCGAGATCAGGGGTATGCGCTGACGCATCGGCGAGCACGCTATCGACGGCCTTGGTCAGGTGCACCGCTGCTTTCAGAAGATCGGAACGCTTGCGGCGAGCGCCAAGCCAATCGAGCAGCATAGCAGCAGACAGCATCAAGGCAGTCGGATTAGCAATGCCGCGAGCGGCGATGTCGGGAGCGGAGCCGTGCACCGCTTGCGCCACGGCATGCGTGTCGCCGGCATTCAACGCCGGTGCAAGCCCTAGGCCGCCGGCAAGCTCGGCGGCCTCGTCCGAGAGGATATCGCCGTACATGTTAGTGGTGACGATGACATCATACGTCGCCGGTTTGCGTATCAACATCGCTGCCATCGCATCAACCAGCATCTCATCAAGCTTCACCTGCGGGAAACGCTCGGCAACTTTCAGCACGGCGCGCCGGAACAGTCCATCACTCACCTTCAACACATTGCCTTTATGCACCATGGTTACCAACTGCCGACGCCGCTGCGCGAGCTCGAACGCGGCGGTGGCAATACGCTCGCAGCCATCAACTGAGATCTTACGCATGGCAATGGCGACGTCCGCAGTTGGTTGAAACTCGCCTGATCCGCTGTACATATTGCGATCGGCATAAAACCCTTCAGTGTTTTCGCGTACCACCACAAGGTCCATCTCCTTCGCGGTCGCTGGGACACCTGCACGCGTACGGCTCGGGCGGACGTTGGCATAGAGGTCCAACTGCTTGCGGATCTCGGCAGAGGGATTGCGCCCACCCTTGTCAGGCGGAGGATAGTCAACCGTGGACACTGGGCCGAGAATGACGCCGTCGGCCTCGCGTGCCCGCTTCATCACCGCATCAGGCAGCGTCGTGCCGGCGCTCGCCAGTGCCGCCAGGCCAATTGCCTCCTCGCTCAGCTCGAGTCCGAGCTTGTGTTGAGTGTTAAGCGCATCGAGCGCGCGGCGCGTGGCTCGGGTGATTTCCGGTCCGATACCGTCTCCGGGTAAGATGAGGATGCGAATCGTCTGGTCTCCCGTGGATAAACCGTATACTACCACGCCAACCAGTCGGCCGAATAAAACAAACTCCTTGGGTGATGGGGGAAACAGATGTCTCTCTTTTGGCGGAGTTGGGTGACTGTTACCGCGCTGATCGCAACCGTGCTAACAGTCCTGGCTACCCTGTCCACGATCCAGTTTGACGCGATTCTGTCGAATTTCATTCAAGGTCGGCTGTCCGTTCTCGCCCAGACTGCCCAGGCGCCATTCCAGTCTGCCACGGACTTGGGTCTGCCTCTCTCAAGTGTGCGTAACGCGCAGGCGATTTTGGAACGGGCACGTCAGAGCGACTTTGATATCTTGGCGGTACACCTGTTCGATAGT
>QKEI01000213.1 GCA_003251795.1 Candidatus Muproteobacteria bacterium
GCGTGCGCGACGCACCCCCTTTCGGGCCGATAAGCTCTTCGAAGCGCACGGTGCAGACATCAGGATGCTTGAAGAGCCAATAGAGGTTGCGCAGATCGTCGTGTCCGGGAAAGCTGACGTCTCCCAAGACATAGGTGAGCTTATCCTCGAACGAACTGAACCCGCTCAGCGTGCGCGACATTACTCGGTAGACGGCAAAATTCCCGAAGCCGCGCCCGGTATGCCCGCACAAATAGTTCACGAACGACACCATCACGTCCCTAGGGTCGCGGATGTTCAATATGATTTTCGGTCGTTGCGTCTCGCTCCACTCCCGCAGAAACAGCCCGTCAACCTTATTAACGTCGAACTGGTGATAGATCCAGCAGACGTTACGCGGGGTCTCGCAGAAACGCATGCGCATCAACTCGGTGCTTCGGTAGGTGGACTCCATGCCTTGCGCGACTTCCGTTCCATAACGGTTCTCCACCGGCGCGCCCAGGCGCATCTGCCAACTGCGCGCGACACGCAGCCAGGCCTCCCAATCGAGCGCTTCACGCAGGTGAGCGGAACTGCGGTCCTGATACTCCTGCTCCTGTTCCGACAGCGCGAAGCGGCGCAATAGCGCCCGGTCCTCGGGAGTAAACTTCGGTTGGATGTCAGGCGTGATTCTCGAGTCGCCCGACATGCCGTAGCCGAGATGCACCATCAGCTCCTGAATCAGGTGCGTACCCGATTTCTGGGGTGAGACAACGATGACCCGTTCTTCCTTCAAGGCGGTGTCATTTTCAATCATGCTGCCCTCCCTGGCGATTGGCCTTCCTTGGATTTCCCGTAGCGTCGGCGATGGCGCCGTGCAGCCTCTTGAACCCTGAATCGAGCTCGTCCTCACGAATGGTCAACGGCGGCAGTGCCTTGAGCACCTGGTCGCGGGCACCACAGGTTTCGATGATCAGACCCCGCCGGAAAGCGGCTGCCGATACCCGTCGCGCGAGCGTCGCATCGGACCAGGTAAGGCCTAGGACGGCGCCGCGCCCCACGACGCGCGTTTGCAGCGTGGGAAATTCCCTGGCGATCGCATCGAAACGCTCACGCAAGACGCAGCATAGGCCTTCGAGACGCCGCTGGAAGAGAGGATCTGACCAATAGTCCAGGGCCGCCCGGGCGCCGACGAAAGCGAGGTTGTTGCCACGGAATGTGCCGTTGTGCACTCCAGGCGGCAGACAGTCGAGCTCTGGCTTGATCAAGACCAGAGAAAATGGCTGGCCGATACCGCTGAGTGATTTGGAAAGACAAATGATGTCCGGCTCGACGCCGGTGCCTTCGAAACTGAAGAATGTGCCCGTGCGGCCGCACCCAACCTGGATGTCATCGACGATAGTAACGATGCCACGGCGTTTCGCCGTTTCGCAGATTCGCCGTAGCCACTGAGCCGAACAGGTGTTCAGGCCACCTTCCGCCTGTACCGTTTCGATGATGACGGCAGCGGGCATGTCGATACCGCTTCCTTCGTCATCGAGCAGGCGCTCGAACAATGCCGCTGTGTCGAAGCCGGCACCTAAGTAACCATCGTAGGGCAAACGCGCAACACCGGGCAGGCAAATTCCGGCAGCGGCGCGCTTGCTGCGGTTGCCGGTGAGGGCCAGTGAACCTAGCGACACTCCGTGGTAAGCGTTCGTAAAAGCAACGATCGATTCTCGCTTGGTGACCTGGCGCGCAAATTTCATCGCGAGCTCGACGGCGTTGGTTCCCGTCGGTCCGGAAAACGCGAGCTTGTAATCAAGCCCGCGCGGCCGCAGCACTGTCTCGTAGAACGCGCTTATAAAGTCGCGCTTGGCCACGGTGTGCATATCGAGCGCATGGAGAATGCCGTCTTTGGACAGATAGTCGATTACGGCACGTTTGATAGGCTCTGGGTTGTGACCGTAGTTGAGCGCGCCGGCACCGCTGAGAAAATCGATATATTCCCGCCCGCCTTCGTCAACGATCGTGGCGCTCGACGCGCTTACAAAGACGGAGGCAAATCTCCGACAATACAAACGAATATCCGACTCATGACGCGCGAAGATATCCGGCTGATCCAAATCATTGGTCGGTGTACGGGTTCGTTCAAGTGATACGACAGCCATGGGCCCACCCCTCCTTGCAAATTGCGGTACCGCCCAGTTCCCTATCTAAAATTCGGCTCGTTCCCTTCGCGTCCCTGCACAACTCGCCCCACCCGGGCGCTCCCTTCATTCCTCGCCCTCGTCGCCGGGTCGCCGCGTAACGCTCTAAAACTAGTTGCGGCGGCGTCCTTCCCGGACTATGAGTTCACTAAGATAAGCGAATAGCTCTCGCAATGCATGGGCTTTAAATCTGTTTGGTTTTTAGCAACTGGACAAAGGAGTATATCTAATCTATATATTAGCAACGCTAATGCATAACTCTCTGTCCAAAATCCCGCTTTCTGCGCTGCGTACATTCGAGGCCGCGGCCAGACATCTTAGCTTCACCAAGGCGGCGCGGGAGCTATATCTCACGCAAGGTGCGGTGAGTCAGCAAATCAAACACCTCGAGGAGCGCTTGGGGTTCAAATTGTTTCGACGGCAAGTCCGCAAGCTCGAACTTACGCATGAGGGCAGGGGTTTGGCGACCGTTGTGCGCAATGCATTGTACGAGATCGAACAGACCGTCAGGCAACTTCAAAACCAGGAGAACGAAGGCGCACTGACCGTCAGTGTCGGATCGGCATTCGCGATGAATTGGCTGATACCGCGGCTTGGAAAGTTTCGTGAACAATACCCGAACATCGATGTGCGTATCGACGCCATCGATGATGCGCTCGACCTGCGCGCCCAGCCGGACATAGACATGATGATACGATTCAGCCGCAACAACTATCCCGACCTGCAGGTCAACGAGCTGATGAGAGAGCAGGTCTTCGTAGTGTGCAGTCCGTCTCTTCTCGATCCCCGCAAGCCGCTGCGTGAGCCCTCTGATCTGTGCCAGTACACGTTGCTGCACAACGAGGTTTCGGAACGCGAGCCTGAAAGCGCAGGCGATTGGAACCATTGGTTGCAGCAGCTCGGTCAGCCGGTTCTCCCTTGCTTCACGCGCGGAGTACGCTTTCCCCGCTGCGATACACTCATCCAGGCTGCATTGCATGGACAAGGCATCGCATTGGCCTGGAGCACGATGGTGGGCAACGAGCTTAGTACGGGCCGGCTGGTCAAACCTTTTCGCGGCCGTTTTGAAACGGCGAATGCGTTTTACGTCGTCAGCACGCCGGAGGTTGCGCAGAAACCGAAGACGCGCAAATTCAGAGAGTGGCTGATGGCCCAGGCCCGTTCGGGCACGGCGCCAACAGATTCACCTTCTAGCGAGCAACGGGCAAACGTGCACTGACGAGCTGCGGCGCAGCCGGTCAATTAGATGAAACCGTCTGCATGACCTGGTCCAGCCAATCGAGCACCGCTGAAACGCGCGCAGTCTTACGCAGATCCGGATGGACTACCAACCACACGTCGCGTCGCAAGATTGGCAGCCCTGGGGCAAGTCGCACCAGGCCAGGTACTTCGTCGGCGACGAAGGTCGGCAATACGCCACGCCCGATCCCGCTTTGTACCGCCCGAAGCAGCGAATCTCCGTCACTGACAGTCAATGGAATATGTTTCGTGCCGGCATGATGTCTGGCGACCCAGCGAGCTTGCGGCAAATGCGCATAACCTTCCTCGTACGTGACCCAGGGTAAATCGCTCGCGTGTTTGTCGTCGGCCGCATAAACAGCGTAGCTGATCGTGCCGATACGTCGGCAAATGGCGCTGCCTGCCTGCGGACGTAGTAGACGCAACGCAATGTCTGTCTCTCTTTGGGTCAGAGGCATACTTCGAACCTCTGCAATTGCCTCGATCCGCAGGCCGGGATAACGTTGGATTAAAGAAGGGAGGCGTGGAATGAGAAGACGATTGATGAGGGTCGGCACCGAGGTTATACGGACAACGCCATGCGCTGGCTGGTCGGCGCCGCCAATACGCTCTTCGAGCGAAAGCAGCTCGCGTTCAACGCGCTCGGCGTGTTCCACCATAGACTTTCCGACGTCGGTAGGCAGGAGCGCCGAACCCGTGCGTTCAAACAACTGGCTACCCAAGGCGGTTTCGGCTGCGGCCAGTCGCCGCGAGACCGTGCTCTGATTAACTCGGAGCACCCGCGCCGCTGCTGACAATGACCCGCCGCGGTGAATCGCCAGAACGTAACGCAAGTCGTTCCAGTTTATGCAAAATTGCATGGATGCTTCCCGGAAATACTTGTTTCATTTGGATTATCGCAGAGTCACAATCGGGTCTCCAGCATTTTATCTAACCTACGTAGGGCGTAATTAGTGGAGTCATTGGCCACAAGCTTTCTATCGGACCCGCGGTGGCTCTGGGTCGCCGCGGCAGCCGTGCTCGCCGCGTTGGTGCGAGGCTTCACCGGGTTCGGGGCGGCAATGGTTTTCATACCCGTTGCCAGCGCAATCTACGAGCCCAAGGTGGCGGTGGTGGTGTTGTTCATTGTGGACGGCATCATCACCTGGCCGCTGGTGTTCAAGGCGATTTATCAATGTCGCTGGCCGGATGTAGTCTGTTTGGCCGTCGGCGCTGCTTTTGCCATACCGCTGGGTGTGCACGTCTTACTGATCACCGATTCCGAGCTCCTCAGGTGGTTCATTTCGTTCGCAATACTGGGGCTGGTAGCGGTGCTGGCGAGCGGGTGGCGTTACCAGAAACGCCCGCCGCTGTTCGCCTGTATCGGCGTCGGTGGCGTCTCGGGCTTCGCGGGCGGTATCGCGAATCTGTACGGCCCGCCGATTGTGCTCTTTTGGCTCGGTGGCGAGTCAAACGCAGTAACCGTGCGCGCGAATATCATTGTCTTCTTTGCTCTCATTACTGTCGTCAGCGGACTGACCTATTGGTGGAACGGTCTTTTTACAGCGCACACCTTGACGCTGTCGATCGGGTTGATGCCGTTTTACGCCGCCGCGGTCTGGCTGGGGGCGCGAAGCTTTCGCCTCGCCTCCGAGGGGCTGTTCAGGCGGTTGGCCCTCGCTCTCATTGCCATTATCGCCTTGGCCAGCCTTCCGGGGTGGGGAACCCTTTTCGGGTCGTGAGGCGTTAGGGGTAAGGCGTGAGGCGTACTGCGGTAAGTCGTTGGTGGTTCGTCGTAGATGCGACTCCCGCTTCTTCCCCGTCGTACGGGGGCGGAAACCCCGTCTTAGCTATATCGAATGGTGACGGCGGAATTCTTGTCGTCGCGCTCCACTAGCGTCTTCACGGCAAGACCGCCGATGCTGTTCTTGGCCTTTTGTGCCCGGCGCAGATACCTCTCGGCGATCTCGATGAGCGTCGCGGCACTTTTGGCTTGATCCGACCCGGTTGCCATGCCGATGCTAATGGTGATGAGGATTTGGCTGTTCTGGAAAACAAAATTGTGCGCTTTGATGGCTCGACGAAGCCGCTGTGCGACCACCAGCGCACCGGCATCAGCAATGCCGCG
>QKEI01000178.1 GCA_003251795.1 Candidatus Muproteobacteria bacterium
ACCGGTAGCTACGCTGTCTCGTACGCGAATGCGGCCTTCGCCGGTATCATTAATATGGTGATCGTGGGATCGCTGGTCTATTACGCGACGAAGGTGCGTACTCGACTTCTGGCCGCGCCCGCAGTGGTAGCCACGTAGGCTTTACAAACACGGATTCACAGCCGGTCGAACAAAGGCCAACTAAAAAAGCCGACCTGTGGCCGGCTTTTTGAATGACTGGCGGAGAGAGAGGCCGCTACGCACGTCCATGTGCTCTCACGGCACTTGTGCTTCCTGCACTTCGGGATTCGATCTTATTATTCGGGTTCGAATCCTTTTCTGCGAGTCATCAAAAAAGCCGACCTGTGGCCGGCTTTTTGAATGACTGGCGGAGAGAGAGGGATTCGAACCCTCGATGGAGCTTTTGACCCCATACTCCCTTAGCAGGGGAGCGCCTTCGACCAGCTCGGCCATCTCTCCATAAGAGTAGCCGCGAGCATACTCACTGGCTGAGCCGGCGTAAAGGCTGGAATCAGGCGGAATTCTCGCGCGGCAATACTGGCGCCTCGTCGTCATTCGCACCAGTTTCGCGCTCGCGCTTAATGCGCTCGTAGATCTCTTCCCGGTGAACAGGAACATCCTTCGGGGCATTGATACCGATTCGTACTTGGTTACCCTTGATCCCAAGTACGGTCACCTGAACCTCATCCCCGATGTTCAGGGTTTCACCTATGCGTCTCGTCAGAATCAGCATCGTGCTGCACTCCTTTAACCGTTAATAGCGATCCGTTACCCACACCAACGCGCTTAAGCATTCCGCGCGATTTCCTTCCCTGTCCCTGTTATGTCGGATGCCTGACAAAATGAGGCAAACCCTGCCCTTCCGTGGGACATTGCTATCAGTGGGAGCGCAACGGCTTTTTGTCTATCTTCCTTCTTTTGACCCCGTTGAGAGGGCCAAGAGTATACACTTCCTCACCTGACGTACAGCATATATGCAGATTCCATGCCAGCCCTCTCTAGCCCGCGGCCGGGGGGCCGGCCAGCCCAAAGGCGCTATGCAGCGCCCGGACCCCCAATTCCAGGTATTTTTCCTCCACCACCACCGAGATCTTGATCTCCGAGGTCGAGATCATCTGGATATTGATGCCCTCGTCCGATAGGGCACGAAACGCCGTTGCGGCAATGCCGGCATGCGACCGCATGCCGACGCCAACGACGGAAATCTTGACGATCTTGTCGTCGCCGATGACATCGCCGGCGGACAACGCTTGGGCCACTTTCTTAAGAATCTTCAGGGCCTTATCGTAATCGGCGCGGTGCACGGTGAAGGTCATGTCGGTGAGCCCATCGGCCCCGACGTTCTGCACAATCATATCCACATCGATGTTGGCTGCACCAATCTCAGCGAACAGCGTCCAGGCGACGCCCGGTCGATCCGGCACGTCGGTGACGGTAAGCTTCGCCTCATCGCGGGCATAAGCGATACCCGAAATCAAAATATCTTCCATTGCGTGTTCCTCGAAAGTAATGAGTGTCCCCGGCCCTTCGTCGAACGATGACAGGACCCGTAGCGGCACTTTATAACGCCCGGCGAATTGTACCGAGCGGGTCTGGAGCACCTTGGCGCCGAGACTGGCGAGCTCGAGCATCTCTTCCACGGTGATGCGGTCAAGCCGCCTTGCATCGGGCACGATGCGAGGATCCGCGGTGTAGACGCCATCGACATCCGTGTAGATCTGGCACTCATCGGCTTTCAGCGCGGCTGCCATGGCGACAGCCGTGGTGTCTGAGCCGCCCCGGCCGAGGGTCGTGATGTTGCCTTCCTCGTCAACTCCCTGGAAGCCAGCGACGACCACTACGCGACCGCGTCCCAGGTCCTTGCGCACGCGCGCATCATCGATCATGCGGATGCGTGCCTTGCCATGCACATTGTCGGTCAGTATATGTACCTGATGGCCCATGTAGGAACGCGCATCATGGCCGCGCTGCTGTAGCGCCATGCTGAGCAATGCGGCGGTCTCTTGCTCGCCCGTAGCGATCAGCACGTCGAGCTCGCGCGGTGGCGGGTTCGGATGCACCTCTGTCGCTAATCTGAGCAAGCGGTCAGTCTCGCCACTCATAGCCGAAACAACAACAACCATATCGTTGCCGGCGCTGCGCATGCGCGAGACGCGGTCCGCAACGGCATTGATGCGCTCGATATTCGCGACCGAAGTGCCGCCATACTTTTGCACGATGAGTGTCATGGTTGATGGACAACAATAGGATTACAACATTCCCTTGTATAGTGATCCTCTGTGATGCGGTGCCGAACCAGGTGGTGCTTCGACAAGCCCGCCAACCTAGTGAAGCTGCCTAGCGAGCCAATCAGGAATAGCGGCCAGGGCAGCATCGAGTTTGGCAGGATCCGTACCGCCGGCTTGTGCCATATCAGCGCGGCCACCGCCCTTACCGCCGACGTGTCCGGCGACCTCGTTCACGAGCTTGCCGGCGTGCAGGCGTCCGGTGAGGTCCTTTGTTATACCCGCGACCAGTAATACCTTATCGCCCTGCACCGCCCCGAGCACCACGGCCCCGGTGCCGAACTTATCCTTGAACCGATCAACGGCGGCCCGCAGACCCTTGGCGTCGGCGCCATCGAGGCGTGCAGCGAGCACCTTGATGCCGTTGACCTCCTGCACCTGTTGGTCGAGCGCGCCGCCACCGGTCGCGAGGCGCTGGCGAAGCTCATCGAGCTCTTTCTCCAGAGCGCGCACGCGCTGGCCCAGCTGTTCCACTTTTTGCTCGACATCTTCGGGCGTACCTTTCACCTTGTCGGCGATGCGCCGCAGCCGCGCTTCCGTCTGCCGCACGTAATCGAGCGCCCCCTGTCCGGTTAGGGCCTCGATCCGTCGCACGCCGGCAGCGATGCCGGTCTCGGAAACGATTTTGAAACAACCGATATCACCCGTGCGCGAGACGTGGGTCCCGCCACAGAGCTCAGTGGAAAAATCGCCCATGCGCACCACCCGCACCCGGTCGTCATACTTTTCGCCGAACAGTGCCATAGCCCCTGATTCGAGCGCCTTATCGAGCGGCATCACGGCCGTCTCGGCCACGCGGTTGGCGCGGATCTCGTTGTTGACGATACGCTCGATTTCCTCCAGCTGTGCCGGTGTCACCGGCTCAAAATGGGCAAAGTCGAAACGTAGCCGGGGCGCTTCAACGAGCGAGCCCTTCTGCATCACGTGTGGACCGAGTACGTTTCTCAGCGCCGCATGTAGCAAGTGGGTGGCAGAGTGATTATAAACCGTCGCCTGGCGCCGTCCGGCATCCACGACCGCGCGCACACGATCGCCCACTCGAAGCTCCCCGCGCTCCATGTGCCCGATATGTGCGTACGCTTTCTGTGTCTTCTGCGTATCGAAGACGGTGAAATCGGTTGCATTCGTGCGCAACCACCCTCGGTCGCCCACCTGGCCGCCCGCTTCGGCATAAAACGGCGTGCGATCGAGATAGATTACACCTTCCTGCCCAGCTTCGATCCGTTCAACCGGTTTGCCATCTACGTAGACATGTCGGATGGTCCCCTCATCGGCCGTGGTCTCGTAGCCGGTGAATTGAGTGATTTCTTCGGTCCCGGTGGGTTCTTCGGTTGCGAACGCCGCAACGGCCTTGGCTGTCGCCTTGAACGTGGAGTGTGCACGCCCACGCTCGCGCTGCTCCTCCATCGCGCGCTCATAGCCTTCGATATCCAAAGTCATGCCACGCTGGCGCAGGTAATCGGAGGTAAGGTCCACAGGAAAACCGTACGTATCCCAGAGCTTAAACACCGTCTCGCCCGGAAGCACATACCCCGGTGATTGACCGGCTATCTCGTCGTTAACAATACGGATGCCCTGTTCCAGGGTCTCGCCGAAACGTGCCTCTTCCTGCTTGAGCACGCGCGCAACTTGCTTCTGCGCCTTTGGCAGCTCGGGATAGGCCTCGCCCATCTCGCGAGCAAGTGGCGTCACCAACTTATAAAAGAATGGATCGCGCAAACCGAGCTCGTAACCGTGGCGGGCGGCGCGGCGGATGATCCGCCGCAGCACATAACCGCGGCCTTCGTTTGACGGTATGATCCCGTCGACCACCAAGAATGCGCACGCGCGGATGTGATCGGCGATTACGCGCAGTGACGGATTGTCCGTATCCTTGACGCCTGCAATCTGCGCCGCGGCCTTGATCAGATTCTGGAAGAGATCGATGTCGTAATTGCTGTGGACACCCTGCATTACGGCGGCCATGCGCTCGAGACCCATACCTGTGTCTACCGATGGCCGTGGCAACGGATTCAGTTTGCCTTGCTCGTCGCGGTTGAACTGCATGAACACCAGGTTCCAGATCTCGACGTAGCGATCGCCCTCTTCATCGGGACTGCCTGGCGGTCCTCCTTCCACCTCAGGCCCGTGATCATAAAAGATCTCCGAGCATGGACCGCAGGGACCGGTTTCCCCCATCGCCCAGAAGTTGCTGTCCGCCCCCAGGCGTCGGAAGCGCTCCGGCGGCACGCCGATCTCCTTTAACCAAATATCGGCCGCTTCATCATCGTCCTCGTAAACCGTCGCCCACATTCGATCACCCGGCAAACCATAGTCCTTGGTCAATAGCTCCCAGGCAAAATGAATGGCATCACGCTTGAAGTAATCGCCGAAACTGAAATTGCCCAGCATCTCGAAGAAGGTGTGGTGGCGTGCCGTGTAGCCGACGTTCTCGAGATCGTTGTGCTTGCCTCCTACGCGCAGACAACGTTGAGCCGTGGTGGCGCGCTTATACGGTCGCTTGTCTTGGCCGAGAAACACGTCCTTGAACTGCACCATGCCGGCGTTGGTGAAAAGCAGCGTCCGGTCGTTCGCGGGCACAAGCGGACTCGAAGGCACAATCTCGTGCCCTTGGCGCTTGAAATACTCAAGAAAATGTCGACGGATCTCGGTACTCTTCATTGCCACACCGATTGCTCAATCCACATCGCTCGGATTCAAAACCGACTTAATTTGATCATAAGTAAAACCCCGGTACTGTAAAAAACGCGCCTGTCGGGCGCGTTCCGGGTAACTCCTCGGCAATCTATCGCCAAACTTTTTACGTCGGACGCGCTTCAACACCTCCAGCCACTGCGGGTCAGCGGCATCGATGTAATGCTCAATGAGCTGGGCATCGATGCCTTTGTCTTGCATCTCGCGACTGATGCGCACGGGACCGTAGCCGCGTTCCCGTCGCACCTGCACCAGACTCTCGACGAAACGCTCATCGGAAAGCAGCTGTTGCGCCTCGAGCTCCTGCGCTACGCTAGCGGCTAACTCGGCAGCACAACCTTTCTTCGCGAGTTTGTGTTGCAACTCACTACGACTGTGCTCGCGCCGCGCCAACATGTCCAGCGCCATGCGCTTGGCCCGCGCCGCGTCAATAGAGCTGTGGTTCAGGCCTCGACCTCCTCCTCCGTGACTACGGCCGTATCACGCCGCACCGCGGGTCGACCCAGCTCGA
>QKEI01000079.1 GCA_003251795.1 Candidatus Muproteobacteria bacterium
GCATCCCGGTACGCCCATTCTTTATGACACGAGCAAACCGGTGGCCAAGGGCGGCTTGTGCTTCCGCGCGCGTTTCGGCGTGGAGCGCGACGGTCAGAGTCTCCTGGCGGATGGTTCCTATCCTGTCGGCAGTGAGATCAAGGATGGCTATCCTGAATTCACTGACAAGATGCTGAAGGAACTCGGGTGGTGGGATGACCTGACACCGGAAGAGAAGCAGCAGGCCGAAGGCAAGAACTGGAAGACCGACCTCTCCGGCGGTATCCAGCGGGTCGCCATCAAACATGGCTGTGCGCCGTTCGGCAACGCCAAGGCCCGTACCGTGGTCTGGACCTTCCCGGATCCGGTGCCGATCCATCGTGAGCCGTTGTACACGCCACGTCGCGATCTGCTCGATAAGTACCGCACCTACGATGACCGTAAGTTCTACCGGTTGCCGACACGTTACTGGTCAATTCAGAAGGATGATCACAGCAAGGAGTTCCCGCTGATCCTGACCAGTGGACGTTTGGTGGAGTACGAGGGCGGTGGTGACGAGACCCGCGCGAACCCGTGGCTCGCCGAGCTCCAGCAGAACATGTTTGCGGAGATCAATCCGGCGGACGCCGCCAACCTCAACATTCGCGATGGTCAGGACATCTGGGTAATCGGGGCGGAGAAGGCGCGCGTGAAGGTCATGGCGATGGTAACCCGGCGCGTGGCCCCAGGTGTCGTGTTCATGCCCTTCCACTTTGCCGGAGTTATGCAGGGTAAGAACCTGCGCGACAAGTATCCGGAAGGCACGGTGCCGTTTATATCGGGCGAAGCGGCCAACACGGCGCTCACGTACGGCTACGACTCGGTGACACAGATGCAGGAGACTAAGGTCTCCCTGTGCCGCGTCGAAGTTGCCTGACCTAGCGAGTAAGAGGAGATATAGCAATGGCTAGAATGAAATTCCTCTGTGATGCGGAGCGTTGCATTGAGTGCAACGCATGCGTTACCGCATGTAAGAACGCGAACGATTCAACCGGCGCCGGGTCGTAGTGCTTGACGATGGCGTGCCGGGGGAAAAATCGATCTCAGTCGCATGCATGCACTGTAC
This sequence comes from Candidatus Muproteobacteria bacterium, assembly GCA_003251795.1. Lineage (GTDB taxonomy): Bacteria > Pseudomonadota > Gammaproteobacteria > Acidiferrobacterales > SPGG2 > SZUA-472. The sequence goes on from QKEI01000079.1 coordinate 1,085, forward strand.
CGATGCCCCGTGCGCCGCCGTCTGTCCGGTGGATTGTTTCTATACCACCGATGACGGCATCGTTTTGCACGACAAGGATCTGTGTATCGGCTGCGGTTACTGCTTCTACGCGTGTCCCTTTGGGGCGCCGCAGTATCCACAGCAATCGGCATTTGGCGTGCGCGGCAAGATGGACAAGTGCACGTTCTGCGCCGGCGGTCCGCTGGCGGATAACTCCGACGCCGAGTATGCGAAGTACGGAAGCAATCGTGTCGCCGAGGGTAAACTGCCGCTGTGTGCGGAGATGTGCTCCACCAAGGCATTGCTCGCCGGTGACGGCGATCTGGTGGCCGACATCTATCGCCAACGCGTCATCAGGCGCGGCGGTCGGCCCAAGACCTGGGGCTGGGAGACGGCTTACCCGGCATAGCTACGGGATCGGGGAGGGCTTGGATTTCCAGCCCTCCCCTGCTTTCCCCGTGATGTTTTCCGGCGTCGATCACAACAAGAAGGAGGACGATTTATGTCCCGCAAATTGTTAGGGCTGCTTGTGTTTTCCGGCACACTCCTAGCGCTTTCGGCGTGTTATGAATCCGCGGACGTGACGGTGCATAAGCCCGGCGTCTACAAGGGCGCAAGAGACCCGTTGGTTGTGAAACTGCGTGCTCCCGAGATGCAACAGAAGCTGCGTGAACGGTTTGCGCTGATTCAGAGTCGCTAGAACAACGCATACGCGCACAACCGGGCGCCGCGGTGGAGCGACTCGCCGTAGCCGCCCGCCGAAGTTTTAACTAGGAGCGAGTGAGGGTGCTATGAGCAAATTGACTTATCTGTTACTTGTGGCTCTTGGCGTGGTGACACTCGCAGGCTGTGCCAAGGTCCACGAGCCCTGGGTGAGTAGCGATGATCAGTATAAACAAGAGCGTACGCGCACCCCAGAACAACAGGCGGCCCTGCGGCAGCGGCTGCTTTTGGAATCGGGTTTTCGCCAGATCAATCTGGCAGATTGACAGAACTTGACCTACCGGAGACTTGGTTATGTGCATATTTGCTAGAGCCAAAACTGGCAGTGAAGTGGTGAGGCGCAAACGTCTGGCGCTGTGGACGTTCGCTTTGTTTGTGGCAGGGGTCGTACTGCTTCCACTCGGCAGCTACGTTTACACTGCCGTGTCGCCCGCGCAGGCGGCGGCCGAGAAACAGACAAACCCAAGAGCCAATTACTGGCGCGCGGTGCGTGATGGCAATCAAGGTTACACGGCCGTGCAAGGTAAGGAGACCGGGGTATTGATCCAAAACGGCGGCCAGAACTGGCGCCAGGCACGCAACGGGCCCGTGGCCAATATTATGCCGTGGGTGTTGGCGTTCACGGTGGCAGCGCTGGCACTGGTGTTCCTATACCGGGGCCAGATCAAGCTCGACAGACAACCTTCGGGCAAAACGGTAGCGCGCTACAACATCGCCGAACGGGTGTTGCATTGGTATACGGCGATCCTGTTTATCATTCTTTCGTTAACCGGTTTGAGCATGTTGTTTGGGCGGGCCGTACTGATCCCGGTGCTTGGACTACAAGGTTTTTCCGCGTGGGCAACCTTCTCCATTACGTTGCATAATTACCTTGGCCCCTTCTTTATTATTGGTCTCGCGCTGATGATCATCTGGTGGATCAAGGATAACATTCCGAGCAGCGTAGACTGGGAATGGTTCAGGCAGGGAGTGGGCGGACTGCTAGCCAAGGGCAAGCATCCACCGGCGGAACGTTTCAACGCCGGTGAGAAGATCTTCGTGTTCTGGATAGGGCTGGTCGTTCTCGGCATTGCCACTGCCCTCAGCGGACTTTACCTGATCGGCTGGATCGGCTCGGGGCTGCGCGAGACCATGCAAGTGGCCGATATCGTGCACGCGGTGGCAGCTGTCTTCTGGACATCAATCGTCATTGGTCATATCTACCTCGGCTTGTCGACGCAAGGCGCGCTCGAGGGTATGTGGAAAGGTGAGGTCAGCGAGGAGTGGGCCAAACAGCACCACGATCGGTGGTACCAGCAAGCCAAGAAGGGCTGATCGTTAGCCCGCCGTATCGTATTCGCTACCAGATACGGAATCGACAGCGACAGGCCTGCAGCTATGCAGGCCTGTCTCTTTTGGCAGTCTCCCGCGGCAAGCTATGAATACATTCCCGCAAGCCGTGCGCACGGCGATGCAGGCCGGTGGTGCGACCGTGACCTGCATGCCCGTACGCCTCGACGGGGCCGACTGGGAAACAGCGGTCTTTTTTCACCTGGCTGGTCCCGAATCGAAACGGGACCGCCAGGTCCTGACGAAGGCCGAGCGCCCTTTCGCCGTCTCCATCGAAGCCGATCTGCTTGAGCTGCAGCAGGCATCTGTGGTCGTACTGCGCTTCGAGGTCGCTTCGATTCCTGAGGACCCTCTTACGGGCGAGGTCCTGCTCACGCCCGGGGATGTCCGCACACATTTTGATACGCTGCAGTTGCTCTGTCGACAACGGCGGCTCTGTTGGTTTTTCGGCGACAGCGATTTTCGCGTATTGCATTCTCAGCAAAACCCCATTGGCGACGAACAACGAGTCAGCTTCGACGAATTGCTGGCCGATTGTGTACGGCACGATGCGTTGATCAGGGCCTCGGCCCGCTATGATGCGCAGGCGGCGCTGGCAGAAGTGGTGGGCCATTACGATCTGCGTCAAGGCACCACCCGCCCTGCGCCTGCTGGCGACAGCAGTAACTAGCGTTGGTGGACGCACGAGGGGCTATTCTTATACTATCTATTGCAGTTGCGAGCGTTGTTGATCCTGAAACTAACCGTGCCTATACACGTGAAATATTTTGCAGGCATACGCGACCGCATGGGCCGTGCTGACGACGATATTGACGCCGATGGACTGAAGACGGTGGCGGACGTGTGGGCGCGGGTGGCGGGTGACGAGCCGCTACCGCGAACCGTGCGCGTAGCCGTTAATCTCGAATATGCCGACTTGAAGCACCAAGTGAAGGACGGAGACGAGATAGCGTTTCTACCGCCGGTTACTGGAGGTTGCGATGCGGGTTGAAGTGCGCCATGGCGAATTCAACCCCTGGGAGGAGCTGCAACGCCACCAGCAAGCGAGTTTGCTGCCCAACGGCAGGCATGGCGCAATAGCCAGCTTTGTCGGCACGATGCGCGATTTCAATGAAGGCGATAGCGTTCAGGCGATGGTCTTGGAGCATTACCCTGGGATGACCGAGAAATACCTGGGTGAAATCAGCGCAGAAGCGAAGAAGCGCTGGGACATACTCGATACGCTGATTCTGCATCGGGTCGGCGAGCTGCAACCGGGGGATCCGATCGTGTTGGTGGCCGTATGGTCGGCGCACCGCGCCGCCGCGTTCGAGGCATGCCGCTACCTGATCGAAGAGTTGAAGTCGCGCGCACCGTTTTGGAAGAAGGAGTCGCTCCAGGAGCACAGCCGTTGGGTGCAACACAACACGCCCGCAGCCTCGAACCGGGGTGGGCGTTAACGCCTGATCGTAATCATTCGTCTCGCCGATATCCTGAGCGTCCACTGCCGCCAGACGCCTAAGTTAACCCACCCTACAGTACCTTGATTCGTTTTCTCGCCACCCTCTCTCTTGTGCTGTTCGCCTCGCAAAGTGCCTGGGCCACGCTCGATGAAGACTGGCTGAGGGCCGTAGGCAAGCGCGATGTCGCCGGCATCGAGCGGCTGCTAGGCCGCGGTGTCAACGTCAACCTGTCGACCAAAGACGGAAAGACCGCGTTAATGCTGGCGGCACAGCAGGGACGCACTGATATCATTGTCGCCCTACTGGACGCCGGGGCCGTCGTCGACCAGCGCAACACGCGCGGTGGAACGGCATTGATGTATGCTGCGGTGCTCGGCGATCAAGAAACGGTCGGCCTGCTTTTGTCACGCGGGGCTGCCATCAACCTACAGAGCTCGAACGGCTGGACCGCTTTGATGATCGCTGCCGTAAAGGGATACGAAGAGCTGGTGCGCGCCCTATTGAATCACGGGGCGGATGCTAACCTCGCGGACATATACGGCTGGACGCCGTTGATGCGCGCCGTCACCGAAAATCGCCTTGGCGTGGTCCACACCCTGTTGGCGTCTAAATCGGTGAACGTCAATGCGAGAAATGATGCCGGTGCTACGGCTTTGCATGAGGCGGCAGAAAAGGGTTACTTCGAGATCGCACAACTGCTAATTGCCAATCACGCTGACGTGCAGAGCACCGACCGTAAGGGGCGTACACCGCTAATGATCGCCGGTATCGCAGGTCACAACGATATCGTCGACCTCATTAACCGCACGGTAGCTGAACAGCAGGGAAGCAAACGCCCGCGCTAGCGCCCATTCTTAGCACATCACCTGTGTACGACAGTACTCGGCCACGGTGGTGACGGTCGACATGCCAGCGACCTGTTTGCGGATATTTTCGGTCTGGTACTCAAGTTTCAGGCGGAAGTCGAAGGTAGTGAGGAATTTCTCGAACATATCACCGCCATCGGTGCCGATTGCCTCGAGGCTGCCATCGCCCTCGTTGTACTCGAGCAAGATCGTCGCCAGTGGTTGCGGAGCCGGCCCACCCAGCACCTGCGCGCCTCTGGTGGGATCATAAACGCTTTTCTCCGAACAGCAATAAATAACGTGGTCACGTTCGACGACGTTCTTTTGTGCATCGAGAAAGCTCACCCGCTTGGGTCGATAATTGATAAAGCTCACGGAGCGGGCCGGATGCGTCATCTTGTGGGCACAGATGGCGGAAAACGCAACGATCGATCGCTGTGGTCCCACACCTCCCGGCCAGATATACGACGCGCCGTCCTTCGTTTGTAGCAACGTCTCTTGCGCCGTCGGTTTGCCCAAGTTCAACAAAAAGCACGGCGTGCTGACGTAGGGATAATGAAACAGATAGCTCTCACCTTCCTTCAGGCTCGCGGCCTTGATTGGCCGGTCAAATGCGTCGACCAGCTTCACTCTTTGATAACTCCGCACCGTACTGTTCGGACGCGCGAGCAAACTAGGACTCGATGTAATCATTGCCACTGCAGAGGCGCACAGCTTCACGAAAGATCTACGGTTGACCATGGTTTGTCAGTGCTATGGCAGGAAAGGCGTTTCACGGTTACTCATGTGGCGTAAGTCAATCATACTACAAAAAACGGAGGCAGCCAGCTGTCGCCGCAGCAAGGCTGTCTACCGGTGTCAGGTTGGAACACGTGGTGTTCGCGAGGTCTTGCGGCAGGCGCCAGTCCTATGTCCGTTTGGCTTTGTGTGTTAGCGTCCGGTCTTGCTCCTAGCACAGCAGAAAGCCCGACGCGGCTCATGCGCAGCGGTCGTGACAACACCACCAGTATGGGTCGGGTCGCCAGGCTCGGATTATGCTGACACCAATCTACGCTTAGCGATGCGCGAGGATCACCGGTTGTTTTACAACCTTGACTTGAGCGATCAGCAGCTCGGTGAGCTCCTGGCAAGCACGTTGCACGGGGCGTGGTGAAGGAACCATCGCATAACGGGGAGCACAGCTCACCAACCCTGCCCAGTCTGCTCGGCAACCTGTGGTTTCCCGCTGTCCTGCTGGCGGTACTCTTCATCGCTTCCTTTCTGATCGGCGAATATCCAGTCACGCTCAAACAGTTGAGCCTCTTGGTTTACACAGATATTTTTGGTGGCCAGCATGATGTGCCGGCGGTTATCGAAACCGTCATCTTTCGATCACGCCTGCCAAGGCTGGTCGCCGCCGTACTGGTCGGCGGCGCACTCGCCGCCGCCGGAGCCATCTATCAGGGGATGTTTCGCAACCCGCTGGTGTCCCCCGATCTCCTCGGCGTCGCGGCGGGTGCTGGACTTGGCGCGGCGCTCGGCATATTCCTGTCCCTACCGGTCATCGGCATCCAGTTACTGGCGTGCACGTTCGGGTTAGGTACCGTGTTTCTGGTCTACATCACCAGTCAGGCAGTACGTGGCTATGACCCCGTTTTGGTCTTGGTGCTTGCGGGTGTGGTTATCGGGACACTAGGCGGTGCTTGTGTGTCACTACTCAAGGTACTAGCGGATCCCTACGATCAACTGCCGGCGATCACCTTTTGGTTACTCGGCAGCCTTGCTTCCGCCAACCTGAACGATACGGCCGCGGTGGTTCCGTTGATGGTAATCGGCCTGGTGCCGTTGTACCTGTTGCGCAGGCGCATGAATCTCATGTCCCTAGGCGACGAAGAGGTAACTAAGCTCGGCGTTGATGCGGTGAAAATGCGGATCACCTTTGTCTGTGCTGCCACCTTGATTACAGCAGCTGCCGTTTCCATAAGCGGCATCATCGGTTGGGTGGGTTTGATGATTCCGCACATCGCGCGCATGTTGGTCGGGCCCGGTTTCTCGCGTTTATTGCCGACCGCTATGATGCTCGGTGCCGGTTACCTGTTGCTGGTTGACGACCTTGCCCGTACGATCGCGGCCATTGAGGTGCCGTTGAGCATCCTCACGACCTTTCTCGGGGCGCCATTTTTTATCTGGCTGTTGGCCACCACCCGGCGCGGCTAGCGGTGAACTTGAGTGTCGGGAGTCTCGCTTTCGACTATCCTGGCAAACCAGACTAGCGGAAAATCAATGTTTGGCGCCGGCCTTCCTGATGAGCTCGGCAATTTCCGCATCACCGACCATCTCCGCCGCCGCCAGCGCGGTCCAGCCGTCTTTGGCGCGTATATTGACGTCGGCACCGGCGGCCAGCAACAGGCGCACAATATCCAGAAAGCCCCGGTTGGCGGCGAGCATGAGCGCGGTGTTGCCGTCCTCTGTGCCTGTCGCGTTGACATCGGCACCGCGTTCCAACAGCAGCGCCAGTGTGGTCGTGCGGTTGGTGCGTGCCGCCAGCATCAGTGGGGTCTGTCCGTGTGCGTCACGACTGTTGGCATTGGCCCCTGCTTGTAACAAGTGCCCGACCATGGTGTTGTTACCTGCGAGCGCGGCAAACGCGAGCGGGGTGTCACCTTTCGCATCCCGCACGTTGACATCGGCCCCGGCTTGCAGCAGGACATCGACGATTTCCGCATAACCTCGCTCTGCTGCGACAAACAGGGCCGTGCGACCATCGCGCAGACGCGCCTTGGGGTCAGCCTTATTCGCCAACAGCAGCTCGGCGATAGGAATATTACCGCTATGCGCCGCCGCCATCAGTGCCGTCCAACCATCGTCAGCGCGGGCGTTGACATTGGCACCGCTGATGATCAACTCGATCACGGTTTGTAGGCCGGTTGGCGCGGCTGCCGCTTGCATGAGCGCACTGTTGCCTCGTTTGCTGCCGGTTTCGTTGGCATCCGCGCCGTGCGCCAGTAATACGCGTACGACCTGCTCGTGGCCACGCCCGGCGCCTACGATCAGCGCCGTGTTGCCGTAATGGTCCTCGCGTGCACGCACGTCCGCGCCCTGCAACAAAAGCCGTTCGACGACCTGGGGGTGACCGCCCCGGGCCGCTCGCATTAGTGCGGTCCCGTTGTCGGCGCCGCGAGCGTTGATATTGGCGCCGCGGGCGAGCAGCAGCTCTACTACCTTGAGGTGACCGCCATGGGCCGCAAGCATCAACGCCGTGTTCGTTTGTGATCGGGTATCACGCGCCTCCACGTCGGCACCCTGGTCGAGCAACTCGGCAACCAGATCGTCGCGGCCCGCCTCGGCCGCCATTAGCATCGCTTGATCTGTCCTTTGCGCCTGTGTCATCGGTGCGGCCGAAGCCGCTGGTGTCAACGACAAACAACACACAAGCACAATTAGATATTTACCGAACATGGGGAGAAACGATCTGCAGTGTTTAGAAATTGGCGATAAATCGATAGTGGTCGGTAGGCGTGGTAACAGCGAAGCGCTGCATCTCCATGCACATCTCGATAAAACCTTCTTCGTAGTCGAAGCTGTGCGCGCTCGCCAGTATTCTGAGCTCGTTAAGCTCCTTGCTTGTGAGCACGATAACGCTCTCACCATCGCCGTCAGTGGACTCCACGGTACCGAGATTGAAAAAGTCAACGATCTCCTGCAACTCATAGTCGCCGCCCTGATATCGGTGCACGAGTTTGAGCCTACCGTCGCCATCGTTACTGTACACACCCGGTGTCAAGAACGCATTGTCGATGTGAGCCACGCCTGCCTTCCTTCGCATGTCTTAGACGGAATAGAAGTGACGCGCGCTTATCTGTCGGCGTTGGCCGTTGCTGAGATCCATGTGCAGTACGCCTTGCTCGTCAAGCTCGACGAATTTCCCTTGCAGGCTTTCTGATTCGAGCTGCAATGTCAGCGGTTGCCCGAGACCGTGCGGACGTATCGACCAGGCGCGATGAATGGGCTTGAAACCCTCTTCCGACCACCGGTTGATCCAGGACAGAAAGTGGCGACTGAAGACCTCCAGGAGTCCGCTGACAGTGATTTCGGGAGCGCCTTCGAGCCATAGACTGGTGGCTGGTGGGTCGAGGTCATCGGGCGCATTTTCCACATTCACCGCCATGCCAAGCACCAGCCACTCATAGCGATCGTTGGCGGCCGGTGCCGCCTCGAGCCAGATGCCGGCGACCTTAGCGTCGTACAGCAGTACATCATTCGGCCAGCGGAAACGCACCTCGATCAGCGGCGGTGCCAGGTTGGAGATGGCCGCCGCCAGGCTCACCGCCGCGACGTAACTGACCTGTACCGCTACTGCCGCTGGTTCTTCCGGGCGCAAGACCAGGGCGCAGTAGAGATTCCCCGGTAACGAGCGCCAAGGACGCCCGAGTCGCGCACGGCCGGCCGTTTGTCGCTCGGCCCACACCAGCGTGCCCTCCTCTGCACCTTGCTGGGCCAACCGCTTGGCTTCGTCGACAACGCTGTCAACGCTGTCGTAGCTGGCGAGCTCGTAGAGGGGCGGGATATCGAGCGTCGCGCTCATTTCCCCTGCTGGTCTGTAGGCCGTTGCCAGGACCCCGACTTGCCGCCGGACTTTTGCAACAGGCGGATGTGATTAAGCGTCATGCCGCGATCGACCGCTTTGCACATGTCATAGACCGTCAGTAACGCGATCTCCACTGCCACCAACGCCTCCATCTCCACACCAGTGCGCTCACGCGTTTCCGCCGTGGCACGACACTGGATGCAATCTTCGTCAGGCAACGCTTCCAGATCGAGTTCGATCTTGGTCAGAGATAGCGGGTGGCACAACGGGATCAAGTCCGCGGTCTTTTTCGCCGCCATGATTCCGGCGACGCGAGCGACGGCGAGCACGTCTCCTTTCTTGTGGCCGCCCGACACAATCAGCTGCAGCGTTTGTGGCTGCATGTAGATGCGACCTTCGGCTACAGCGAGTCGACGCGTAATCGGTTTGTCGCCGACGTCGACCATGTGGGCCTCGCCGGCTTCGTTTAGATGAGTCAGTTTAGCCATGGCATTGATAGACAATGCTACTGACTCGCTGTCATGATTGCCAGTCTCGACGCGCCGACGCGACATACCTCGCCAAGCGTAGTGGAATTTTACCTATTGGTTGTCGGCCTTGACTGTCGCTTTGCCTATCATCGTCGCTACTGACTACCGCAATACGAGCACGCCTGAAGCGTCGCTTTGACGCAGGTTAATGGCTAGGTAGATACTGCATCGGTGTACACGAATACGAAAAGAGTTAGTTGCACCTGTGGTTCCGTTCGTAAGGCGGTGCTCAGCGCGCTGTTAGTTTTGTTAACGGCGGCCGGGACCGCCCGTGCGACCGACCCGACCGTGTTGCTCCAGCAGGCGATTACCGCTGCTTGCGAGCCGTCATCGACCCTCGAGCAACTCACTGCGCACCTGCCGGGAAGCACAGGCACTGCCGATGAGCCGATCGTGGTGCGCGGTGCGGTCATTGGTTGGCGCAGACATCTTACCTGGCCCGGTAGCCAGGAGCTCATCATCGAGCGTATCGCCCCGCGCGGTCAGCTGCGTCGAATAGTTGCCGAATACTGGTCCGTAGCGGGCGCTAATAAGCGAGCGCTACTGGCCGCTGTCGCCGGTCCACAGTGTCAGTTGCAATTCGGTCGCCGTCTGCTCTACGAGGGCGAAGCGCCCCAGGCGATTGCGATCGAGCAACTCGATGCAAAGCTCGCCGCCACCAGTGGGCGCGAGCCACTCAACCCGCCTGTCCCCGCAGGCGAGGATCCGGGCGGCGTGCCCGTGGCCCTGATCGATGCAGGCGTCAATTATCTGTTGCCGGAAGTGAGCGCGCGCTTGGCGCGCGATCAGGATGGTAACATCCTTGGTTACGACTACTGGGAACTGGATGCGCGACCCTTCGACGCTAACCCGGCGCGTTCACCATTTTTTCCGCAGCGGCACGGCACCAAGACGGCCAGCCTGCTGTTGCGCGAAGCGCCAATGGCTCGGCTCGTGCCCTACCGTTATCCAAGACCTGATATGGGCCGTATGACCGAGCTTATTCGCGATGCTGCTAACAAGAATGTGCGGGTGTTGAATCTATCCATGGGCAGCAACAAGCCCCAAGATTGGCAGACCTTTGCCGCTGCCGCCAAGCAGCACCCGGATATGCTGTTCGTCGTTTCCGCCGGTAACGATGGTCGCGATATCGATGCACAGGCGGTATATCCGGCCGCTTTGAGGTTGGACAACATCATTAGTGTCACCTCATCTGAGCCTGACGGAGTGCTTGCGCATGGCTCGAATTGGGGTACCCACAGTGTCGATCTCATGGTGCCTGCGGAACGCATAGCCGTCACCGGCTTCGACGGGCGCAAGACGCTTGCGTCTGGTTCGAGCTACGCGGCTGTGCGCGTGGCGGCGCTGGCCACACGATTACTCGCGCAGCACCCGCATTGGCGGGCACCTCAGTTGAAGGAGGCGATCCTGGGGCGAGCCGTCGCACCGTTTCCGGGTGAAACGGCCTATGTCTCCCACGGATTCATTCCGCGGCCCGAACGAGCCGAGGCATACGCAGCGGTCACTGGCGAAGCAAAGCTGCGGGAGGTCGAACATTTTCAGATCCAAGCCGACGAGCTCTACGATCGCCACAACGGGTGGCGTTTCACGCACGCCCTGCAGCCCACCTTCGTGTATTTCGAGGATACGGCCTGGGACATGAAGGGTCTGCGCAGCATCGCCGCAAAGGCGGCGCCGATACTGGCCCAATGCGGTGTCTACATCCCGCGCATCGAAGTGCGCGCGCTAAACGGCCCGCAAGCGTATCGTTACTTCCGCGAATCAGTAGCAAAGGAGCTTGTGCGACAGTTACCGTCGCCGAAGCCGACCGTGTATTTCGTTCGCGATACGTTACAGAAAGATGCGTACGATGCTGAGGCCATCGGCAAGGGCAACAGTGCAACGCGACCGACGCTGGTATACACCCTATGGCTCACGGAAGCGCTCAAGCATCCGGCTATTGGCTTGGCGCACGAGCTGACTCACATCTTGATGGACAGCGGCGCCCATGTGGACCGACCAGGTAACCTCATGCGCGAGGAGACCGATGCGCAAAACCTCAAACTCACACCGGAACAATGTCAACAACTCGTCGCATCCGGTACGGAGAATGCCTTGCTGACTTCACTGCCGCTGGCGCGATGAATGGTAGAATGGTGTGCCTTCGCTGGAGCTTTGGGGATGAATCGAAAAGAGCGACGTCGATTAACTAAATTGGGACGCGGGCCACATCGGGGTGGCAACGGCGCCGATCAGAGCGATGTCGCCGAAACGTTGCTGCCGCAGGCCATTACCTATCTGCAAGGCGGTCTGGCACAGGACGCGTTGCAAATCTGTGAACAGATCTTGGTTTCCCAACCCGAGCACCCGGACACGATCAACATCTATGCGGTCGCCTATTTTCACTTGGGCGAGGTTGAACGCGCTCTGCGTTTAATTCAAAGGTTGATCGCGCTCAAGCCGGATCATCTAGAGGCTTACAACAATTTGGGTAACATGTTCCGAGCGATCGGCCGTTTCGATGCTGCCGAAGCTGCCTATCGCCAAGCGCTGGAGATAAGCCCCGAGTACTTTGACGCGCATTACAATCTCGGCATCGTACTGGAATCGACGGCGCAGCTACAGAAGGCCGAAGTCGCCTATCGTAAGGCGCAGGAAATCAATCCGACTTTTCCCGAGGTGTCTCTAAACCTTGGAAATGTTTTGAAAAGCATGGGTCGCATCGACGACGCTATCGCTACGTATCGCCATACGCTTGAAGTCAGCCCGGACAATCCTGCGGCATTTAATAACCTGGGCAGCGCGTATTATGAACTACAAAACTTCGACGAGGCCGAGGCCGCTTACCGGCGCGCGCTGGAGATATACCCGGAGCATGCCGATGCCCATTACAACCTGGGCATCGTCTTGCAAGAACGCAATCTGCTGGATCAGGCGATTTCGCAGTACCAGCGTACGCTCGAGATAAAGCCGGACTACGTGCGCGCGCATGTCAATCTGGGTTACGCCCTGCACAAGCTGGGCAAGGCGGAAGATGCGATCGCTGCCTACAAGCGCGCCATCGAGCTCGAGCCGGCCAACGCCCAGGTACACGCGAATTTAGGTGATGTGCTGTTGGAACAAGGCAAAGCAGCTGCGGCGGTCGAGGCCTGCGACCAGTATCTGAGCGCGCACCCCGGCAATACCGGCGTGCTGGCGTTCAAGGCGGTGGCCCTGCGCGAGCTTGGGGAGTACGACGCTGCGCGATCGTTGCTGGATTTTGATCGGCTGTTACAACCGGTGCAGCTTGAAACGCCTGCTGGTTTTGCCAGCCTGACAGATTTCAACGCGGCGCTAGCGCATTACGTATGCACGCATCCGACCTTGGTGCCGGCGCCTGCCAGTCACGCGACGCGCGCTGGCAAACACTCGGGCGAGCTGTTGGGGCAAGCGAAGGGCCCGATTGCGGTGTTGGAAAGCATGATGCGCAAAGCGGTGGAGGATTACCGGCGCGCTCGGTCGTTCGATGCCAGTCATCCCTTCTTAGCGCATCCACCGCAGCGCCTCTGGGTCACCGCCTGGGGCGTGGTGCTGGAAGCGCAAGGACATCAGATCGCACACATACACCCTTCTGCCTGGCTGAGTGGCGTGTACTACGTACAGGTACCGTCCTGGTTGGCCACTGGTGCACAAGAGCCAGCCGGCTGGATCGAGTTTGGTCGCCCGCCTGAGCATTTTCACTGCAAGGCGGAGCCCGAGGTACGATTAGTGCAGCCACAGGAAGGATTGATGCTGCTGTTTCCATCGTATTTTTATCACCGAACGATTCCGTTCGACAACGCCGGCCGGCGTATCAGTATTGCCTTTGACATTTCGCCGCTGCCGGACGGGTAAAACGCCCCGCTTAGCGCGAGATTACATCGACTACCGGGTCAGCGGCGCGCATCGATGCCAACACCACACGATCAAATCGTTCGGTAAGGCTTAACGCTTCGCGCGCGGTTGCCTGTGCCAAGCGTTTGCACTCGGCGTCGTCCACCATGTTGATGAGTGGAACGACGTTGGCGATGCCCGTGCCTTTGAGTAGACCTTCCTCACTCGCTAGCAGGCGTGCCACGTGCGACGGTGTCAGCGGGGCATCGACCCGGGCGCCGGTGACATGGACAATCTGCTCGACGCGATGGGCGATACGTTCCGACAGCGGCTTGCCGATGGCCGCCGCGGATACCAAAGGCACCACGGTAGTGACGCCGGCCGGCAGCTGCGGTTCGTCCCGCACCGGTGCCTTGATCATGCGCGTGCGTGCGCCATCGGCCTTGATAAAGGTGACGTCGAAACCGCAGCTCCTATGGATCTCCTCCACCAACACGGGCGATACGCCCTCGAACCGCCCCTTTTTGGTAACTGTGCCGGTGTAGGCGATGTGGCGATGCATTGTCGCCGCCTTGGCTATGGCTGCCTGTAGCTCTCCGGCCGATTCTCGAATCACGTAGGCATTGAGATCTTTCGGAAACGGCGGGATGAACACCGTCGAGGTCAGCGCGACGCGCCCCGGATGTAATGTGGCGAGACGATAAAGCGTGGTTTTCTTCCCGCCAGCGCCGACCGTGCAGACCAGGCCAGAGCGGGCACACAGGAGATCCAATAGTTGCCCAGCGGCCACGACGCTACTCCGAGGGAAGCACTGCTACTTTCACGGAAAGAATACGAGGGAGAAAGTTGGCAATAAGCTGCCAATGTTCTCCGGCGTCACGACTGGCGAACAGGTGCCCGCCAGAGGTACCGAAATAGACACCACACGGCTGTAAGGCGTCGCAATCCATCGCCTCGCGCAGCACAGTCACGTACGCATGCGCCTGTGGTAGCCCATCGGTGAGCGGCTGCCATCGCCGCCCGCCGTCGCGACTGCGATAGACGCGTAGCTTGCCACCGACCGTGGCGCGCATGTGGCTGCTTTCCTCGGGTATCTGGAACACGGTGTCGGGGTCGTTGGGATCGGCCATGATGGCATAGCCGAAATCGCTCGGCAGACCTTCGGTAATCTCTACCCACGTGCTGGCACTATCATCGCTGCGGTAGGTGCCGCTGTAACACTGCCGGTAGAGACGCTGCGGCCTGCGGGGATGCATGATCAAACGGTGTACATTGTGGCCCGACTCTGGGTATTTGTCTGGCAGGTTTTCCGCGCGCACACCACGATTTGCCGGCTGCCAGCTCACGCCTTCATCTACGCTACAGTAGACACCACCTGCCGACACCGCAGCATAGAGACGTCCAGGCCGCGTGGTATCGACATAGATCGAATGCACCGCGAAACCGCCGCGCGCGGGCTCCCAGGTGCTGCGTGTCGGATGCTCGTTGAGCCCAGTCACAGGCGCCCAACTCTCGCCTCGATCTAGGCTCTGGAACAGCCCTGGCGGATCGATGCCGGCATAGAGCGCATCCGTGCTACTCGGATGCCCCGGGGCGAGATACCAGATGGCCTTGGTGGACGATTCATAAAGGCCGGGTGGGTGTTGTGGTGCGTGCGCTAACGACGTCCATGTTTTCCCCTGATCGTCGCTGCGATACACGTGGGCCCCCCAAATTACGTGGTAGGCTGCCGCGTAGGCTGTTACGCGGTCGCGCGGGTCGAGCCAGGCATGCAGGATCTCATAACCGCTGATATGGGGTCCCTCCAGCTGCCAGCCACCATGTAAACCCGCACAACGGGCAATGAACAGTCCCTTTTGAGTACCGACAAAAAGCAGTACGGTGCTGTCCTGCTGATTCATGATGACAACGGTGTGATCGCTTCGTTGGGAGGTAAAATGGGATCGGCTTATGTGCCAGGCTACGTAGCTGTTACGCCATCTACACGCCGCCTTTTCACTCTTCCTCGACCAGTTGCCAAAGCTTGACGTTGCTATGATCCGCGGCGTTCAGGCGTACAACCTTGAAGCGCTCGACGATTCCCTCCTCGCCTGACTCGCGCTCCAGCATGAGCAACGTGTGAAGCTCATGCTCGCAGATGCTGGCGGCGAAGCTCGCCTCTTCCCGGGCTGCCGGCAGCGCCGTGGCAAGATCCGGAGCGCCGTAGCGCTCGACAAAATGCTCCGCCAGACGATCGATCACCTGCCGATACTCTTGCTCGGCAATCTCTGCCACCTCGACGAGCGTGCTCCAACCGAAGCTCTGGACGCCGAGAAAACCGTGACCGAATGCCTGCAGCTCTTTGCCAGTTAGTTCTGCTGGATTCCTGTCGACGAATACGAATGAGCCGGGAACTGCCCACTCACCGGGAACCGCGGGATCTGTATAGACTTGGATATCTGACTCATCAAGTCGCACAGCGCGAGGAAATTTCATAGCACGTTAGTATACCCGCTTGCCACAGCGCGGGTGAGGCAGGCGCTCGAGCGGGAGAGTTCGAGTGGCGGCGGTGACCAGCAGGTCAGTATTGGCTGCCCATGAGATCGAGCGGCACAGAGAAAATCTCGATTAAACCTTAACTAATAGCATTAATATATTGTTTTAATTAAATGTTTTATCCATCCGTACCATCACCCCGATCCCAGTGTTGCAGCACCTCATCGAGGATATGTCGCGCCCGCTCTGCGTCACCCATATCGATGTAGGCCTTCGCTAGATCGATTTTCTTTGCCGGGTCACGCCACTGAGGGCCCTTGCCCTGGGCGCCCTCGGCCGGGCCCTTAGTCTTCGTCGAAGCCCGGGGCTTGCGCTTCCGTTTGCCGTTCTTCTTGGATGCCCCCGCCTTTGTCGAAGGCGCGCTTTGCTGATCGCCGTTGTTTTCCTCGATCAGGTCCATGCCCTGTTCAACGATCTTCCTCACGTTCGCCAGATCATCGACGTGCAGGACTTCGTGCTTGAAGTCTCCGGCGTCTACTTCTTCTACCGGACCCACAGTAAGGTCCTCCATGCCGGTTGGCTCGTGCTCGGTAAAGGTGCTCTGCAGGTCCAAGAGTCCTTCGTCGATATCTACCCAGTTCTGTTCATCCATAAGCAACGGGTACTCCGGTACATCTGGTCCAAGCAACGTCGGTTCCGGTGCGTCTTCGTCGGCAGGGGCGTCCTTCCCCGCCTTCGCCCCGGCGTTATCATCCGGTTGTGGCAAGCTAAGGCTTGTCAGCGCCGGCGCCGAACCATCGCTGGCCCCGAGGTCATCGTAGTCTTCAAAGCGAGGCCAGTCTTCCTCGTATGAGACAGGCCCGGTCTCGGCCGCCGCATAGATGTTGTTCAATAGTGTCTCGAAGGCAGTTCTGTCATTGCGTGAATGGTAGAGCGCCAACAGCTTCAGCTTGAGACCGAGGCGCGACGGGTGCTTGCTTATCTCGTCCTTCAGCACCCGTTCGACCATGTCTTCGGGGTAAACGTCGCTGCTGGCCTCGCTCGCATCGATTGGCGCGAGCGCCGGTTGCGGCAAATCGCTCTGTCGGCGTGGGCCGCGCCGCCGTTCGATCGCAACCGGGATAAACTGGCGACGGCGCCCGCCGCGCTGACGTTTCTCGACGACGACTGTTGGCGCCAAACCGGCCAGCTGGGGATTGATGCTAGGTGTTGGTTGCGGGCGCCAGGTCAGCATCAACCAGGCGGTACCGAGGCCGACGAGCAGCAAGGCTATCAACGCCACGGCTGCCATGAGTAACTCATTGGTATGGTCAAGTACCCATTCGAGTGGCGTCACTCGCCGTTGCTGCGCCGCCTGGTTGTTTGCGCGCTCATGATCAGCGATCTTGCGTCTCATTTCCGCGCTGGTGTTTCGCGTTGATGGGGTCGTGTCCGCTTCCATTTCAGTCGCTTGTGGGCGCGTATGGGTCTGGGCCCAGGTTTTTATCTCGGATGCCAGGCGTTCGCGCTGGTTGCTCACGGAAACACTCTTGGTTTGCTCCGATTTGCTTGTGTTACGCTCGGGGTCAACCGTCTCCACGTCTTTTGGTTTGGCGCCGAGCGATCGACCCCCCTTCTCGGGTTCAACTGCCTGTGTCGGTGCCTGTGGCGTGGCGGCGGTATCTTCGGCGACAACGGGCGGCGACTGCACGAGGCCGGCGGTTTGCGTCTCGTTTGCACTTGGCGGGTTCTGTGTTTCGAGAGCTGAAGCATCGCTCTCTGCCGTAGCCTGCCGTGGGTCGAGTAGCACCGTGAACTCCCGTGTGAGACGGCCGCCTGCCCAGTCCAACTGCAGCAGGAAGCGCACGTAAGGCTCACGTATCGACTGGTCGGAGTAAAGCTGTAGCAGGTGTCGCCCATCCAGCCCGTTCGCGATACGCACTAGAAGTTGCCCGGTGATGGGAGCCCCCTGGGGGAGCTCACCTGCGGTCAAATTAGCGGGGCTGACGAGGCGCGCTTTGAGTGTCTTGAGGTCTTTGGGGCTGATCGAGGTGAGATCGATTTCCGCCCGGAACGGTTCACTGAGCGCTGACTGGAGCTTGAGTTCGCCGATGCCAAGAGCTTGACTGACGCTAGGGAGGAGCGCAAACAGGGCGGCAGCGCAAACTAAAGCTGTCGAGCGTGACGCGATGAAGGTCCGCTGCATAGTCGGTATCCGTGTTGTTCCTCCTCCTAGCCAAGCCAAAAAAAGCGAGGAAACACAGTGGTTTAGGCGGACCCCCTGTCTCATATCCTTCTGCGGCATAGGTAACTATAGTCCATGGGGACAACCCATTTAGGAGATTAGAGGAAGCAACTATTGAGCCATCTTGGGCCGGGGTTCAGCAGCAATTCACATATTTTCTATACGGGAACCCAGATTCCGTGTCATATGCCCGGCCAGGCGACCGCCACAGGGTGGACGGGTAGTTGCATTCCAACTGCGCCTGCCTATCATGATCGCCGATCTGAGCAGTTGAAATCGTTTCTATGAGCCCGAGCGCCCCTACCGGCATCTTGCAGCGTACGCTGGTGAACCTGCGTAGCGCCTGGCGCGCGATTAGCCAATCGGCGCGCGCTGGGGAGATGCCCTCGTTGAGACCCGATCTCCCCGACGAGGACTGCGTACTGCTACTCGACCAGATGCGCGAATGCCTGCAGGGCCGCGGGGGCGAGGTTTCGGCGCGCGCACGCGCTGCCGCGCTCGGGCAGTGCTATTTGAGCCTCAACGACACTGGGCGTAAGCGCTTTCTGGAATTGCTGGCAATCGAATTCGCCGTGGACCGCAAAGAACTTTATGCTGCGGTGCAGGAGATTCATGAGATCGACAACGCCGCGCACGGGCTCAAGGCTGAGGCCCGTTTGCGTGAGATCCTTACGCCCCCACGATTGAAGCTGTTAACCCAGTTCAATTCCCTGCCTGAAGGCGTGAAATTCCTGGTCGATTTGCGTGCCGATCTTCTCGGGTATGCCCCGGGCAACCTGATGTTACAAAGCCTGGACGATGATTTGCGGGGCCTGCTGGCGTCTTGGTTTGACGTGGGTTTCCTCGAGCTCAAACGGATCACTTGGGATGCGTCGGCAGCGCTACTGGAAAAGCTGATTGCCTACGAAGCGGTACACGAGATCCAATCCTGGGATGACCTGAAACACCGGTTGAGCCCGGATCGGCGGTGTTACGCATTTTTTCACCCGCGCATGCCCGCGGAGCCGCTTATTTTCATCGAGGTCGCCCTGGTGTCGGGGATGGCAGCGAGCATCCAGACGCTATTGGACCGGCAGACGCCGGCGGAAAAGCCGCAGGACGCCGACACGGCCATTTTCTACTCGATTTCTAATACCCAGCAGGGGTTGCGCGGGGTCAATTTCGGCAGTTTTCTCATCAAACGGGTGGTTGACCGCCTGGTGCAAGAGCTCCCGGCTTTAAAGACCTTCGCGACGCTGTCGCCGATCCCGGGGCTGCGGCGTTATCTGGACACCGTGCTGGCCGACCATGAAAGCGATCTCCTCACCAAGAGCGAGCAGGACGCCGTAAGAGCGCTGTTTACGGCTGACAGTCGTAAGGGCAGCGTGCAGGAGCTGCTTGCTTCGCCGGACTGGTACCTCGATAAACAGGTCACGCAGGCGCTCAAGGGCCCGCTGATGCGCCTCTGTGCCCGCTACTTGGCCCAGGAGAAGCGCAACAATCGTGCCCTGGACCGGGTGGCACATTTTCATCTGAGTAACGGGGCCCGCATTGAACGGGTCAATTGGCTGGGCGACACGTCGCCGAAAGGCCTGCGGCACTCGGCAGGTCTGATGGTTAACTATCGCTACAAGCTAAACGAGATCGAGGAGAACCATGAGGCCTACAGTGCTTCGGGTGAGGTCGCGACCTCAGGCGCCGTAAGGCGTTTCCTGAAAGCCGATTAGAGAAGAA
>QKEI01000155.1 GCA_003251795.1 Candidatus Muproteobacteria bacterium
TTTCGTGAAGAAATTACAAAAGCCGCGAGCGCTCTGGTTGATGGTGCCGGCGGCAGTTGTGGACAAAAGCATCGCCGACCTGCTGCCGCATCTCGAAGCGGACGACATCCTCATCGATGGCGGCAACTCTTATTATGTCGATGACATCCGGCGCGCCAAGGAACTGGCGCCGAAGAGGATCCACTACGTAGATGTGGGCACGAGCGGTGGCGTCTGGGGCCTCGAGCGTGGCTATTGCATGATGATTGGCGGTGAGTTGGCCGTGGTCAAGCATCTCGATCCGATCTTTGCCACGCTTGCTCCCGGGGCGGGCGATATAGCGCGCACCGCCGGACGCGATAAGATCGGCGGCAGCGCCGAGCAAGGCTATCTGCACTGTGGACCGAACGGCGCGGGTCACTTCGTCAAGATGGTGCACAACGGCATCGAGTACGGAATCATGGCGGCTTATGCCGAGGGCCTCGGCATCCTGAACGCCGCCAACGTCGGCAAACAGACGCACACGGTCGACGCGGAAACAACCCCACTGCGGGACCCCGAGCACTACGGCTACGATTTCAACTTGCCCGATATTGCCGAAGTATGGCGCCGCGGCAGCGTTATCGCTTCCTGGTTGCTCGACCTGACGGCAACCGCCTTGCTCGAGGATCCCGCGCTCGCCAAATTTGCCGGCCGGGTATCGGACTCAGGAGAAGGACGCTGGACGATCAAGGCCGCAATAGACGAGG
The DNA here is from genome assembly GCA_003251795.1 of Candidatus Muproteobacteria bacterium. Classification (GTDB taxonomy): domain Bacteria; phylum Pseudomonadota; class Gammaproteobacteria; order Acidiferrobacterales; family SPGG2; genus SZUA-472. Next base: position 729 of record QKEI01000155.1, read on the forward strand.
CCGTGCCGGCGCCGGTTCTTACCACAGCGCTTTACCAGCGCTTCAACTCGCGAGGTGAGGCGGACTTCCAGAACAAGCTGCTCTCGGCCATGCGCTACCAGTTTGGCGGACACCTGGAAAAATCGGCTGGCAAGTGACCGGCATCGAGTCAGTGGGGTGTACCCAGGTAAAACAGCACCCATTCACAATAAGGGCCCCGTCGCATTGCGACTTTGTGGCACCGTAGTCAGAAAACGCGCGGGGCGTTAGGAGGACCTATGTATACTCTTCGTTCCGTTGTGACCGCCTTGGTTCTGACAACACTGCTCGTCTTCGTGCTTACACCCATCGCCCAGGCCGACAGCGACACACCCATTTTGAGTTTCAAAGATGCCACCAGTTTACTCGGCCCGGGCGTGGTTGGCGAAGCGCTACCAGATTCACCCATCCCCGATGTACGCACGCTGCTGCCGAACAAGCTCGGCACGTGGACCTACAAAGTGGTATCGGGCAAGGATGCAGGCTCGACCCGAACGAACGTGTTGAAGACTGCGACAGACTCGGATGAGCCCGGGCTCTGGCAGCGACACAACCCCGGTAACCGTGTCTTTAGTATTGCCGCCAGCGAACAAACACTCACTGTCGAATCGCTAGGTGTTTTCGACCACAACCTTTTGATCGAGTATCTTTCCGGCGAGCTCTTGGTGCGTAAAGGCATGAAGTCAGGCGACAAGATAAACCACAAGACCGATGTTCGCGCGGTCAAGCTCAACCGCCCCTCACACATAAGGAGCACCGGCTATCTCGATATCACTGTCACCTACATGGGCAGGAGGAAAGTGACGACGCCCGCTGGGCAATTCAACACCTATCTCATAAGACGGGATATCACCAGCGACGTTTCTCCGGTGAAACAGAAAGACACGATCTACGCTTTCTATGCGGACAACGTCGGTATCGTTGCCCAGGTGAGCCACCTGGATGTGCACGCAGCCTTTATCTACCATCAAGACACGCGCACTGGCTTGGTGCTGCAAAGCTTGCCGACATCCAATTAGGGCAATTGGTTTTTTGGGCGCACGGTTATGCCGACCAACTCGTTATTAATCGCCGTGCCACGCAAGTGGCACGGCGACTTCGCCTGTCTCGTAGAGCGCCGATGTAGTAAGTCCTGTTGGGCGGTTTTCTGATGACGTTACTCAGGCGGCTGATGCAAACGCCTTGGTTTTCGTGCTGAGTGAGCGACTGGTGATTGCATAGGCGCCGTCGCCGAGTAGGAGCTGCGCTACGGCTGCCGCAGCTAGGAATACCGGATACTCCCACCCACCATTGGCATTAGTAAAAAGCCAACCGTTCGACCAGTGTGTCCAGGCAGCCCCGATGAGAACGGGCAACAATGTCAGCACCACCCAGCGCGTGTACGCTCCCAAGACCAGCAGCGCACCGCCGATGGCCTCGGCGAAGAACACGCCATACGCGAGGATCCAAGGCAGACCCAGCGACTCAAAAAACTGGGCGGTTCCGGGAAGGGTGAAAACAAATGCCTTCAGGTAGACGCTGTGGGCGAGGAACATGAGACCCAAGCTCACGCGCAACACCGTTGCGGCATAAGGTGCGGTTTTGCTATCGATCATGACTAGGTTCTCCAGATGGTTAGGGTTAACTCATGACGGTTAGTTAACGACAGGACAAATTTAGCGCTTGCGTATTCGCAGAACAATTCCCAGAATATGCAAATAATATTTGCGAAATTGCAAACATGCTCGACTGGACCGATCTTCGGTATTTTGCTGCAGTTAGCCGTACCGGCGGGTTGGCACGCGCGGCGCGCGAGTTAGGCGTTAACCACTCGACCGTCTTCAGACGGATCAATGCACTCGAAACTGATCTTGGCGTAAGACTGTTCGAACGTGCCGGCGGACGCTATGTGCTGACTACTGCCGGTGAGGAAATGATGGCGACTGCCGCGAGTGTCGAGGAACAAATCACCGCGCTCGATCGGCGCATCTCGGGCAGGGACTATCGACTAAGCGGCACGATACGGGTAACGACCACGGACACCATTGGCCTTTGGTTCGTGCAGCCGTATCTCTTTCAATTTCATCAACACTATCCCGGTATCCAGGTGGAGTTGATAATCAGTAGTGAGTTCTTCAGCCTGTCCAAGCGCGAGGCCGATATTGCTATTCGCCCGACGCAGAACCCGCCCGAGGAGCTTGTGGGTCGTCGTGTCAGTGATATGGCGTGGGCTGTCTACGGCTCGCGCGATTATTTGAAAGACAAGCCGAGATTGCGCAAACCTTCAGATCTGGCGCGCCACTCTATTGTTTGCGGTGACGATAGTCTTGCGCATCTTGCTGCAACACGTTGGGTGCGCACGCATGCGCCCGAAACCGCTGTTGTTTACCGCAGTAACAGTATGATGACTCAGCTCTCTGCAGTGAAAGCCGGTTTCGGGCTGGCGGTGTTACCCTGTTTTCTGGCCGATCCCGAGCCAGCGATGGTGCGGGTATTGCCGCCCGACTCAAGTTTCACTAGCGGTCTATGGTTGTTAACGCATCCTGACCTACGCGACACGGCCCGGATTCGCGCGTTCATTGACTTCATAGCGCAATCGGTTCGCTCTCAACGAGCACTACTCGAGGGCAGAGGCCCCACTACTGGAGCGCGCAAGCGCAGGAATACTTGAGCGAGCGTGATTGGTCGGTGTGGCCGAGGTAGGGATGGATATATGCGATTAGAGCGAGATGAGAGAAGACAGAGACGCGCAACGTTGTTCGCGTCGCTAATCTTTGGCGTGGTTGCTTTGGGGGCCTTCGTATCGAAGGCCGATGACTTCCTGACCAAGGGGATTGAGCTTTTCCAGCATCGGCAATACCGGGAAGCGGAAAAGGTGCTCGAGCAGGTGGTAACTGCGAACGGATCGAATGCAACGGGCCAGTATTACTTGGGCAGAAGCTACTTCATGCTGTGTCATTACGATCAAGCGATCACACATTTGCAGCGAGCCGTCGATCTGCAGGGTAGCCAATCCGATTACCATTACTGGCTGGGCCGCGCCTACGGTGAAAAGACCAAGCGGTCGGGCCTGCTCAAGCAGGCCGGGTTAGCGAAGAAGGTCAGAATGGCCTTTGAACAAGCCGTTATGCTCGATCCAAACAATGTCGCAGCCCGCGCGGCGTTGGGTAATTTTTATGCGCAGGCGCCTAGATTCATGGGAGGAGGCATCGACAAGGCTGCCGAGCAAGCCGTAGCGCTCACCGCGCTCGATGCACTTCAGGGCAAGCTGCTGAAGGCGCGCATACTCGAAGAGCAGAAAAAGCCAAGCGATGCCGAGGCGAGCTATAAGAAACTTCAGGAACGTTATGGCGACTCCCCCAGCGCCTCCGATATTTACGGTCAGTACGGGAGGTTCTTACTGCGGCAGGATCACCCCGACGACGCCATCGGCAAGTTACAAAAACAAGTGCAACTGAAACCGAACGACCTATCTGCATATTTTGACCTGGCTGCCGCCTATGAAGCAGCAGGCCGATCGCACGAAGCGGCGACCGAGTATCAGAAGGCGGCACGGATCATCCCGGCATGTAAGCCTCCGAACAAACGATAGTCGAGTGGAGGCGGGCAACCGGAAGGATCACCATAGGCGCGCGGTTCACCGCGAGTTATATTAGCGGCGATTCAAATCGCGCGTTCGAAAATGACCGCAGCCGCTTCTCCTGCGCACTGAAAGCTGAAACTGTAATGGCTCCGTAGAATACTACATGGCTCGTAACACGAGTACGTGGCTTAGTCGACTCCGCGAGCGGAGACACTTTGCGCTCCTCGTAGCCATAATGGTGATGGCGGTGCTGCAGCCGTCCTTCGTGCATTGGAGCGTGCACACCCGTGCCATCGGCGACGCTGTGTTAGGCGTTGTCGCCATCAGTGTATTTGTGATCGTGTTCGAGCAACGGTGGGAACGCTGGGCCGCAGTCTTGCTGGCATTTACGGGGTTGGCGGCCAATTTTGCTTATTACGTCCTGCCGGATCGACTGCAAACGACCGCTATAATTTTGTATCACTGCTCAGCCGTGTCCTTTTTTGGTTTTGCTGTTGCCGTGATTTTGCGAGGCGTTTTCAAGCGGGAGGCCATACGGGCAGATGACATCATCGGTGCAGCGTGTGGCTATCTGTTGGCAGCCGTAGCATGGGCTAACCTCTACTGTCTGGTGTATGCGTTTGCGCCCGCGTCGTTTCATGTGCCTGACGGGATCGCGTGGCAACTTAGTGACTGGCACACCAGACGGACGCTTTTTGATTATTTCAGTATCGTGTCGCTTACAGGTCTGGGCTACGGGGACATTACTCCAACGACCCCGCCTGTCTACGCATTGGTAGTGCTCGAAGTGGTATTCGGTCTATTTTATCTCGCCGTCGTTGTCGCCCAGCTTGTCGGGCTGATGATGGTTAATCGCATCGACAAGAAAAGATCGTCCTGAGACGAATAATCACCGGCCGGGCCCGCGAACACGCGAGGCCCGGCATACTACCTGAAGCGACGAGCCGGGACAGCCTCGATCAGGTTACTCGGCGGGATGGAACTTGAACTTCTGACCGCCTACGGCCGCCTCAGCCATGAAGCCCTTCTCGCCCGCGGTGAAGATCGCCACACCCTCTTCGTATTTGGCATTGGCCCCAGCGCCGGCATTTACGGCGACGGCGGTTGCCTGCGCGGCAAACTCGACCTTGTTCTTGGTGAAGTTATCGAAGGTTTTG
>QKEI01000259.1 GCA_003251795.1 Candidatus Muproteobacteria bacterium
GTTCCGCATCGACGAAGGCGGCCGTGCCGCCGAGTTTTTGTGCCTCGGCGATAACCTGCAATGCCAGCGTGGTCTTTCCTGAAGACTCAGGCCCGTAGATCTCTACCACCCTCCCGCGCGGCAAACCGCCGATACCAAGGGCGATGTCCAGCCCGAGCGAGCCAGTGGAGACAACCTCGACGTGCTGCACGATCTCGGCATCACCGAGCCGCATCACCGAACCCTTGCCGAACTGCTTCTCGATCTGGCCCAGTGCGGCGCTGAGCGCCTTGCGCTTGTTACTTTCCATCATGTGCTCCCGGGATCGGCCCGCGTACGTTGTTTATCGGATAGTGACTATCATCTGAATAAATTATTCCATACTTACGAAGGCAGGGCACTAGCCCTGCTGTGGCCGCGCTCAAATCAGCGTTTATGGCGCGCTGTTTCGCCGCAGCGGTACACATTCAGTACATACCCTCAGCAGTAGTTGTGCTGGCGAAACCAGGCAATTGCATCGACCAGGGCTTGTCTTGCCGGACGGGGATCGAACCCGAGCTCACGTCTGGCCTTATTAGTAGAGAAATACATATGTTTCTTTGCCAACCGCACCCCATCTACAGTTATCCAAGGCTCGGTGCCGCTCAGCCGTGCCCAGGTCTCACACACATAAGCGAGCGGCAGTACCACGCCGTGCGGCAGGCGCAGGTGCGGTGCGTGCTTGCCACTGATCTCGGCAATCGCCTGCAGAATATCCCGCAAGCTCATGTTTTCTGCCCCGAGAATGTAGCGTTCGCCGATCCGGCCGCGCTCAAAAGCCAGCACGTGCCCGATAGCCACATCATCGACATGCACCAAGTTGAGTCCCGTCTCCACATAGGCCGGCATGCGCCCACGCGCCGCATCGACGACCAGCCGACCCGTCGGCGTGGGCCGGATATCACGCGGCCCGACCGGTGCCGACGGATTGACGATCACAGCCGGCAACCCGCCTTGCTCCACGAGCTCATGAACCGCCTGCTCGGCGAGAAACTTTGAGCGCTTGTAATGCCCGATCATGTCGCTAATGGTCGCCGGCGTATCTTCATCGGCGGGGCTGCCGTCACCGTTCAATCCCAGTGTCGCCACGCTGCTCGTATAGACGATTCGCGATACGCCCGCATCGGCCGCCGCCATCATTAGCTCACGCGTGCCGCTGACGTTGATACGGTAGATGTGATCGGGGTCCGGCACCCAAATGCGATAATCGGCAGCGACGTGAAACAACGTATCACAACCAGCAACGGCGCGCGTCAGTGAAGCGCGGTCCGCGAGATCACCGATAACTACGCCTACCGATAAGCCTTCAATGTTGCTGCGATCGCTTTGCGGGCGCAGCAGCACACGCACCTCGTGTCCGGCCTGCAGCAGTGCCCTGACAACAGCCGAGCCGATAAAACCAGAGGCCCCGGTAACCAGGGTTGTCATTCCCTCTCTCTTCCTAAGAACTAAGCAGTGTTATTGGCAGGTGTATGCCGATGTAAAGCCGAACACTCTCACTCAAGCTGCATGCTGGGCCCCAGCAAACTGGCAACTTGACGCAAGCTGTCATAAGCGGCTCGAACGTCACGCCAGAGACGCAAACAATCCGCAACCACGGGCGGTCGTCTAAGCACTGCGGGTACCACTGCTGAGAAACGCCATTCGCCATGAGCATCGAACATATTGAGCACGTCACGAGGGATACCGGTGTTGGCGGCATCGGCAATGGCGCGAATGGCAAGAAAAGGGACACCCGCGCGAGCCGCTGCGCGAGCGACTACCCCGCTTTCCATGTCGACCGCGGCCGCACCCACACGGGCAAACAATTGCGCTTTGTCTGCAATACCCGCCACTATTGTCGGGCTCTCCAGTATCGGATCATCGCTTACCGCCAATCGACCCTGGAGGCAACGCATGGCCCGGGCACGCCATTCGCTGTCGACGTGGTATAGGTCACCGCCAGATGCTGTTATCACGTTTGGCAAAACAACGTTTCCTGGCACCAGCTCCGGCGAAAGCGCGCCGGCCGTGCCCCAGCTGAGCAATGCGCCGACGCCGTGTGCAAGCAACGACTCGGCAGCACGCGCAGCGCGCTGGGGACCGATCCCACAGAGTTGGACCCAGCCACCATCATAGAAATCGATCAACTCGCCGGGTTTGAACTTACGATCGACCAGACAGCGTGCCTCTGGCGACATCGCGACGACAATGCCGAGACGTGTCAGGCGCGTTTGCGTTTCTTTAGATTGTAATAGCGCGCCAACGCCCACAGGGGGAAATATTTGTCGTAGCCGTGGTACTTCAAATAGAAGACTCGCGGAAAGCCTGGAGCAGTGAACACCGGGTCGTTCCACAACCCGTCGGCCTGCTGAGTGCGCAGCAGGTATTGTGCGCCTCGCCGAACTTCCGGCGAATCGCCTTCACCAGCTGCCATCAATCCAAGCATGGCCCAAGCGGTCTGAAACGCTGTGCTCACATCCGCCTGGCCAGCGGAATCCGGATACAGGTAGGACTCGTTGCTCTCGCCCCAGCCGCCGTCGGAGCGTTGATTGAGCTTGAGCCAACCGACGGCGCGCCGGATATACGGTTGCATCTTTTGCTCGCCTGCCTGCTCCAGGGCAACCAACACCGACCAGGTTCCGTAGATGTAGTTGGTTCCCCAGCGCCCAAACCATGAGCCATCCTTCTCCTGTTCGTCGCGCAGGTACCGCAGAGCGCGATTCATAACCTGCGCGTAGTGCGAGCTCTTTAGATGCCCGAAAAAGCTAACGCAGCGGCCGCTCACGTCTGCTGTTGGCGGGTCCAGCAGCGCACCGTGATCTGCGAACGGGATCTCGTTCAAGTAATAATAGGTGTTATCGGCATCGAACGAGCCGAAACCGCCGTTCTTAGATTGCATGCCGGCCAACCACTCCGCCGCGCGCGCCACAGATTCCTGATAACGCTCTTCCCCAGTCTCGTGCATAGCCCAAGCCACCACGGCGGTATCATCGAGATCCGGGTAGTGGCCATTGCCAAACTGGAATGGCCAGCCACCCGGGCGTAGGTTTGGCCGCCATACGCTCCAATCACCACGTAACTCCAGAATCTGGCGGTCCTTGAGCCAATCGAGCGCGCGCAGCGTCTCGGGCATGGGTTTACCCCCGTTTACCTCGTGCAACGCCAGACACGCCAGGCCGGTGTCCCAAATGGGCGACACGCACGGCTGACAGTAGGCTCGATGCTCACCGACAACCAAGAGCTTGCGCAGAGCCTCTTTAGCGGTGGCACGGTGGGGGTGATCGGGTGCATAGCCGAGCAACGCGAGTGCTTCGTAGGCATTGACCATGGCCGGAAATATGGCGCCGAGACCATCGGTCCCATTGAGCCGCTCTACGATCCACGTCTCGGCCCGTCTCAGAGCCCAGCGCCTGATCGGCGGCGGAATTAACGGCTCGAGCATGCGCCCGAACCGATCTAGCAATAGGAACGCGTGGTTGAGCCTTGAGCGCACCGGAAAATAATTCTTCTCCTGGTGTGGCGGAACGGTGAACAGCTCCTCAACGTTGATCCGGCGCGGGTTCTTCGCGCGCGCTTTCAGGCTACAGAGGATAGTGAGCGGCACCATAACGGTGCGCGACCAATATGATACCCTGGTCAAGTGAAACGGAAACGACCGTGGCAGTAATACGATCTCAACCGGGATGAACGGCACACCACGCCAGGGAATCTGCTCAAACAAAGCCAGGGTAATGCGGGTAAAGACGTTACAGCGCGCCGCGCCACCTAGTGCGAGAATCGCGTTGCGCGCCCGTCGCATGTGGGGGGCATCAATGGTGTCGCCGGCAAGCTTGAGAGCGTAGTAGGCCTTTACCGTGCAGCTCAGATCGATGCTGCCGCCGACGTACAGCGACCAGCCACCGTGGTCCTCTTGGCGTTCGCGCAGAAACGTAGCGATCTTCGTTTGCAGCGGCTCGTCGATCTCATCCATGTAATGCATCATCAGGATGTATTCGGCCGGTATTGTGCAGTCCGCCTCCAGCTCGTAAGACCAGTAGCCATCAGCGTGCTGCTGCGCCAGTAATGCCTCGCGCCCGGCTTCGATCGCTTCAAGCAACGACTGCTCTGGAATCCCAAGCCCCGGCTCGTGCGGGAGCCTGCGGCTCTCCCGCAACTGCAACTCGGCGATCTCGATTACGGACCCTTTAGTCTGATCTAACATCGCAACCTCAAGATTTGCCGCATACTGTTTCTGGCGCCGCACAAACGCCGTATTTTACCACCCTGGCGGACCAAGCTCTATCTGCAAAGCACGATTAGTGCAGCGAGTAGGGCTGAAATCGTCGCGACTGCGGGGCGGGCGCTGTGGTTGGGCGCGGCAAGCCGAGAGCGGCTAGGCTGAACAACCACTTTAATAACCGGTCACTGCCGACGCTCAGGCGCGTCGCGATGATCGTCGCTTTCACACTTCGTCGGGATATCTTTACTTCCTGCCCTGACGTAAAGCCCCGGTTGCGGTCAATCTTTCTCAGCGTAAGCACGGCCATCCCCAGCGCCCACAGACAGAAACGACGAATACCCCGCTCGTATCGTGGAATCAACAACGTGTAGGCTAGCGCGTTCTCAAGGTGCCCACGGGCAACGGCGATGAGCTTCTCCAGCCCATCACCGAAGGACTTGCTGCTCCCGCCGGAGAGGTCCTTCAATTCGAAGCTTGACTGGTCGAATACCTCCCGTGGTAACCAGCAGGCTCCCCGTCTTTGGTCTTCCCAAATATCCTTGAGAATATTGGTCATCTGCAGACCCTGGCCAAAGGACACGGCGAGCTTCATCATCGCCTCTTTGTTCTTGTCAATCTCCGGTGAGTAATCGCAAAAAAGCTCGGTCAGCATCTCACCAACGACACCTGCGACGTAGTAGCAATAGCTATCGAGCTGCGGCATATCCTTGAGGCCATTGACATCGTTATCGGCTTGAAACGCGGACATTCCCTTGGCCATGATGGCCACGGAACGACACAATATAGAGCGCTGCTTGGCCGTGAAGCTGTGCGTAATACGAATGACTCGCACAATGTTTTCTATCAGCTCACACTCCGCCGGAATCGTGCTCTCGGAAAGCAGCGGATGCAGCTCGGAAGCCAACTGCGCTGCGTCCCTTTGCCCGTCGACCACTTCTATGAACAGCTGGGAGAAATAGCGCTTCTGCTCGGGCGTGATGGCTGGTTCGTCCTCGATGGTATCGGCAATACGGCACAGCAGGTAAGCATTGCTGACAACGCGACAAAGCGGCGTTGGCAGCTGCGGAATAGTCAATGCGAAGGTACGAGAAACACCCTGCAGTATGTGGTCCTGATACTGCTCGTCAGTCAAATGATCGCCTTGGTTCGCTCTGAATTGAGGCATAGCCGGGGGACCTAGTGTGGCTCGTAACCGGCGACAGCGCTATTGTCACCTCGGCCACTACAGCTGTCCAGGCTATTCACC
>QKEI01000256.1 GCA_003251795.1 Candidatus Muproteobacteria bacterium
GTCTAATGGACTGCCGATCGTCACGAATCCCTCGAGCCCGTCGAACAGGCGACCGCGATGAATAGCATCGTTTGCTTTCAGCCAGGGGGGTCGTACCGGCATCTGCATTTTCGGGGCTGGCGCGGGATAGCGTTGCTTGAGCTTGGCCGGTAGCCTTGTCCACTCCTCCCTCCCGAGATAATTAGGCAGGGCGAGCGCCGTTTCCATCAAGCCGTTGAACGCGACCACGGTGCCGAGACTATGGGACAGGATGTAATAGCCATCAAGCTTTTCACTTTGCCTACCCCCATAGACCTGTGTGGCGGTAGCGACGAGAGCGCGGACCATGCGGCCGCGTATAGCCACGCGCGATTTCTTCCCCACCGTTTCCAGCCGGTCATCATTGCGCACGAACCAGTCTTGATAAAGCTTCACATCACCCAGGTAGTTGTGCACGAGCTTGCGAAAGTCGTTAAACAACGACACGCGCCGCAGCAACAACCAGTCCAGTAGGAAAACGGAAATGACGATGTAGAAAAACAGTAACGACACCAGAAACAACCGCGTGCGCACCCACAGCCGTGCCCACCCTTTGCGCGCGTAGCTCGGCTCGCACATGCCATGCTTGGCGGCTGGCCCCACTGCTGGATCTGTAAAAAAGCGGAGTCCCGAAATACCCAGGGCCCAGCCGAGCAGCTTGAAGGTGCCGCGCCAACTGGTGGGCAAATCGAGATCGGCCCAGTACACCTCACGGAACTGCACTTCGATGCCCTCTCCTGACGGCACCTGCCAGCCGACGATCGCAGGCGCTGTGCGCCAACTCTCGGCGGCATCAGCACCGCGCGTGATCTGATCACCGCGGCGTAACTCGATATACGCCTTGGCCCGGCGTCGGGTATCGCGTCGCAAGGCGCGATAGAGGTTGCTGGCGATCGTCTCCAAAAACTCGAAGCGTTTCTGCTCGCCTATTCCGTGAACAACCAATACTGCGATGCGTCTCATCAGCGGCTCCTTGTTCTTGCTTGTCGCCCGATCCTGATGCCCACCCTCAGCGACGCTGACCATTCAACTGTGTTACGAACAATCAAGCAAACGTTACGACCTGTCAATACTAAGGGCTTTATCTGTCGGTGCAACATGCGCCTTGCCGGCGCATTTCGTATGCTCCAAACTAATCACCGTTTTCCTGCTTGTTACAACGATCAGCCACCATCCGCCACCAGGGAGCAAGCGACATGGCTAAGTCGACACGGAAGAAACCTTTCACTCCGAAGACCAATGTAGTGCCCGATCAACTCGACTTGCGAGATCGACCTTATATGCCGTCAGTGGCCTTGGCGCCACCGGCACAGATGAAGCCGAAGTCACGATTACCGGTACTAGACCAAAAGGAGACGAGTGCGTGCACCGGCTTTGCCTTGTCCAATGTCGTCAACTTCCTGTTGCGCACTCGCCAGGGCGCGCGTGCACCGCTAGCGTCACCGTTCATGATCTACTCCATGGCACGGCGCTATGACGAATTCCCCGGCTCCTCTGCAGACACTGGTTCGAGCCTGCGCGGTGCCATGAAGGGTTGGTACAAGCACGGCGTCTGTCGCACCGACTTGTGGAAGACGCTAGATATGCCACTACCGGCAAAAACGGCGCAGACTGACTGGTGGCTCGACGCAGCGCGGCGGCCGCTCGGTGCCTACTATCGCGTCGACACGCGTTCGGTGACGGACATGCACGTGGCGCTGAACGAGGTCGGCGTGCTGTACGCCAGCGCCATCTGCCACGACGGATGGATGGAAGGCTTCGATGCCAAAACCGCCAAGAGTGGCTACTGGTCCATTCCTCAGAGACACGTCACGCCTGCCGACGGTGGTCACGCCTTCGTTATTGTCGGCTACAACAGCCATGGCTTCGTGGTGCAAAACTCCTGGGGAACCGGCTGGGGCTCCGGCGGGCTGGCGCTGCTGAGCTACGAAGACTGGACCGAGAACGCCATGGACTGCTGGGTGGCGCAGCTCGGCGTAGTCACCGAGCAACATCTGGATATCGCCAAGTCGACTTCGTTGCGCGTGCATCGCGGAAAGGTCGAGATTGCGGCAGATGCTAAGCTGCGCAATCGCGAGATCGCGCCTTTCATTATCGATATGGCCAACAACGGTCGGCTGTCGAACAGCGGCAACTTCCGCACGCAGGAGAGCGACGTCGAAGCGCTGGTCAACTTTCATATTAGCGAGGCCCGCAAGCAGTGGGGGCTGCGCGCTAGTGATCCTACGGACATCGCCATTTACGCCCATGGCGGACTGACCGACGAGGAGACTGCGGCTGAGACCGCGGCCAAATGGATCCCTTCGCTCTACGAAGCAAAGATCTTCCCGATCTTTTTGATGTGGGAGACCGGTTTGTGGTCCACCCTCAAGAATCGGTTGGAGGACAAGATCAAGGGCTTGCCGAAACCGACCGCCGGATTCGTCGATCAACTCAAGCGCTGGTGGAACCAACGTCTGGAGCGCTTATTGGCACCGGGTGGCACGATGATCTGGGGCGAGATGAAACAGAACGCCGACAGTATCACCTCGCACGACAAGGGCGGCGGCATGATCCTTTACAACTACGCGCGTAAGTCCACCTGGTTCAGCAAGACGCCAGTACGCCTGCATCTTATCGGTCATTCGGCCGGCTCGATCGTGCACAGCCATGTGGTCGGGCGCCTGGCCGCTGCTGGCTGGCGCTTCGAGAGCATCAATTTCATGGCACCGGCGGTACGCATGGACCTTTTCGAGCAGCAGGTGTTGCCCCGAATACAGGACGGCACGGTGAAGCATTTCCATACGTTCCATTTGAATGATACCGCCGAACAGAAGGATCCAACGGTAAGACCGCTGCTTGGTTACAGTCGCTCGCTGCTCTATCTGGTATCGGAGTCATTCGAAAATGGCGTACGCACGCCGCTTCTCGGTATGGAGAAATACTTCGACAAGCACATCGGCAAATTCAAACTGGGCAACGTGCACGCTTGGGCTACACCGACAGCCGCAAGCGCCAGCACCACGCACGGCGGGTTTGATGATGATGCAGCAACAATGCGCAGCATTGTCAGCTTGATCAAGACCAACGCGTTACCGAGCTGAAAAACTCGCGCTTCCCAGCCCTAGAACCTCGCCGCGCTGATCGCTTCGATGTGCTCGGCGGCGAGCGCAAGGTCGATCGCGCGCAGGGAATCGTGCGCGTGCTCGACACTGCGCGCCGCTGGTATGGGTATGATGTTCGGTGCCTGTGCCAGCAACCATGCCAGTGCTACGGCATGAGGTGAGTGTCCGTGCTGCTCGGCAACCGCATTAAGCAAGCGATGCTTGGGCAACGCCTTGTGGTACTGCCAACCGCCCATGGGGCTATAGGCGATAAAGCCGATACCTCTCCGCTCGCAATAGGCTACTACGCCGTCATGAAGCGCCTCGCGAAAAAACGGACTGAGCCGGTTTTGCACAGCGGTAACGGCGAGCAGGCTCTCGGCTTGCTGGATCTCGCTAACCGATACGTTCGATAGGCCAACCCAGCGGATCTTGCCCTCCTCCTGCAACTGCGCCAGTGCGCCGATGCTATCGACGAACGGCACTCTCGGATCCGGCGCGTGCAGTTGGTAAAGGTCGATGCAATCGATGGCCAGATCCCGCAGCGATTGCTCACAGGCACGCTTGAGACGATCGGGTCGAGCATCGCTTTCCCAACGCCCTTTGGGCCGTACCAACCCTCCTTTGGTCGCTACCAATACAGTTTCGCGCGCGCCCGACCAGGATTTGAGTGCCTTGGCAATCAGGCGTTCGTTATGGCCGATATCGGTGTGATCGAGGCAGTAGACATTGGCGGTGTCTATCAGAGTGACACCGGCATCGAGCACCGCGTGGACGACGCGGACGGCGACCGCTTCATGGGGCCTGCTCTGAAGCGACAGCGGCATGGCACCGAAGCCGATTGGCGATACGGCCGGCGCCCCTGGTCCCAAGGCTCGTAGCTGCATGATTATTTCCCTGCCCGAACGGGCGTCTGGCCGTGGGCTGCGCCGATGTAGAGAACACCCTTCCGGCACCGAAGAATCGTGCCAAGCGATCAGCTATGAAATAATTCCACCCTTTGTGGCTTATTACAAGCCGCACCCCACAGCGGCATATTAAAAGGAACTCACGATGAGCCAGGCCAAGCCATTGAACATCGATTTTGTCCGTAGCCAGTTCCCCGGCCTCAACGAATGGGCGCTGTTCGAGAACGCCGGTGGCACGCTGGTACCGCAAAGTGTGATCGAGCGCATCGGTGCCTATATGACCGACACGCAGGTGCAGCCCGGCGCCGAGTATGAGGCTTCATCGCTCGCAACGAAACGTTTAGAGACGAGTCAGCAACTGATGGCAGAGATGATCAACGCCTCGCCGGAGGAAATCGTCATCGGCCCGTCGACGACGATGAATATCTATGTGCTCGCGCATGCGCTATGGCCGTGGTTCAGACCCGGTGATGAAATCATCGTTACCAATCTCGATCACGAGGCGAACAGCGGCGCCTGGTGGCGACTGGCAGAGCTTGGCGTGATCGTGAAGGAATGGTTGATGGACCCGGAAACCGCCGAGCTCGAGATCGAGCGCCTGGCTGATCTGCTTAACGAGCGCACGCGGTTAGTCTGCTTTACCCAATGCTCGAATATCACCGGCTCGATCAACGACGCCGCAGCCATTATTCGCATGGTACACGAGGCCGGCGCGCTCGCTTGCGTTGATGCGGTCGCCTTTGCTCCGCACCGTGCGCTCGACGTCAAAGCGCTCGATGTCGATTTCTACGTGTTCAGCACGTACAAGCTTTATGGTCCGCATCTGGGGATCCTCTACGGCAAGCGTGAGCATCTGTTACGGGCGCGCGGGCAGAATCATTTTTTCATCGGCGAGGACGATATTCCGCTGAAACTTATCCCCGGCGGCGTCAACCACGAGCTGACCGCAGGTCTCATCGGCATCATCGATTACTTCGAGACCCTCCACCGTCACCATCTCGGTGACGGTAATGCCGCCCTGCATCTGCGTCTCGCCGAGTTATTCGCATTGATGGCGGATCATGAAGAGACACTGGCGCGCCGTTTCATCGATTTCATCGATGCCAAGTCACAACTACGTCTAATCGGGCGTAAAACCGCCGATAAGACGCAGCGCGCGCCTACATTTTCTTTCGTCGTCGGTAATCGCGATTCGCGGGAGTTTCCTCGGCATCTGCTTAAGTCTCGTGTCGCCATTCGCTCCGGGACGTTCTACGCCCAACGCTGCGTCGACGCCCTTGGCTTGGGTCCGCAAAACGGCGTGGTGCGGGCCAGCATGGTGCACTACAACTCCCTGGAAGAGGTCGACCGCCTCATTGCCCATCTAGACGAAGTGCTGTGATACGCGTAACGGGCGACGAATCCGTCGACAGGCGAAGGTGAGCTTGAGGGAACGCCGCCGATCCCGATCGGGGACACTCTCGACCACATGCAGGCACACGTGATGACCCGGCGAGGATTGTTATTACTGAATCTTGGCACGCCTACGGCCCCGACGGTGCCGGCGGTACGTCGTTACTTGCGCGAGTTTCTTTCGGATCCGAGAGTCATCGATATCAATCCGGTTTTGCGTGCGCTACTGCTGTACGGTTTGATCCTACCCACGCGACCACGCCAATCGGCCAAGGCCTACCAGAGCATCTGGAGCGAGCGCGGTTCACCCCTACTCTTCCATGGGCGCGATCTCGCGCAGAAGCTGGGCCAACGGTTGGGCACAACCTGGCATGTGGAGCTGGCGATGCGCTACCAGGAACCGTCGATCGCGACGGCCTTGGAACAGTTGGCCGAACACGGCGTTGCTCAGATCGTCGTCTTTCCGCTGTTCCCACATTATTCCTCGGCCGCGTGGGGGTCCGCGATCGAACGCGTGCTGACGTTGGCGAGCAAACGTTGGAACGTTCCGGCCCTGCAAGTCGTGCCTCCGTATTACGATCACCCGGAATTCGTCGAGGCGTTTGCGGCGGTCACGCAGCGGTCATTAGAGGACTTTGCGGCAGACCGCATCGTTATGAGCTATCACGGCCTGCCGGAGCGGCAGCTGCGAAAAAGCGATGAGAATAAGGTCAAATACTGTCTGCGCAATGCCAACTGCTGTGACGTCATGGGACCTGCCAATCACTACTGCTATCGGGCTCAGTGCTTTGCAACGTCTAGGGCCTTGGCCAAGCGGCTGGCCCTGGCGGATCAGAGCTGGGAGATAACCTTTCAATCGCGGCTAGGACGTATCCCGTGGATTCGCCCGTACACCGACGAGCGCGTCCGCGAGCTGGCAGGCGCTGGGGTAAAGCGCCTGGCCGTGGTTTGTCCTTCTTTTACCGCCGACTGCCTCGAGACACTGGAGGAAATCGCCATCCGCGCGCGCGAGGACTTCAAGGCCCATGGTGGCGAAGAACTGCGCCTGGTGCCGTCTCTCAATAGCGACGATCGTTGGGTTCGCGCCATCATCGAGATCACTGCGCAAACGGCTGCACGCCTGCCAGCCGAGGTCTGAGGTCATGGGCACGAAGTATCAACGCAGCAGTCATACCTATCCTAATCTGTTCCACTCAGTGTCCCGCCTCGCGGGCGATGGTCTCGATGACTGCCGTATAGGCGGGGTGCGCACCGACATGACGCAACAGTACGATCTCAACATGTGGGTACTGCTCTCTCGCGTCGGCAACAAGCTGCGGTAGGTCACGAACGACGTGATTGCCCGTATTAACAAATAGCGGCAGCACGTTCACCAGCTCGGCACCTTCTGCAATGGCCTGTGCAATCGCTTCGCTCAGGGTTGGGTGATTTATTTCCAGAAAAGCGTGGCGTACGTTGCATTGGATCGTTGCCGCAACTGCGAGCGCGAGAGCCGCCACCTCCTCAGGTGTCGCCGGATGACGGCTTCCGTGTGCCAACAATATGAGAGCCTTCATCGCCATGGGTACGCCTAGGCCGAGACCGAGCGCAGCGTAGCATACCTTCGTAAAGCGAGCTTTCGCGCGACGGCGTGGTCAACGATCGGCGGCGGATAGTTCACGTCCGCCAATGTGGCATCGGCATGGGGCTCGTGGATGGCGCTGCCCTTGATGTTGGCGAGCTCAGGCACGAACCTACGTATGTACCGACCATCAGCATCGAACCGTCGACTCTGTGTATACGGGTTGAAAATGCGAAAGTAGGGTGCCGCATCGGTACCAGTCGATGATGACCACTGCCAGCCACCGTTGTTGCTAGCGAGATCGCCGTCGATCAGGTTGCGCATGAAATGGCGTTCGCCCCAGCGCCAGTCGATCAGTAGGTCCTTGCTGAGGAACATCGCCACGATCATGCGTACTCGATTATGCATCCAGCCGGTTTGTGCGAGCTGGCGCATACCCGCATCAACGATCGGCACGCCGGTGCGTCCTTCACACCAGGCCTGGAACTGGTCCTCGTTGTTACGCCATTGGATGCGCTCGCCCGCCGACAGAAACGGCTTGCCCATGCTTACCCGGGGGAAAGCAACGAGGATATGGCGATAAAACTCGCGCCATACGAGCTCATTGATCCAAGTCATCACGCTTTCCCGTCGGGTACGGCCGACGCTGCGCCGTGCCTCCAACGCCTGTTGCAGGCAGTAGCGGGGCGAGATCACTCCGCACGCGAGGTAAGGCGAAAGCATGCTAGTGCCGTGTCTCGCGGGAACATCACGCGCCTGCCCGTAATCGCTGATTCGCTGCTCAAGAAATCTGCGCAGGCGCTGGCGAGCGTGCTTTTCTCCCGCCCTCCATAAGTCCGGGCGGTC
>QKEI01000305.1 GCA_003251795.1 Candidatus Muproteobacteria bacterium
GGTAACCATCACCACCTTGAGGCCAATCGCATGCAGACGTTCGATCGCTCGCTTGGAATCGGCTTTGACCGGATCGGAAACAGCGATGATGCCCGCTGCCTGCCCATCCACCGCCACATACATCGGTGTGTGTGCCTCGGCCGCAAGCTCGCCGGCGCGCTGTGGCAACTCGCCAAGCTCGATACGGTGGTCGCGCATAAGCTTGCTGTTGCCGAATAGCACTTGCTGCCCGTCGACCTTGCCGGCAACCCCATGACCGGCGACCGCCTCGAAATCACTCACCGGCGAAGGCTTGAGCCCCTTTTGCTTGGCCGCCGTCACGATTGCCTCGGCCAGCGGATGCTCCGATCCGGTCTCGAGACTCGCGGCTATGCCGAGCAGGCGCGCTTCCTCCCAGCCGCGCTTCGGAACCAGGGCGGTCACAGCCGGATGGCCCTCGGTGACGGTACCGGTCTTATCCAATACCACGGTCGTCAGCTTGCCGGCCTGCTGTAACGCTTCGCCGTTGCGAATCAGGATGCCGTACTCCGCGGCCTTGCCCACACCTACCATAATAGAGATTGGCGTGGCGAGGCCTAACGCGCACGGACAGGCGATGATGAGTACGGTCATGGCCGCTACCAGCATGTAGCTCACCCGCGGCTCCGGACCAACATTGAACCATGCCAACAGTGTTAGCACGGCGATGATCAGCACCGTTGGCACGAACACGGCCGAGATCTTATCCGCCAGCCGGCCTATGGCCGGTTTGGCATTCTGTGCCTGACGCACCATCTCGATGATCTGCGCCAGTGCCGTATCTTTGCCGATACGGGTAGCGCTAAAGAGAAAGGTTCCCGTCTTGTTAATAGTACCGCCCACCACTTCGTCGCCCTGGCCTTTCTCCACCGGTATGGGCTCACCCGTCAACATCGACTCGTCGACGCTCGAATGCCCTTCGATGATCTTGCCGTCAACAGGGATCTTGTCTCCCGGACGCACGCGCAAGGTCTCGCCCAGCCCGACGTCCTCGATCGGTATATCGATTTCTTCGCCATTGCGAATCACGCGGGCGGTCTTGGGCTGCAGACCAATGAGACGTTTTATCGCTTCGGACGTCTTGCCACGAGCGCGCATCTCCAACGCCGAACCGAGATTGATCAAGGCAATAATAATAGCGGCCGCCTCGAAGTACGCATGCCGCGCCAGACTCGGGACGATGGCCGGAAACGCCGCCACCAGCATGGAGTACAACCAGGCCGTGCCCGTGCCCAAGGCGATGAGCGTATCCATATTGGCGTTGTGATTGCGAAAAGACTTCCAGGCACCGGTGAAGAAATGCTTACCGGCGTACACCAGCACGAACAGCGTGGCGGCGCCCGCGAGCAACCAAAAGATCGCTCGGGCAGCCAGCCGAACAGGCCGGCAATGAACAACGGCGCACCGACCACGGCGGCAACGAAGGTCTGACGAAGCAGCTTGCGGTAATGAGCGAACTCGGCAGCTTCCTTTTCCACCTCGTCCTTGGTGCCCCGCATCTCGGCCGCGTCGTAGCCAGCATCGATCACCGCCCGGACCAGGGCCTGCGGGTCAGCGTTACCAGTTACGGTGGCTGTATGCTCAGCGAAGTTCACCGCCGCCTCTTCGACCCCTGGGACTGACTTCAGTGCGTTCTCGACCGTGGTCACACAGCCGGCGCAACTCATCCCGGAGATCGATAGACGACACGCCGTACTCTTGTCGGCGGACTTCGGTTCGATGGCAGGTTGGGCCTGATCCAACATGTCGAGGCTAGCTGCTGCTAAGCTCGGCCGGATAACCCGTGTCGGTGAGGGCCCGCGCAATCGCGTGCGGATCGGCGTGCCCTTTCACTAGGGCGGTTCCAGCTTTAAGGTCAAATTCAGCATCGAGCACACCGGGTACCCGACTCAGGGCCTCCCGGGCACGGGCAATGCAACCGTCGCATTTCAGGCCCTTGACGGTAAGACGTGTCTCACTGGCATTCATAGAGGTGTACCCCTGACAAATCAGCTTATAAAAAGTTTAAAACCTGGCACTAACGTACAGGTCAAGCCGGGGCGGCACTAGCTAAATTGCGGGCTATCAAGGCCGTTTGCAAGCCGCCAATCGGGAGTATCGTTGAGCCCCCCTAGAGCAGTCTACCGCTCAGACAAGGATGGGCTGCTGCTCGGGGCGCTACGGGGCCCCGGGGTATGGGGGTAAGCTTTTGCCGCGCGCTGCACGGACATCGTGCTTCATTGAGGCCCGCACGGCGCAGCGCCACTGCATGAAAACAACCCGGTTCAATAATGGAAACCAAATATGCGTAAAGTAACACCGTACACAGGTTTAATTATCGCCATCGTCTTTGCGACTCTGATCATTTCCGGATCGCTGCTTTTCTTTGCACTCCAGCTAAGACAGGCATCTCTTACGCCGCCAACCATTGATGAGGTGGTGCTTGCACAGAAAATCGACGAAGGTATTGAACGCTACGTGCAGAAACAGCGAGAGGCGCAAGAGCAAGCCCGCGCCGAGCAGGCACAAGCAGCGGCGGCGAAAGCCAAGAACGTACGGCGAGTATCCAAGACCAGAGATCACATCTACGGCAATCCCGATGCGAAGGTTTCTTTGATCGAATACTCCGACTTCGAGTGTCCTTTCTGCAAGCGTTTTCACCCAACGGCAAAAAAACTCGTTGAGGTCTACGATGGTAAGGTGAATTTGGTCTATCGACATTTTCCCCTGTCTTTTCATAACCCCGGGGCACAGAAGCAAGCAGAGGCTTCAGAGTGTGCCGCCGAGCTCGGCGGCAACGACGCATTCTGGAGGTACGCGGATCTGATCTATCAACGCACGCGCTCCAACGGCAAAGGATTTCCGCTGAACCGCTTGGTTCCCCTGGCGAAAGAGATCGGTCTCGACGAGCGAAAGTTCCAGGCTTGTTTGGATAGCGGAAAAATGGCAACGCGAGTGAGCGAGGATTCCACCGAGGGCATTCAGATCGGCATCACAGGCACACCGGGAAACGTGCTGCTAAACAACGAAACAGGCGCCGTCGCGTTGAAGCCCGGCGCACTTCCGTTGGAGGCGTTGAAGGGTGAGGTCGACCATTTGCTTAACTGATATGGGAGACACGCACTGAGGTCCGTGGGCCTCGGTATTTGGTGACTCTATGGGCTGATGACCATATTTGACGATACTATCCGGAAAACGCCAACAGCTGTAGCGTAGACGATGTGTTACCGCCGGTTCTCGGGTTAGCTCAGCAATGACGATTACAAAGAAATTACTGATGGCCGCGGTCGTATTCGCCGGGTCGATGACCGCTGCCGCTTTGATTTACACGTCCAGGCTGCCGACTGATTCGGCG
>QKEI01000270.1 GCA_003251795.1 Candidatus Muproteobacteria bacterium
CAATTCTCATCAGCCTGGCAGCGCTATTCAGCTACCTCAACTTCCGCTACTTGCGTCTGCCGACGACGATCGGGGTCATGTTGTTCGCCCTGTTGCTGTCTCTCGCACTCATTGGTTTTGGCTGGATTGAGCCTCGTGTCGCCCTGCATGCAGAGCGCCGCTGTCGCAGGTCGATTTTGACGAGACACTCTTGCTTGGCATGCTCAGTTTTCTGCTGTTTGCCGGCGCACTGCACGTCAATATCAATGACCTGGCGCGCCAACGATGGATAATCCTCGCCCTTGCTGTTGGCGAGATCGCTGGGTTATTTGCCCTGGAGGCGCTTGGGGGTGTCGTTTACGGCCTGGCGCTCGGCTTTATCGCAAGTCGATTGATGAACGCCTGCGCGGACGGCGCTAGTCCCGATGGTGAGTTTGCTAACTACTGAAACCCCAGACGCCTCGCAAAATCGCATCGGTACCGATGTACTCTGCAGAGGTGGCCGGTACCGTGGCGACCGGCTGGGCGTCGCCAATACCACTGCAAAGCGGTGCGACGAGTGCCTGCCCTTCGGGCGATAATAGGGCAGCGGCAAGAACCTTCTTGTCGTGCGGCGTTAGGCGTGGGCTGGCTGTAAAGGTGTCGCCGGGAAAGGTGCGCGTATTGAGCAGTACCCGCGTATGGTCGGCCGCCGCGTTCGTGCGTTCGTACACAGGCGCCGGCAAGACGGCAGCCTCACAAGTACCAGCGACCATCATCGCATAAGCGCGTCGTGGGTCCTGTGTGCGCACTAGCAGTGGTGTGCGTGACGGGTTCGCGAAGTGCTCGTACAGGCTCAAGGTTCCTTCATCGGGTGGCGGCGGCGCACACACGCGTCGTCCCGCCAGGTCTTGTAGTGTCTTGATGGTACTGTCGTCGCCGCGCGCGACGATGACGAAACGGGCCGGTACGGAAACCTTTACCAATGGTTGATGCTCGATATGGCTGATGCGCCAGCCCGCAAAGTGCGCACCGTCAAAGACGAGATCGTATTCCCCTGCCTGCATCCTTTTCTGGTAATCTCGCCAATTGGTGGCGGGCTTGTAGACAACCTTCTTCCCGGTCACGCGTGCGAGGTAATTGATAAGGGGCGTGTAGGTTTCGGCGGCCCTCGCGACATCTGGCGGCAGAGCGAGCACTAAACGCTCCGCTAATACGTCGGTTGCCGCAGCCATCGACGAGGTCAGGGGTTGCATGCCCATGAGATAGATGCCCCCTGCCGATTTCTGGCCATGATTCATCAACGCGCTGCCCGGCAACAACCCGAGCAAGACAACGCTGGCGATCACCCCAGTGAGGGCGCGCGTAGCGGGCAGGCGACGTAACGATGAGTGGGTTGGCAACATTGCTGGGACTACGACTCTATAGCTGACGACGACCTCGAACGATACTGGACACATCAAACGCGCAGATCGGCTGAGGCCCGTGGCGTCGGTCCCGCGCGCGGAAAAAGTGGATGCACACAGTCCATTGCGTGCATCCGTGTCGGGGCGCACAGGAGTGCGTCCAATAAGACCGCTCTTTCCTTGTAGCGGCTTCTTGGGCATGCCGTGGCATACCCAAATCTGCGTCCCTACAGATTGCAGCTCGGATCGATCCTGATCCTCGCCCTTAAATCTGCCGCTCAGGGCCGTTGGTTTGCGGCTTTCTAAAATTAGTCGATGGAGTCCGGTTGTCCAGAAAAATGGCCTTTTTTCTCGCAAAAATCGGACAAGAGGACGGCGGATGCCGACGGTTGACCGTTCAAATCAAGGGCTTGCGAGCGGCTAGGCGCCCGGTACATCTGGGCTTATGGGCCCGGCGTGTAGCGCTAGGAGTCGAGCTGGGGTGCGTGGTGCTGGCGGAGCAGGTTGATTTGCAGGGGTGGGCGCGGCGCCGCCGACGCAGGCCACACCACAACCGCTAGGATTTCTCTCCTTTTTCCATGGCCCCGGTCATCGGGATGAAGTAGACGCCGACGTCTTTTTTCGAATGGATGCGCCCTTGATCATCCTTGCTGTAGACGTAAAGGATCTGACCCTTCTTGAAGGGCTGGCCAATAGGGATGACCAGTCGCCCACCGGGTTTAAGCTGCTTGAATAGCGCGGGCGGCACATATTGTGCCGAACAGGTGACGATGATGATGTCAAATCCTTCCTTAACCTCGGGCCAGCCATAGTAGCCATCGCCGACGCGGGTCTGTATGTTTGTGTAGTTAAGTGGCGCGAAGATCTTGGCGACGCTGGTTCCTAGCGCCTCGATGATCTCTATGGAATAAGCCTTTTTCACGATCCTTGATAGCAGCGAGGCCTGAAAACCACTACCGGTGCCGATCTCGAGCACCACGTCGGAGGCCTTGGGCTTTGCCAGTTGCGTCATGTACGCCTGTCCCAGGTAATCGCTCAACGCCGATCCATAACCGATGGCCCACGGCTTAGCCGGCTCTTCGTAGGCGGATGTAGGGAATGCCGTGCGGTTGGCGTAGTTGTAGTGAAAGAATTCCCGCGGCACGGCCGCGAACGCACGCATGACCGATTCATCGGCTTTGCCGAACTTGGCACTTAGGTAGTTCTCGATGGTGTGCAGTGCGCGCCGCTTGTTATTCTGTATCTCCTCGAACTCATTAGTGGAAATGGATATCCTGCGCCCGCTATCCTTGAACGCTTGTACGAATTTCTCGTAGGTCCAATTTCCGGCCGCTGCGGCGGCGGTCCCACCAGCCGTCGGTTCGGTTGTACTAGCAAACACCACTATCCCAACTGCGCACAGCCCGAGGGCTGTGCCGGTAGCAAGCAAACCTTTCACGTACTGGTCCTTTGCAGTAATTGCGCTTGCTAAACCAACTGATTCTGACCCCGGCGTACCGGGTAGCTCAGATAAACGGCGAGATAGCAGGCGAGGGCAACCATCACAACCAGTCTATATCCGTAGGTCAGCGCCAGCAAGCTGGCCAACGGCGTGGCGATAACAGAAAAGGCGCCATTAAGGCTCCAGGCCCATGGCAGGAAGTTACTGTAGCGCCCCCGGAAAACATAAAGGCCGAGCGGGAATGGCACACCTAGGGCAAATGACAACGGCGCCAGTAACGCCACCACGACGGCGCAACGACCGCCAAAGGGCAGTGTGAGCAGCGCAAGCAGCAACTTGTCTAGAAATAGCGCCGCCAATATCGTCCACAGGACTACTACCGCGCACGCTGCCGCGATCGCAGGTTTCGGGTTGTTCAGGTACTTACTGGAGACATAGCTGCCGCTGCCGGCGAATACCAGCATGCCGGAGAGCACGATCGCGAAGGCATAGGTACGATCGTTGAGAAAAAATGACGCCTTGTCTATTAACGTGATCTCCAGGAACAGAAAACCGAGTCCTAGACAGGCGAAGAAGACCACCGACTTCACGATGACAACGGGTCTTGGCAACTGGCGCCGCCAGCGCACCAGCGGCAGCGTTAACACAAACACTGCCAGCACAAGCGCCTGAATGATGACTGCAATATTGATCAAAGTGGTGAGTTCCTCGCGCGGAATAAGGGCGATTCTACGCAACACCTGGCTCAGGGTGGGCAGGCGCAAGATCGAGTGGAAAGCGGGGCGGTCGTAGGTAGAAGGCTGTAGGTTGAAAAAGTGCTCCTGCAGCAACGTGAGATCGTTTCTTACGAGTAGCTTGATAGCGTCTTCCATAAGGGCGTCATGCGTACCCGCGGAGGGTGAGATAAGGGTTTCATCGGCGAACGACACTGCCGGCAAGTCATTCCAGATCTGCACCGTTTCCGGTTCGATGCCGGGGAAGTAGGAGGTGTCGAAGGAAAGCGCTCCACAGAAGGCGCGTAGTCTTTCGATTTGGTTGGCAGCAAAAGGTCTTTTCGCCACCAGAATGCGTGCGTTCCATGCCGAGCGATAAACCATGATATGGGTGGCAGGCGCGCTGATGCCGAGGCCCGCGAGCGCATGGCGTACAGTTTCGACCATTTTTACCGCATACACAGTGAGCTCGCGCGTCGAGACCGGCACGGAAATCATGCCGCGTTCGCTGAGCACCGCGAAATATCCCTGTACCGCCTCTGTCGCGAAGGCGAACTTGTTAGCATCGGCTTGATCGAGAAAGTCAGAAGCAATCTCGACTAGGTCGAACTGGTCGTGCGTATTGTTGACAAATGCTGCCGGTGAGCGATTGGACAGCACTACCCGCGACCCGCGCAAGATAGGATCTCCGGACCCAAGCAACCCCTGGCGAACGAATTCAAACAAGGTAGCATCTGGCTCGAGTGCGACGACGCTGGAGGCACCGAGGCTCACAGCCTCGCGTATGCGAAAACCGCCGCGCGTGCCGATCAGCAGCACCGTGGGCCGCGTCAGCAGTTCATAGGGAAATGAGTCGAGCGCCGCCTTTACGTAAGAAGGATCGTAGGGACCTGCCCTGGGCAGCGCCGCGACACGCTGTCCGTCTCTGTACAGACCCAACGTCTTTGGCGGTTCCGCCACCCCCAGTAGCCCTAGGTTGTTCGACAGATCGGTATCGAGGCGTTCGGTGAAGTTCTTCAGCACCATATAGTAGCCACGCGGCGAGTAGTGCTGTTCTATGACCCTGCTTCCCTGTACATGCAGCGCCGGATAGATCGCCTTGTACTGATTGAATTCGGCCTGGTTGAGTTTAAGCAGCGAGAACTCGCAAACGGCGAACACAGCCACTACGGTCACCAGCATGACGCTGCGACGAGAGCGCAGTGCGCTCGGTACGTAAGCAACGCTAGCCAAGGCAAAACATGGCAACAACACCGTCAGTAGATAAAACGGGTGCACCCAGTACATCAGCACCAGTACCAGCAACGCACCAACCGCAGCGCCAGCGAGATCGATTGCGTAGACTTTCGGTATTTGCTCCTGAAAGGCGAGAAAGCACAGGCCTACATAGAGTCCAGCGAGAAAGAACACCGGAAATAACGCGGCGTAGTACTTCCAGATGTTGAGTAGCTGGCTAAACCATGCGTCGGGATTCTGAAACTCCAACGGGTTGAATGGGTTGACCGTGCTCAGGTGGAAGCCCACTGTCGCTAGCAGCAACAGTAGCAATGGGATGACGAACAGCAATTGTTGCCAGCGCTTGATAAAGAAGTCGCTAAACAGGCTGAGGATCACGCCGCTGATGGCGAAACCCACCATGGCGATCGATATGACCCAATAGCCGTATTCTGACCAGCTGGCGATCGCAAAGTAGCGGGTGATTGAGATTTCGTAGGCGATGGTGCCCGCGGACACCCAAAATAGCGACAGTAGCGGCGATTTCGTTGGCCAGTTCATCGCGCGCTAGTAGCGGGCGCCAGCGGG
>QKEI01000053.1 GCA_003251795.1 Candidatus Muproteobacteria bacterium
CTGAACAAGTACGGCCGGCCGCTGCTCGGCTGCACGATCAAGCCTAAGCTCGGGCTCTCCGCCAAGAATTACGGTCGTGGTGTGTACGAATGTCTGCGTGGTGGCTTGGATTTCACCAAGGACGACGAAAACGTCAATTCCCAACCGTTCATGCGCTGGCAACATCGCTTCGAGTTCGTTGCCGAAGCGGTGAAGCAAGCGCAGGCTGAGACCGGCGAGCGCAAAGGGCATTATCTGAACTGCACCGCGCCCACACCGGAACAGATGTATCAACGTGCCGCGTTCGCCAAAGAGCTCGGCATGCCCATCATCATGCATGATTTTCTCACGGGCGGCTTCTGCGCCAACACCGGTCTTGCTAACTGGTGTCGGGACAACGGCATGCTGCTGCACATTCACCGGGCGATGCACGCGGTGATTGACCGTCATCCAAAACACGGCATTCACTTTCGTGTGTTGGCCAAGTGCCTGCGGTTGTCCGGCGGCGATCACCTGCATTCTGGCACTGTCGTCGGTAAGCTCGAGGGCGAACGCGCGCCGACACTGGGGTGGATCGACCTGATGCGCGAGAGCTACATCAAAGAAGACCGCAGTCGGGGAATCTTTTTCGATCAGCAATGGGGAA
The DNA here is from genome assembly GCA_003251795.1 of Candidatus Muproteobacteria bacterium. Lineage (GTDB taxonomy): Bacteria > Pseudomonadota > Gammaproteobacteria > Acidiferrobacterales > SPGG2 > SZUA-472. Next base: position 626 of record QKEI01000053.1, read on the forward strand.
CGATGCCCGGCATGTTTCCGGTTGCTTCCGGCGGCATCCATGTATGGCATACACCGGCGCTTGTATCGATTTTCGGCGATGACGCGGTATTCCAGTTCGGTGGTGGCACACTCGGTCATCCCTGGGGCAACGCGGCTGGAGCCGCGGCGAACCGCGTGGCGCTGGAAGCCTGTATCGAAGCCCGCAATCAAGGTCGTCAAGTAGAAAAGGAAGGCAAGGACATCCTGCTGGCTGCGGCCAAACATAGCCCCGAATTGAAGGCAGCGATGGAGACCTGGAAGGAGATCCGGTTCGAGTTCGAGGCGGTCGATAAGCTCGATGTAGCTTGATAAACAAACAGCGAGTGGCGAGTAGCAAGATGAAAATGAGTGAGGTGAGCCATCCATGAGCGAAATGCAAGATTACCGATCGAGCCTGGGCGATCCGACGAGCCGCAAGTTCGAGACCTTTTCCTACTTGCCGGAGATGGACAAGCGCCGCATCAAACAACAGGTGACCTACATCGTGGGCCGGGGATGGGACGCGGCGATCGAGCATGCGGAGCCGGAGCATGCCCTCGGTCATTATTGGTACATGTGGAAGTTGCCCATGTTCGGCGAGACCGATGTCGAGCGCATCCTGGCCGAGGCGGACGCCTGTCATAAGGCTTACCCGGGGCACCACGTGCGCTTAATCGGCTACGACAATGCGACGCAATCCCAAGGTACGGCCATGGTTATCCACCGGGGGTCCCCCAGCAAATCCTGAGACCCGTCCGGAGGGCGAAGGAGAGTTTCATGTCCAAGAAGTATCCGATTATTGCCGTGACCGGTTCCTCGGGTGCCGGCACCACCACGGTCAGAACGGCGTTCGAGCATATTTTCCTTAGAGAGAACATAACGCCATGCGTCGTTGAGGGCGACGCGTTCCATCGTTACGATCGTGAGCAAATGCGCGAACGTGTGGCCAAGGCGTTGGTCGAAGGCTGGCATCTAAGCCATTTCGGTCCAGAGGGTAATCATTTCGATAAGCTCGAGACGCTGTTTCGCGAGTTCAGCGAAACCGGTGAGGGCCAGCGCCGCTGCTACTTGCATAACGAGAAGGAGGCGACGCATTACGGTCAGCCGCCGGGCACCTTTACACCGTGGGAAGATATCCCTGCCAATACCGACGTGTTGTTCTACGAAGGTCTACACGGTGCGATGGTCACCGACAGCGTGAACGTGGCGCAGTACGTCGACCTGCTCATCGGCGTAGTGCCGATCGTTAATCTGGAGTGGATACAGAAGATACATCGCGATACTGCCGAGCGGGGTTACAAGCCGGAAGACGTTACCGACAATATCCTGCGGCGCATGTATGACTACGTGAACTACATCACGCCACAGTTCTCGCTGACCGACATCAACTTTCAGCGCGTGCCGACGGTAGATACCTCCAATCCGTTTGTTGCCCGTGACATACCCACAGCCGATGAGAGTTTCGTGGTGATTCGCTTCCGCGATCCGACCAAATTCAATATCGATTTCCCGTATCTACTGGCGATGCTTCACGACTCGTTCATGTCCCGCCGTAATACGATCGTTGTGCCGGGGGGCAAGATGGGGCTCGCGATCGAGATCATCTTCGCCCCGATCATCGACGAGATCATCAGGCAGCGACAGGCGCTGTTGAAAGCGGCCTAGCAAGAATTTTGCTGGCGGTGCGTCGTCCCGTGGTAAATTGCTGGGGCCGCGACCGCCCAGGAGTGCCCCGGCACGTGCGCACTGGCGCGTACTCCGTTACAATCAGCTTTCGTCGGCTCACGCTTCACGTGGGGGCAGTCAACGCCGAGAGTCGGTTGGCTGTGGTGGGGCCCTGAGTCTGGCGCGCAACAACAACAGTGCATACAAGAGCGGGGTTGGATTGGCCTGACAGGGGTGCGCTCGGCATGGCCGAGGAGCCCATGACGTTGCCCGACTACACGGGCGGCAGCATCGTCAATCTGCTGAGTTCGATCCAGGCCGCGTTGGGCACGGAGCCAGCGTCGTATGCGCCGTCGCGGCAAATCGATGCGCAGTGTCTGGCCGATGCCCGCAATATCGTGCTCATCGTGATCGATGGTCTCGGTTATCATTTTCTGCGACAGCAACCGGAGCATTCGTTACTGCGCCAGCATCTGAGCGCCCGCCTGACCTCGGTGTTCCCGTCCACTACTGCTTCCGCCATCACGAGCTTCATGACGGGAGTCGCCCCGCAACAGCACGGCCTCACCGGATGGTTCACCTACTTCAAGGAGATCGGTACCGTCGCCGCACCGCTGCCGTTCAAGGCGCGTTACGGCGGTGCCTCATTACGCGACGCCGGCGTTGGAGCACTCGGCCTGTTTGAACCAATGCCGTTGTCTAACAAGATCAACGCGCACTCGCATATCGTATTGCCGCGACGCATCGTCGACTCCGACTACACGACCGCACATGGCGGCACCGCTGAAAGGTGTGCCTATGTTTCGCTCAAGCAGCTGTTTGAGCGGTTGCTTCGCATCGTCCGCGGCCGCGAAGAACGCAAGTATGTGTACGCTTATTGGCCAGAATTCGATAGCTTGGCTCATGCCCATGGGGTCGGCAGTGCGCCGGTAGCTGCCCACTTCGCCGAGATCGATGCCGCCTTTGCCAGATTCATCGGTGCGATCGAAGGCAGCGATACCATCGTTATGGTCACGGCCGATCACGGTTTCATCGACTCCCAGGCGCAACAGATGATCCTGCTGGAACGGCATCCGGTCCTCGCCGAGACCCTGGCGCTGCCGTTATGCGGTGAGCCGCGCGTAGCCTTTTGCTACGTGCACGCGCACAAGAGCGAGCAATTCGAAAACTATGTGACCGATGAGCTTGGCGACTGTGCCACCCTGTTCCGAAGCGAGGATCTACTGCGACAAGGATTTTTCGGTTTGGGTGAACCGCATCCGCGTCTGCGCGAGCGCATCGGCCATTACACTTTGATCATGAAGCAAAACTACGTGATCAAGGATTGGTTACTGGGCGAGCGTCGCTACGCCCATATTGGTGTGCACGGCGGCGTCAGCGAGCAGGAGATGCATGTGCCGTTGGTCATGGTGGAACGTTAAGCGTGCTCAATCCTGTGGCGTGGCACGGGGATTAAGCTGCGACTAGGTCGCCGGTCGATCGCGCAGGCTAGCGTGTGTAGCGATCGTGGTTGAACACGTAGTCAGCGCCCGGCGCGGTCTTGTGACAGGCGATGCAACCTTCGGTCTTTGAATCCTTGGCGACGCGTCCGGCGAGCGCCCGACCTTGGGCGTCCTTGAAGATGTCTCCACTAGGCGTGTACTTGACCCAGAACCAATCCTTGTTGTCGGCGTCGTAACCGCGCTCACGCTTGAACATGACGGTGATCGCTTGCAAGTAACGCTCGGGATTGGTGGCGACGTTACTCTTGCTGACACCGCTGCCGCCATAGTTGCGCTTGATGATGACCGCACCCCTGTGACTGCTGACGTTGACCTCGGCATCCAGTGTTTCGAGCACGGCACCGTGTGGATGAATTCCCTGATAGGGCGTGCTATGGATAACCTTGTTCCCCACCAGCTGTTCTCTCGCCAGGGCGCTCCATAGACTCTTCGCTGAATTGACATCATCATCGCCGCCGTACGGCGGGGGCGGTTTGCCGTAACCGTATTGTGCATGAACCGCATTCACCGCCAGGGATACCAGCACCAGCACGAGAAGCACGCTTAGCTTCATTGTTTTGCAGACCTCGATGCGTTGGGCTTCGAACTGGTTAGGAAAGGCACGCGCCACCCAAGGTGTGCACCCCCTGCGACAAAAGCCAGCACTTCATCATGTAGGACCACAGGGCTCGCCACCAGTTCATGGGTAGCGAAACCGGCCCACAGTTTCCTGCCCGTGGCTGCCTCATAGGCAGCGACCTGTCCTTGATCGTTGGCGATCAGCACCACCGCGTTCACCAGCTGTGGCAGCAGGTGCAAACGGCCACCGAGTTGCTGTTGCCATAGCATACGACCGTCGGCGACGGCCCTGGCCTGCAACTTGCCGTCGAAGCTGCCGAAATAAAGTACTGCCGCCGACACGGCAGGGGGAAAGTTGGGTGTGCTCTCTTGCACCTGCCAGAGTGTACGCCCGTCGCTCGCATCGATCATTAATATGGTACCGTCGAATAGCGTGACCACCACGCGTTCGCCCGTCACCGCCACCGGCCGATACACCAGCTCCTGCGTCAGTTGCTTCTGCCACCGTATCTTGCCACTGCGAATATCGAGTGCCCGCAAGACCCGTTCTCGCCCGCCTACGATCAAACGCTCACCGATGATCGCGGGGGTGTATAGCCAACCAACATAGTCGCGTCGCCAGTACACCTTGCCGTCTGCTAGTGCGAGCGCTCGTAACGAGCCATCCACCCCGCCGACGTAGGCGATCCCTGCCGAGACGGCGGGCGGGTATACACCCCGCTCTGATTTCAGTTGCCAACGCCGCGTCCCGGTCGTCGGGTCAAGCGCATCCAATCCGGCACTGCTCGCCACCAGCACTGCAACCGGCGTGACCACGAGCTCAAGTGTGTCCACGCCATCCATTGCACGCCACACCGGCGTCAGGGTTTTCGCATCTAGGCGTTTTACACCTTGCGCGGAGACGTAGACCGCATCATCGACGATCGCTGGGTTCGCGGGGTAAGACACGCCTACCCCGGCGAGGGTGA
>QKEI01000149.1 GCA_003251795.1 Candidatus Muproteobacteria bacterium
CATTCTGAATCCGTTCAGGCGGACCACTGGCCAGCAGTTTGCCATTAGCGAGACAGTAAATATGTTCGGCCAAATTCATGATTACGCGCATATTGTGCTCGATCACGAACAGTGTAATACCCATGTCCTCATTGGCCCGCTTTAGTCGATCGATCAGACCGTTAATCAACGTCGGGTTAATGCCGGCCGTCGGTTCATCGAGTAGCAGCACTTCGGGCTCACTGATGAGCGCCATGGCAAACTCGAGTAGCTTTTGCTGACCGAAGGAAAGATCACCGGAGATCAGGTGGCGCTTCTGGTAAAGGCCGACGAACTCCAACAACTCTTCCGCGCGCTCGACCGCCTCCGGCGGGTACTCGGTTAACAGCGATCGATAGCCCTCTTCCCGGTGCGGCAACGAGATCAGCATATTGTCGACGCAATTCATCTTCCCGTAGATGCGGGTCTGTTGAAACGTACGCATCAGGCCGAGACGGGCGATCTGTGGCACCAGTAGCTTGGAGATTTCCTTACCTTTGAACTTAACCGAGCCCGCGTCAATAGGATGGTAACCGACAATCGAGTTGAACAGTGTAGTTTTGCCAGACCCGTTGGGGCCGATCAGGCCGGTGATGCGCCCCTGCGGCACGCTGAGCGTGATGTCGTTGTTGGCGACGACGCCACCGAAGGTCTTGGTCACGCCGTGACACTCGATCAGACCATTACCGTGTGTGACCATGCTCCTCCGCTACCTGCCGCCGGCGGTACGGCTCTTATCGACGACGATGCCGAAGCGCTCCGGCCATTTTTCCGCGGCCCAGCCAAGGATACCCTGCTGGAAGAAGACGATGTTGACGATGATCAGCGCGCCGAGCGCGACCCACTGCCAACCGAGCATATAGGTCCACGTCGTCTCCTTGACGACATGGAACACGACGGCACCCAGGACCGGTCCCCACAAGGTGCCCTTGCCGCCGAGCAAGGTCATGACCACCATGAAGATGCCGAAGGTGATGGTCGGGAACGCTACCTCTAGCGGCTCGATAAAGCCGATCATGTTGCCAAAGATAGCACCCGACATGCCAAGGAAAAATGCCGCGACGGCAAAGGCGATGGTCTTGTAGCGCAGCGTATGGATACCCATGGCTTCGGCCTTTTCCTCGTCATCGCGGATTGCGTTAATGGCATGCCCGAAGCGCTTGGAGTATAGCCACTTGAGGAAGACGAAGGTAACGATGGCCAATACAAAGCACATGTAATAGAAGAGCCGCGCGCGCTGGTCGGGCCCGTACGGGTAGACCGGCATGGGGATACCGCCGCCGCCGCCCACCCATTCCCATGTGCCCATAAGCTCGCCGGCTGCCAGGGCGACACCCAGTGTGCCGATAGCGAAATACGGCCCGCGTAAACCGAAGACGATGCGACCGAAAATAATGGAAAAAACCGTGCAACCAAGTGCTGCAGCGATTATGCCGAGCGTGAGACCTGTGAAGTATTGATGGGGCGTAAAACTGGCCTCGATGGTACCAGAAGGGTCCGTGTACTCACCGACATTGTAATACAGGCCGACCTGCACGATCGCAGAAATGTACATGCCGGCACCGAAGAAGAAGATGTTGCCGAGCGAGTTGTAGCCCATCTGCCCGCCCATGATGTCCCAGGTCAGTGCGAACAGGATCATCATCCACAGCACCGCAAGTTGAAACAGGTAGTTGGGAAACAGCACGGGTGCGAGCAGACTTAAGAGCAGAATCGCCCCGTAGCCGGCGAGCACCTTCGGGCTGACGCTCATACTACCGCCTGTCGGTAACGGTTCTGCTGGATTTGGCGCACGATGAGCACGAGCACGAGCACCATAACGACGATCGCCTGCTGGAACTGGGCGCCGAGAATAAAACCACCGAACTGCTCGACGACACCGAGCCCTAACCCGTAGGTGATAATCCCGGGCAGATTACCCAGGCCGGCAGCGGTCACCACCACAAACGCGCGCAGCGAGTAGGGCAGCCCGAAGAAAGGCTGGATTACCCAGATCATCGAGATCAGCACGCCAGCGGCACCGCAGATGGCGGCGTTGAGCGCGTAGGTGAAGGCATAGACGTGCTCGGTGTCGATCCCCATGACCTTGGCGGCGCGCGCGTCCTGTGCTGTGGCACGGATTGCCTGCCCCATGCGGCTGTATCTCATGAAGATGACGACCATGGCCGCGAGAATGACCGTCAACGCGAAGGCCACAACCTTGATGGCCGCAACGGATAACAGTCCCCATGTCCACGTCGGATAGCCTGAATTGGCCACTTGCACTTCGGGACCAAACATTTGGTTAAGCAGTTGGGCGATGACGATGGCGAGACCGAAGGTCGCGAGCAAAGAGGTGAACATGTCGCGGTAGACCACACGCTTGATGATCAGGAAATAGATCACCCAGCCGAAACCGAACATGAACACCATCGCCACAGGCAAACCAAGGATCGGATGAACCGCCCAGGCGCCCATGTATTTGGGGTTTGAGATCACCCAGGCAATGTAGCCGCCCATGATGACGAAATCACCCTGGGCCAGGTTCTTGACGTTCATTACGCCCCACACCAGCGCCAGACCGTAGGCGATCAGAATAAAAATTGCTCCGATGAAGATTCCGTCAAGCAGTAGCTGCAAGGGCACCAGCGGCGCCTGAACGAGAACCATGATGTTGTCGAGCATGGGCTAGTCCTCTGGGCTGAAAGAAGACGCTCCTGCCCCACGGCAGTGGGGCAGGAGCGGTTCGGAGCTTTGCCCGCAGGGCGCGGCTGTTAGTTCTACTTAAATAAATAACTAGTAGCTGACCTTACGCGGGAAAACGACCGGGTGAGAGGCCCATTTCGAGGGTGCCACCACGTTCAGTTTGCCGTTTTGAATTTGCCGCAACACCATCGGCTTGGCGACATTGTTCCCTTCGGGAGAGAACTTGATGCGGCCATAGAAGGTCTCTAGGTCGGTCGCTGCCAGCGCCTCGCGCAGTTTGTCCGTGTCAAAAGAATTCGCGCGCTCGAAGGCATCTTTCCAGACCTGTACCGCGGCCGAGGCCTGCGCTGACTGGTAGGGCACGTTCTTGTACCCCGAATACTCCTTCTTGAAAAGCGTATCGTAGTCCTTGGCTTTGCCGAACAACGAGTCGCTGTAGCTTAATGTCTCCGACCATTGCGTCGGGCAAAGAATGCCCTCTGTGGCACTGCCGAACTTGGCAATTATCTTGGCGGCCTCGCAATGGGTGATGGCGATGATCGGCACTTGGATCTTCATTTCTTTGATCTGGCGGGCTGCCGTGGCTGCACCCTTCGAGTGGCCGGAAACGACCAACACATCGGGCTTCAGCGCCTTCACCTTGGTCAGGGTTGCGGAAATGTCGCTCAAGTCACGCGGCATCTTGTCGTCGATGACGGTTTTCATGCCGTATTTAGAAACGTCGTCAGCGACTCCGGCCCGCACATCAAGCGAAAACGGGTCGTTCTCGAACACCATGGCGACCTTCAGATCCTGCGGTTTACGACCGTTCTTCTCGGCAAGCTCCGCGGCTAAGGCGATCGAGCTAGCCAGATATTGCTCAGACGTCGACAGCACGGCGAACATGTACTGATAGCCTTGGCTGAAGAGCGACCGCGATGCACCCTCTGCTTCGACCATCGGGATCTTATATTTTTCGGTGACAGGGGCGGCCGCCTTGGTTGTTGCCGAGCTGTAGGGGCCAAGCATGTACTTGACACCGTCTTGCTTGATCAGGCGTTCGAGCAGCTGTGCGGTACGAGCCGGCGTCGACTCGTCGTCGTAGTACTGGATTTTCAGTTTGTATTTCTTGCCACCGACAGTGACGCCGCCCGCCTCATTGATTTTCTTTACGGCCAGGTTGTATCCATTTGACGCGTGGATACCATTGGTGGAGTACTTACCGGTGAAGGAAATGGCGGAACCCAGCACGATGGTATCGCCCTCTACTTTGGCGCCCGCGGGGCCCGCAACCAGAACGATCAACGACGTCGCGATAAACGCCAGCAGAGATTTGAACTTGGAGATATTAAGCATTGTTCCCCTCCGTTTTGGTACGGTTTACTGCCGAATGCTCTTCCAGACTGTTGTCGTTGTTGCGCAGAGCCGACATGTCGGCTTCCCAATTTCCAGAAGAGCGCTGCGGGCCATTCTGACACGCAAAATTAGGGCACGGCAAGTCTGAGGTCGGGCGTTATCGTTAAGATTGGCGCGCCTCAAAACCTACGTTTCGCAGGGCAACCCAGCACCAGGACGCGAAAACGCTGCCGCGGCGCGTCAGTGTGCGCTGCAGCGAACACCTGAGTTGCCGGAGTGGGGAAATTATTCTATGGTCCGGCAAATTCATGCGGAATTGGTGAAACCATCCCGCGTTACGGTCTCATCTAGCCACCAGATAGGAGCATGTCATGAGTGTTTATAAGGTGACTGAGCTTGTGGGCACGGAGCAGCCAGAACTGGGAAGACGCGACCAAGGCTGCGCTCGCCACGGCATCAAAGTCTTTGAAAGATCTGCGTGTGGCCGAGGTAACGAAGCTGGATATTGTTCTTGATGATAAAGGGGAAGCGGCGCGTTTCCGCACAAAGCTCGACGTCAGCTTCAAGGTTCGACCCTAGATCTTTAGCCTCGCGCCGTCGGTGTACAACTCCGACGGGGATGCCTAGAGTGAACTGGCGATCTCCTATGCGGCTGAATACAGTACCAAACGGAAGTAGATAATCTAGTCGAATTGACGGAGTGCCTGCTGATGCAAAAGCTAACTGGAATCAAGGCGTGCGTGTTCGACGCCTACGGGACGTTGTTCGACGTTCACTCTGCGGTCGGCAAGCATCGTCAGCGTATCGGTGCCAAAGCCGATCAACTGTCGATGTTGTGGCGCACCAAACAGCTCGAATATACGTGGCTGCGTAGTCTTATGGGAGCTTATGTCGAGTTTTGGCAGGTGACCCAGGACGGTCTGGATTACGCCATGGCTACTTGCAGCATCGACGACACCGCGCTGCGCACGGACCTGATGAACGCCTATCTTGAGCTCGACTGTTATACCGAAGTGAAAGATACGCTCGCCATGCTGAAACACAGGGGGTTGAAGATGGCGATTCTGTCTAACGGCTCACCGCGCATGCTCGCGGCGGCGGTTGAGTCGAGCGGGCTCGGGGAGTACCTGGATGACACGCTCTCAGTTGATGACGTCGGTATCTACAAACCCGATGCACGCGTTTATCAGCTTGCCTGCGAACGCCTTAACGTCAAACCCGCAGAGATCAGCTTTCAATCATCGAACGCGTGGGACGCTGCTGGCGCCGCCCACTTCGGTATGAGGGTGGCCTGGGTCAACCGTTTTGGACAAACGCGCGAGCGCCTCCCTGGGGAACCCAGCGCAGAGCTGAAGACCTTGGCGGAGCTGCCCGGCTTGGTCATATAGCTGCGCACGAATCATAGGTGCGGGTAATGCCAACTATTATTTATTTTAATACTATACGTCGCAGCTATTGATTTTCACTATCTTTTATTTCATCATCGCTCGACATAAAACCAGGGTCCGTATAGGAGGGTAAGAGCAAAGCGGACCTAGCGCGTACTAGGGGGACAACATGGCAAAGGGTGATTACCAGTCCGCATTCGAGCGTTCCTTAAGGGACCCCGCAGATTTCTGGGGGGAGGCGGGCGAGAGTGTCCATTGGTACAAGAAGTGGGACAAGGTTCTCGATGACAGCAACAAGCCGTTCTACCGTTGGTTCGTCGGCGGCCAGCTGAACAGCTGTTACAACGCTCTGGATCTACACATCGATAACGGGCGCGGCGACCAGACTGCGCTCATCTACGACAGCCCGGTTACCGACAAGATCAAGACATTCAGCTACCGTCAGCTGCGCGACAAGGTGGCGACCTTCGCCGGTGTGTTGGCTGCACAGGGAGTTGGCAAGGGCGATCGGGTAATTATCTACATGCCCATGGTGCCACAGGCACTGGTGGCCATGTTGGCGTGTGCCCGCCTGGGGGCGGTGCATTCGGTGGTGTTTGGCGGTTTCGCCGCTAACGAGTTGGCGGTACGGATCAATGACGCACAACCGAAGGTGATCGTCTCCGCCTCGTGCGGTATCGAGGTCAAGCGCGTTATTCCTTATAAGCCCTTGCTCGACGAGGCGATCAAGCTTGCGCGGCATAAGCCGCAGAAGTGCATCATCGTGCAGCGACCCATGGAGCGCGCTGAGCTTATACTCGGGCGTGACCTGGACTGGAAAGAGGCAATGGCGGCCGCCAGGCCTCACGAGTGCGTGCCGGTAGCGGCGACGGATCCGCTCTATATCCTCTATACCTCCGGCACGACCGGGGAACCCAAGGGCGTGGTGCGCGACAATGGCGGTCACGTAGTCGCGCTCAAGTGGACCATGAAGAACATTTACGGTGTTGACCCGGGAGACATCTACTGGGCCGCGTCCGATGTTGGCTGGGTCGTCGGTCATTCCTACATCGTGTACGCGCCGCTGTTTAACGGTAATACCACCGTGCTGTACGAGGGGAAGCCTGTGGGCACCCCGGATGCTGGCGCTTTTTGGCGGGTTATCTCGCAACACAAAGTCAAGGCGATGTTCACGGCACCGACCGCGTTTCGCGCGATCAAGAAGGAAGATCCCAACGGCGAGTTTATCAAGAAGTATGATTTATCCGCCTTCAAGACGTTGTTTCTCGCTGGCGAACGCTGCGATCCAGACACTCTGCAGTGGGCCGAGCATCATCTCGGCGTGCCGGTGATCGACCACTGGTGGCAGACCGAGACCGGCTGGGCTATCTGCGCCGATTGTATCGGTATCGAGCAGTTGCCAGTCAAGCCTGGCTCACCGACCAAGCCCGCACCCGGCATGGATGTGCGCGTGGTCGATGAGCAGAACCAGGAGGTCAAGCGCGGTAGTATCGGCGCGCTGGTGATCAAGCTGCCGTTGCCCCCGGGAACATTTCCGACCCTGTGGAATGCCGACCAGCGTTTCATTGATTCTTATCTTTCCGAGTTCCCGGGCTATTACAAGACCGCGGACGCGGGGTACGTCGATGAGGACGGCTATGTCTTTGTCATGTCGCGCACCGACGACATCATTAATGTTGCCGGTCATCGCTTGTCGACCGGCGGCATGGAAGAGGTGCTGGCGGCTCACCCCGACGTGGCGGAATGCGCCGTGATCGGTGTGAATGACGAGCTCAAAGGCCAGTTACCACTTGGCTTTCTGGTGTTGAAGGCAGGAGTGAAACGCAAGGACGGCGACATCGTTAACGAAATCGTCAAGATGGTACGCGACAAGATCGGTCCCGTGGCCGCGTTCAAGACCGCGACCGTGGTGGCGCGGCTACCGAAGACACGCTCTGGCAAGATTCTGCGCGGGACCATGCAGAAGATTGCCGACGGGCAGGACTATAAGGTGCCGGCGACCATCGACGACCCCGCCATCCTCGGCGAGATCGCCGAGGCGCTCAAAGGCGTGGGCTATGCCAAAGGTGCCTAGTCATGCGTCGATATCTATTGCCTAGTCGAGGGCCATATTAATGGTGGCTCCCACCAGCGCAGGCACACGCCTGCGCAGCGCCATGCAAGCGGAACGCCCCCTGCAGCTGGTGGGCGCGATCAATGCCTATTGTGCGCTGCTCGCCGAGCGGGCGGGTTTTCGCGGTCTCTATCTCTCAGGCGCCGGTGTGGCCAATGCGTCCTACGGTCTGCCGGACCTGGGTCTGACCACGCTCAATGACGTATGTGAGGATGTGCAGCGCATCACCGCCGTCACGCAGCTGCCGCTGTTGGTCGATGCTGATACCGGCTGGGGCGCGGCCTTCATGATCGCTCGCAGCATACGCGAGCTCACGCGTGCCGGCGCCGCCGGCTGTCACATCGAGGACCAGGTGCAAGCCAAGCGCTGCGGCCACCGACCCGGCAAGGCATTGGTCTCCGCCGGCGAGATGGCGGACCGCATCAAGTCTGCCGTCGACGGACGCACGGACGATCAGTTTGTTATCGTAGCGCGCACCGACGCGCTTGCCGGTGAGGGTTTGGGTGCTGCCGTCGAGCGCGCGGTGCGCTACGTCGAAGCCGGTGCCGACGTTATTTTTGCTGAGGCCATCACTACGCTCGAGGAGTACAAGCATTTCTCCAAGGCTGTTGCGGTGCCGTTGTTAGCCAACATCACCGAATTCGGCAAGACGCCGCTCTTTACCGTCGATGAATTACGCGGCGCCGGCATTGGTCTCATTATTTACCCGTTGTCTGCATTTCGCGCCATGAGTCAGGCTGCGTTGACGGTGTACGAGACATTGCGTCGCGAGGGCACGCAGAAGGCGGTACTAGACAAAATGCAGACCCGCGACGAGCTCTACGACGTGCTCAGGTATCATGATTATGAGCGCAAGCTCGATCAACTATTTGCCAAAGGGGATGACAACTCATGACCGCTAGCAGCGAGGTAAAAACCAGTGGCGGCAAGGCCACCGGCGCAGGCCTGCGCGGCCAGACTGCCGGGCAGACGACGATCGCCACCGTCGGCAAGGAAGGTCACGGGCTGACCTATCGGGGCTACGAGATCCAACAACTCGCCGAGAACGCACAGTTCGAGGAAGTGGCTTATCTGCTGCTGTACGGCAAGGCGCCGAACACCTCTGAGCTGGCTGCGTACAAAGGGAAGCTCAAACGCCTGCGTGGTTTACCGCAGGCGTTGAAAGACGTACTCGAGCGCATCCCGCGAGAGGCACACCCGATGGACGTGATGCGCACGGGTTGCTCGATGCTCGGTACGCTCGAGCCCGAACGCGAGTTCAGCCAACAACACGACGTGGCGGACCGCTTGCTGGGGGTATTTCCGTCGATTATGTGCTACTGGCATGGCTTCGTTAGCGATGGTGTACGCATCGACACGGAAACCGACGATGATTCGATCGCGGGGCACATGCTGCACATGCTGCATGGTAGACCACCGAGCGATCTGCATCGTCGCGCGATGGATGCTTCGTTGATTCTTTATGCTGAGCATGAGTTCAATGCCTCGACCTTTGCTTGCCGAGTGTGTGCGGGCACGCTGTCGGATTTTTACTCGTCGGTGACCGCTGGCATCGGTACCTTGCGTGGGCCATTACACGGTGGCGCCAACGAGGCGGCGATGGCGTTGATCCAGCAATTCGACACGCCGGCTGACGCCCGCAAGGGGGTGCTCGAAATGCTGGCACGCAAGGATAAGATCATGGGTTTCGGGCACGCGGTGTACCGCACCTCCGATCCGCGCAACACCACCATCAAATCGTGGTCGAAGAAGCTCGGTCAGGCGGCTGGCGACACGCGTCTGTTTGACGTGTCCGAGGCGATCGAGAAGCTCATGTGGGATGAGAAGAAGCTGTTCCCCAATCTCGATTTCTACAGCGCCTCTACCTATCACATGATGGGCATCCCGACGCCGTTGTTCACGCCGATCTTTGTGGTTTCCCGCATTTCCGGCTGGGCGGCGCACATCATGGAACAGCGCGCCAATAATGTGCTGATCCGCCCGAGCGCTGATTACGTCGGTCCTGAAGAGCGCGACTGGCTACCGATCGATAAGCGAGCCTGAGCGGCTTGGAGCTGTAAGCAACGTAACCCGCCACGATCAACGCGGAGGTCGCGGAGGCACTGAGGGCGCAGAGAAAACCATTTATCGTTTTCCTCTGCCTGTTCTGTGCCTTCCGTTATCTGCGTTCCTTCCGAGGTGATTGTGGATCACTAGAATGATCCGTTTGTAAAGAGCTGAGGTAGAGAAAATGTCGCGCGAAGCCATACGCGAAGCTAAACGTCCAGCACCTGACAAGGCACTGATAGATATCGCCGACTACGTGCTCGACTATGACGTCGCGCAAAGCAGCGAGGCGATGCAGACAGCGCGTTACTGTCTGATGGACACGTTGGGATGCGGCATGCTGGCGCTCAACTATCCCGCTTGTAGCAAGTTGCTCGGACCGGTCGTGCCTGGCGCGAGCATGTGCGGCGGTGTGCGCGTGCCCGGCACTTCGTATGAGCTCGATCCGGTACGTGCTGCCTTCAACATAGGTGCCATGATCCGTTGGCTCGATTTCAACGACACTTGGCTGGCGGCCGAATGGGGCCACCCTTCCGACAATTTAGGTGGCGTGTTGGCGCTGGCCGACTATTTGAGCCGCCAGGCGTTGGCGCGCGGAGAGCAGCCTTTGCACATGCGCGACGTGCTCATGGGTATGATCAAGGCGCACGAGATCCAAGGCGTGATCGCGCTGGAGAATGGATTTAACCGGGTTGGCCTGGATCACGTGTTGCTGGTGCGCGTGGCGACCACCGCCGTGGCGGCCAGTATGCTCCGAGGGTCGCGCGAGGATGTCATCAATGCCGTGTCCAACGCCTGGATCGATGGTGGTGCGCTACGCACTTACAGGCATGCGCCCAATGCCGGTTCACGTAAGAGCTGGGCCGCCGGTGACGCCACCAGCCGTGGGGTGTGGCTGGCACTCAATAGCCTGCGGGGCGAGATGGGTTACCCGTCAGCGCTGTCAGCGCCGATCTGGGGGTTTCAGGATGTGCTGCTCAAGGGCGGACACCTCAAATTCAGCCAAGGCTATGGCACGTACGTGATGGAAAACGTGCTCTTCAAGATTTCATTCCCTGCCGAGTTTCATGCACAGACGGCTGCCGAGGCGGCTGTTGCCTTGCATCCACAAGTCAGACATCGGCTGGAAGAGATCAGCAAGATCGTGATCGAGACACAGGAATCAGGTGTACGCATCATCGACAAGACCGGGCCGCTCAACAATCCCGCAGATCGTGATCATTGCATTCAGTACATGGTGGCGGTGCCCTTGCTCAAAGGTAATCTGACGGCAGAGGATTATGAGGATGAAGTCGCTGCCGACCCCCGGATCGATGCATTGCGCGCAAAGATGGAGGTCAAGGAGCACAAGCGCTTCACTCAAGACTATCTGGATCCAAGCAAGCGCTCGATCGGCAACGCGTTGCAAGTGTTCTTCAAGGATGGAACGAAGACCGATCGCGTAGAGGTGGACTATCCTGTTGGCCATCGGCGCCGGCGCGCCGAGGGCATTCCGTTATTGCAGGCTAAATTCTCGCGCAATATCGCTACACGGCTGTCGCCACGGCAATGTGAAAAGATCCTGTACGTTTGCGGGGATCAGGCGCGCCTCGAAGCCACGCCAGTGCACGTCTTCATGGATCTTTGGGCCATGTGAGCGATTCATTGCCGTGGACGCGGCAAACAATCGATGTTTACTGTTCGAGGTCTTGCGCTCGCGTCATCTGGTAAATCAGCCCCAGGTCACGATTGTTAAATGCCTCGAGCTGCCCGCTGCGGACGATCAGCTAGTCTGTGTACAAGCGCGAGGCGACGAGTAAAATTGTCCCTTGGCACAAAGCGTTATATTATAACGTTTTGCCCGAGGCCAATCCCGCCAGTATGACTCGACGACGTATCCTCGTACCGTTCAAGAAGCGCACGCACGATCACCGTCGTTGTGTCGACGTCGCGCTCGCCGAAGCCGAATCCGCTTGCCGGCATAAGGGGTTACGCTTCACTGCGTTGCGGCGGCGGGTGTTGACACTAATTTGGACGCGCCACGCGCCGGTAAAGGCCTATGACATCCTTGAGCGCCTGGGCCGCGAAGGGCGCCGGGCTGCACCGCCGACTGTTTATCGGACGCTCGAGTTCTTACTCGAGGCGGGTCTGGTGCATCGCATAGAGTCGCTAAATGCCTATGTCGGCTGCGGCGGTGCCGGCACACCACATGTGGGGCAATTCTTGATCTGCCGGCGTTGCAGCGCCGTGGCCGAGGTGGACACGCCGGCGATCGCTAAGGCGCTGGCAGCCGATGCCAAACGACTTGGTTTCAGGGCAGACCGTCAGACGATAGAGGTCCGGGGTCTGTGTGCCGAATGTAACAAGGTCGCCTAACTGCAGCGTGCTCTAGACCAAACCAGCTACTATTATTATGTAGGGAACTGTGGTGGTGGCAGCGCGAGGTTCCGTGGCTCTGCCGTAAGCGCTAAAGTGGTGCCCGAATGAACGTCAGGAGGTCGTTGCAGCGGATGATGATAACCGGATCCAGGCCCCGCATATTTGCGGTTGCGCGAGGTGCTCTGGCGCGTTGGCCAGGTGTCTTGCTGCTACTGCTGTGGCCGGTAGTGTCACTGTCTGCCGGCAAGCTTACGCTTGACGGCCCGTTTGTGCAGGGCGGTTTGGTAGAGGGGCGTGTACAGGCCGGCGCGACGGTATCATTTGAAGGGCGCGCAGTGCGCGTTTCCGAGGACGGCGTATTTCTGATCGGTTTCGGTCGCAACTCGCCGCCAAAAGTAAGCCTGACCGTGACGTATGCTGACGGCAGCAAGCAATCGCGTACTCTGCAAGTTAAGCAGCGCGAGTACCAGATTCAACGCATCGACGGCCTGCCGTCGAAGATGGTTACTCCGAGCGAGAAGGATCTCGAGCGCATCTATGGCGAGATCGCGCAAATCAAGAAGACGCGCTCGCGCGATGATGCTCGCACCGATTTTCTTACGGGGTTCATCTGGCCTACGGTCGGTCGTATCAGTGGCGTTTATGGCAGTCAGCGCATTCTGAATGGCGAGCCGCGCCAGCCGCATTTTGGTGTCGACGTGGCCGTGCCAACGGGCACACCTGTGCTCGCCCCTGCTGACGGCATCGTCTCACTGGCACATTCCGACATGTACTACACTGGTGGCACCTTGGTCTTGGATCATGGCCACGGCCTGTCGTCGAGCTATTTTCATCTGAGCCGTATTCTCGTGAAACAATCACAGCGCGTTCGTCAGGGCGACGTTATCGCCGAAGTCGGGGCCACAGGCCGCGTGACCGGCGCGCACTTGCATTGGTCGCTCAACCTGTTCGAACGGCCACTTGATCCGCAGCTGTTGATGAAATCGAAGCTCGCCCGTATGGCGCCATCATCGCCGCAAGTCAGCGCCGCTAGCGGTGCGGACGATAGTGCGGCCACCGGCGGCTCCGAACCGGTGGGAATAAATAGATAATCTCGGCGCCTGCTGGGCCTTTTCTGGCATCTTCACCCCTGGCATAGGGGGAGAGCCCGTGTGCGATCGCGGCCTAGTTCTTCCCAGGATCCTGATATTTCAACCCGAACAGCTCGAGACCGTTGCGAAACGCGATGTCCTCTGCCACTTCCGGGGGTAGCGTCTTTAACCAGTCACGGTAACGTTCGAAATAATATCGAAACTGGTACCAATAGTGTGCGTTATATGTGCCACTGCCCAGCAGGAACCTATCGGGGTGGCGCAGCATGATTTCACGCCATTCCGGATCTAATGTTCCGCCGGGTGCGACATCGCCACGGTGCGATATATCTACCCACAGTCGCGAATAACGGTCGAGCATTTCGCCGATCGTTTCCGGTGGCGTGAACATACCCCCGTGTGCCCAGATGATGCGCAACTTAGGACCCAGCGCAAACAACTGACGAATCGCGCTCGCGTCGGACCGGGCATGCAACACCAAGTTGTGTTGCTGGGCGAGTTCCACCATACGGCGCACGACTGGCGTATCCACCTGTCCGTCGAATAAGAAAAACTCCCCGATGCCACGATAACTCCTGTCGCGGATTTCATCCTCCATGTAGGCTTGCATCTTCGGGTCCGCGAACCATGTTTCGCGCTGCTCGCGAGTACGGTAGGGAACCAGCATCGGAATCACGCGTTCGGGGTCGCCGTCATACAGGCGCCACGTTCCCTCGTTCGGCAGGCTGCCCACCAGTAACCAGGGAACATTCACTTCGTTCGCGGTATTCAGGATGGCCTTGACCGAAACCGGGTCCCAGGACTCCAGGTTGTAGTGGACTTGCGCATCGAATATGGGCGGCACATGCTCGGGTTTCCACAGCGCGACAGTGAGGATGGCTAGCGGAAGACTGAGGAACACGATCGTGCGCCCAATCTTCGTGCGCGTGAGGAAGCGCCCCATCACAACGCCCAAACGCGTAAGGCCGCGGATTATGTTCAAGCTCAGTCCCCTTGTCGTTATTTCATACCGACGTGTGCAAAGAACCTAGTGGCGGCAACACCGTTTCCGTAACGGTGCATTTTAGGGTGTCAAGCGAAAGGTGTCAGGAAGTCAGGTCTGACCACGTGTTTACCGCTGCATTGCCGCGTGGGGAAAGGGTTCTCGCATTCGTGCGATAGCGATAGGAAACATCGGACGTCATCCAAGCGCACGTGCAACGCGCCACCAGTGGGTGCCTAGGCAAACAATCAAAGCAAATGGAGCGCGAATGCTTTAGTCGCTAATGCCTCAGCGTGTAAGACAATCGACGATGGCGGTGGTATTGGCTTGCATCATCTTGAAATACGCATCTCCACCGGGTTGAAACGCAACACCTAGCGGATCGATAACAGCGACGCGTGCGGCGGTGCCTTCACTAAGGGTTTTTAGCAATGCCGATTCAAACTGCGGTTCCTGAAAGATGCAACGCACACCCAGCTCTCTTATTTGCGCGCGCAGCGTCTGCACACGCTTCGCGCCAGGTAAGCGTTCAGGACTGCTGAATACGGAACCAACGGAGCGCAGGCGGTAGCGCAATTCGAAATACTGAAAGGCGTCGTGGAACACAATAAACGGGATTCCGCGCACGCGCGCAAGCCTTGCGTCAAGCTCACGATCCAGGTCGTCAATGCGCGTTTCCAGCTGTTGGCCGTTAGCCAGGTAACGGGCAGCGTTCGTAGGGTCAGCCGTGCTTAGTTGATTTGCGATGACAGCCAGAAGGTGTTGGGCATTGGTCGGGTCGAGCCAGATGTGTGGATCGAGCGTTGCCGGTGCGGATCCGGTATTACGCTCGCGGGGCGTATGCTGTTCACTATGCCCGGCTTCCCAGACGCCGCCGCCTCGATTGGGGAGCAGTCGCAACCCAGGGGTATCGATCATCGTCACCACGCGCGCCTTACGTGGTAGTGCCCGCAGCGGCTTTTGTAAAAAGGTCTCGAGAGGTTCGCCAATCCAAAACACTAGATCTGCCGCCTGCAGCGCGGCCGCGTCCGACGGCCGCATTTGGTAGCTATGCGGTGACCCATACCCTTGTACAATCAATGCCGGTGTACCGATTCCGTCCATGACCCCGGCCACTAGCGAATGCAGCGGTGCGATGCTAGCCACCACGCGCGGGGCGCAAGCGACAGGCGCAGGTCGCCATGCCGCGATAAGCAGAGCAAGGCAAAGCAGCCTTGGAAGCCAAACGGTCAATGTGGTTGTTGTCCCGTGAACCCGCTGTAACGTTATAATATAACATTGTGCAAGCAGCGACGATGAACCCTACACCGATCTCGCAACGCCACGGGCGCGATCCGGTCATTCAGCACGAGTTGTTGATTGAGGCGCGCGACCTATGTGTGAGTTTCGACGGACGCCAGATTCTCGACCATGTGGCTTTAGAGATCATGCGTGGCGAGATCGTCACCCTCGTTGGACTGAATGGGTCGGGTAAGACGACGCTGGTGAGGGCATTGCTCGGTCTGTTGAAGCCGGACCGCGGCACGGTCAGGCGCACGCCAGGTCTGCGCATCGGCTTCTCACCGCAACGCGTGCACCGAGACGCCATTCTGCCTATGACCGTGCAGCGCTTTCTCACGCTGGCAACACCTACCCCGCGCGCGCGATTGCAGGCACTTCTGGATGAGGTCGGCGCGGGCCGTTTGATCGATAGCCAAATTGCCGATCTCTCTGGCGGCGAGTTTCACCGCGTGCTGTTGGCACGCGCCATCGTTCGTGAACCGGATTTGCTTGTGCTCGATGAGCCGCTCGCCGGCGTCGACGTAGCTAGCCAAGCCGAACTTTATCGCCTGATCGCACATCTGCGTGAGCGTTATCGCTGTGGCGTGTTGTTGGTCTCCCATGATCTGTATGTAGTGATGGCGGCGACCGACAAGGTCGTTTGTCTGAACCACCATGTCTGTTGCACGGGCCATCCACGCTCCGTCGCACGTGACGCGCAGTTCATCGCTTTGTTCGGTCCGCATGTGGCCGAAACGTTGGCGGTCTACACGCACGAACATGATCATCGTCATGACATGAGCGGCGAACCGGTGCCGTTGGCTGGCTCGCCGCTGTCAACCGAAACCGCCCGGCGATCAAGAGAGGGCTCGGTCGAAGACAGCTGATGGACGATTTTATTGTTCGTGCCATGCTTGGCGGTATCGGCGTGGCGTTACTTGCTGGCCCACTTGGTTGTTTTCTGGTGTGGCGGCGCATGGCGTTTTTCGGCGCAGCGCTGTCGCACTCAGCATTGCTTGGGGTGGCGCTTGGTTTCGTGCTCGGCATCAATCTTAGTCTCGGCATCCTCATTTTTTGCCTGGTGGTGGCGCTGCTTCTCATCCTGTTGGAACGCCAACGAATGCTAGCGAGCGACACTTTGTTGGCGATATTGGCACATGGTGCGCTGGCCCTTGGCATTGTCAGCGTGGCACTGATCGAACACTTGCGCATCGATCTGATGGGGTATCTTTTCGGTGACGTGCTGGCAATTAGCAGGGAGGATCTGGTGTTGATCTACGCACTGGTTGTCGCTACCGCCATTGCGCTCAAGTTCACGTGGCTACCGCTGCTATCGGCAACCGTGTCAGAGGATATTGCTGCGGTTGAGGGCGTGCGGATCACACCGGTGCGGTTGGCGTTCGTATTACTGATCGCGGCGGTCATCGCCGTGGGTATGAAAGTCGTAGGACTGCTTCTGATCGTTTCGCTGTTGATAGTTCCGGCCGCCGCCGCACGGCGAGTGTCACGCACCCCGGAGCAAATGGCGCTGGTGGCGATGCTGATCGGCGTGCTGTCCGTTGTTGCGGGACTACTGGCCTCGTTGCGCTGGGACTTGCCTTCCGGGCCGGCAGTCGTGATCGCGGCGGTATTGATATTTGCTGCTATCACTGCTTGGCCGCGTCGGCGGTCAAGGGCTCATTACCCTCATGTTTGACACACGAGAGCAGCAGAACATGCAGGACGAAGTAACCCCCGTCGCCGGAGATGTGCTGGTGTGTGTCTATTGGCATGTCGCTTGCGGCCGGGTTCAACGGCACTCGCGCTCCTGGGTTTGATAAGCAGGGCTTTAGACGCTACCTGGCTAGCGGCCTGTACGCGGGTGCGTTTCGATAGCCCAATTCACCGCTGGTAACGTTATACTTCGCGTGCAACCAATCAGTTGGGAGAATCATGGCCGTTGACAGAAAACTACTGGAGATCCTCTGCTGTCCGGTAACAAAAGTGCCAGTCACGCCTTTGTCGAAAGAGAATCTCGTCAAGCTCAATGACGCCATCAGCCGGGCTGCCGTACATTACGTGGATGGGCGCAAGGTGGATGCCCCGCTGGAAGAAGCGTTGGTCACCGAGAACGGCAAGACCATATACCCGGTGCGTTCGGGCATACCCGTTATGTTGCAGGACGAGGGTATCGCTGCGGATCAGGTTCCCGGTTTGTCCGTAAAGTAGAGGCGTCGGGGGTATTGCGAAAGAAGGTCGCCGTGCCCGGCGACGACACGGCCAGAACACACAAGATCAGTCGTCCAGAGGTTCGGGGAGGGATGCGATGGAGCCAAGAGAAGTTCATACGGCAGCGGACGCCAA
The DNA here is from genome assembly GCA_003251795.1 of Candidatus Muproteobacteria bacterium. Lineage (GTDB taxonomy): Bacteria > Pseudomonadota > Gammaproteobacteria > Acidiferrobacterales > SPGG2 > SZUA-472. The sequence continues at coordinate 17,620 of QKEI01000149.1, forward strand.
GAGGATCGTCGAGCAACGCAATCTAGCGCATGTAAAGGTCGGTCTGTTCGACGTTGACGGCATCCTTCGCGGCAAGTATTTGTCGCGCGAAAAGTTCTTCTCGGCGCTGGATAACGGTTTCGGTTTCTGCGACGTCGTCCTCGGCTGGGACGTCAATGATCAGCTCTATGACAATGTCAGTTTTACCGGCTGGCATACCGGTTATCCTGACGCACCCGTGCGTATCCTTCCACATAGCTGCCGCGATCTTCCGTTCGAAGACCATAACCTGTTTTTTCTCTGTGAGTTCGTGCCACCCGCCGAAGCATTGTGTCCGCGCGGCACGCTGCGGCGCGTGCTCGAGCGTTGTGGCCAGATGGGCTTCGCACCGTACTGCGCTTTCGAGTACGAATTTTTCATCTTTCAGGAGACACCGCACAGCGTGCGCGAGAAGCACTATCGCAACCTCCAGCCCCTGGCCCCCGGCTACTTCGGCTACTCAGTGCTGCGTAACTCGGTTTGTGCCGAGTTCTATCGCACGCTGCTCGACACCTGTGAGGCCATGCGCTTCGGCCTCGAAGGTCTGCACGAGGAGACTGGGCCCGGCGTGCTCGAGGCGTCGATTGCCGTCGATGGGGCGGAGCAAGCCGCCGACAAGGCCGCGCTATTCAAGACCTTCACCAAGGTCGTCGCCCAGCGTCAGAATCTCATGGCGACCTTTATGGCCAAGTGGTCACCCGATTGGCCGGGGCAGAGCGGTCATATCCATATGTCACTCAAGGACGAAGAAGAGAAGGCGGTATTCCACGACCCCGCCAAGCCACACCACATGAGCGACCAACTGCGCCATTTCGTCGCCGGCCAGCAACGCTACATGCCCGAGCTACTGGCCATGGTGGCGCCGACCGTGAACGCCTTTACCCGCCTGATTCCCGGGTTCTGGGCGCCGACCGAGGCGAGCTGGGGTATCGAAAACCGCACCTGCGCGCTGCGCGTGATTCCAGGCAGTCCTAAGGTACAGCGCGTCGAGTATCGCATCGCCGCCGCCGACGCCAATCCCTATGTGGTGTTAGCGGCGGCTCTCGCCTCGGGTCTAGAGGGCATTGCGCAGACGCTTGAGCCAGATGCGCCAGTGGAGGGCAACGCCTATGACAAGAAACACCCCAAGCGTCTGCAGCTACCGCCGACGCTGTGGGAGGCGGCGCAGCGCCTGAAGACCTCGAAAATGGCGCGTGCCTGGTTTGGCGATGCCTTTGTCGAGCATTACGCCGCCACGCGCGAGTGGGAGGAGCGCGAATTCCGCAAACACATTACCGACTGGGAGCTAGAACGCTATTTCGAAATCATATAGAGCAGTGACAATGATAACCAGCAAGTAATAGCGGTTTTCACTCCTTGCGACTGCACACTCGCCACTGGGCTGCCGTGTTTCGCTCTTGGCCGCCGACCTAAGTTCTGTTACTTTTGGTAACAATCCCAGGTCGGTGAGCATTATGCGCCAGATTCGCGAGTCCGGTCGGCAGCTCGACAGGGTTATCCTGCTGTTCCTCTTTGCCCTGTTTTTGCTGGTGTCGCCGCTGGTGGGTTGGTGGGCGGCAGATG
>QKEI01000290.1 GCA_003251795.1 Candidatus Muproteobacteria bacterium
GTGCTGGCGATAAGCACCCCGACAGCGCGCCCGCGGGACTGCGGCGCATAGCGATCCGCAAACAGCATGATCGCTGGCCCGTAGGTGCCGCCTTGGGTGATGGCCGCAAGTGCATAGAGCGCCAGCGCGGACGGGTAAGAGCGCGCGAACAGCCCGAAGAGCAGCGCCGAGAGCGCGCTCAAACTGGCCGAGATCAAAAATAGACGACGCGCGCCGTAGTGTTGCGCAAGCCAGGAGAAAGCGACGAGCGAGAAAGCATAACCCAACATGAATGCCCCGGAGACCGAGCCGGCCTGCGTGGCCGACATGCCCCAGGCCGGGCGCAGCACCGGCAGGCAGGCAGCGTACACCATGAAGTTGGCGTACATCAGCATGCGCGCGAGAGACATCGCTAGCAGCCAGGGGTCACGCGCGAGGGGGCGGTGTCCCGGTTGGCCCTCACGACCGGGGTCAGTGTGTCCGATCGGCGCCTGTGTGTTCATGTGGGCGCCATTCTCGCCTGTGTTTGCCACTTACAAGAATTATTGTGATTGTCAGAATCAGAAGATCTTAGCGATGGACTAGCGGCCTACGCGTCTGTGAATGCTGCACGAGATCCCGGACAGTCGACCGCATGCGTGAGGTATCCCCAAGGGGATTCGAACCTTATATGAACACGCTGCAGCTGCGATTTTCAGGGTTGGCAGCATAGCACAGTCGGTACAAACTCAGCCCCGACCGTAAGCTTGATCGAGTCTATTGAATAACTGCTTTCGGGCCATTAGCGGTCAGTCAACTGGCAAAAGAATTTGAAACGTGACAGGCTGAGAACAGCCAAAAGCAGGTCACTCCTTAAACCTGATAACCAACCTATAGCCCAGCTCTGAGTCGATATGGCGGAGCGAAGTCGCGCATCTAAATACGACTCCGGGCGATACCAGTAGGTGCCTGAAAACCTACTCATTCCGGTCCGCTCTTAATTTCAGTTAGCACGGGAAAACTGGCGGTTTAGTTCCATCCTTGACAAGTAATCGGTTGGACCTTGCATCGTCATTGCGAACCTCTGAGCGTTTAGATTCACTATCTGTCTGGGTTATGATCACTTGGCAGGTTACCCACCGGAGGTAATAAACCATGGCTGAGAACGCACTCTCAAAGTGTCCGTTGTTCGCGGGGCTAACACCTGAGGAGTTGACACTGGTGGTAGGAAAAGCGAGGCAATACTCGGTGCCGGAAAACCACATATTTCTCAATATGGGCGTTCCTAATGAGTCTTTGTTTATCATCCTGTCCGGGTCGGTATGCATCGAGCGCCTTGGAACCGAAACTGACATAGAGCTTAGGAAGTTAAGGAGTGGCGAGTAAGACGATCGCCAAAGTCACGGCGGTTGAACCGACGGAGGTACTCGTACTCAATTCAACCGATTTTCAACGCATCCTTACTGATAACCCCGCCCTTGCATCGAAGCTGTGGCGAAACCTCGCGCTTGACTTCAAGCGTCGCATCGCCATCACCACTGATCTCGTTGATTTCTACGCCGATCTGAGCCAAGTCTTACGGGATAATCCAAATGTTGCCCCGATACTGCTTGGGGTCTGAGGCCGGACTTATCCCCATCCGTAGCGCAAAGCGCGAGGATAACGTCGATGCGGACGGGACTGATATTCGCACGCAATTCACAAGCGGGTTCACTTTCTAAAACAGCTGAGCCCAGCCAGCCGAAGTTTTGCAGTGTCTCCAAAGGGCATGCGTCATACTTTATCACTTCAAACAACTCGACGTCGGAACCCGCGTGATGAAGCGGTATCTTCACAGTTCAGCATGCTGCTTGTGGCTCGTTTCGCTAATTATCGCATCGTGGCCACCCGTTGTCGGCGCCTACGAAAACGACACCAAGACGTTAAGCAGTGGTTGGAGCGCCTACCCCCCTTATTCTTACATCGAAAGGGCGGAAGGGATCTCGCAATGGAAAGGGCTTGACGTAGAACTGCTGCGCGAGGTTGCGAAGCGGGCTGGCTATTTTGTCGATGCTCCCGATGTCGATTGGGCGAAGCTTGTCCACGGGATCGAAACCGGCAAGCGTGACATCGCGGCCCAAGCAACGCGCACGCCCGAACGAGAGAAGTTTGCGACCTTCTCGGTGCCCTATCGCACCGAAACGATGGTGTTGATCGTACCGCGCGGCAAGAGCGCCTCTTTACCCGCCAGCACCATCTCTGCGCTCGTCGATCGGATCAAGCAAAAGAAATTCCGCCTCGGTGTCGACCCAGCTATCGCCTATCCGAGTGCCGAGGTTCGAGCCTTTCTTGCCGACCCGGGGAGGAGCGACCAGATCGTTGAAATCAACGATAGGGAACTTCTGCAAAACCTGATCGGTTACCTCGCCGACCGGATGGTCGCGGCCAGGACGATCAGAGCCAACGGCGCTGACGGCGTCGTCGAAGAGCATCCGGTCATGGTCGAAGGCTCCTTGCACCTGATGTTCAGCAAGGCGTCAGTGCCCCCGCAGGTCGTCGCCGACTTCAACCAGGCGATTGAAAGCGTTCGAGCGGACGGTACCTATGCCGCGCTCAATGAAAAATATACATTCCCGATTCTGGTCAGACTGACACTGAAGAGTGAGTGGTTCACTATCGTCGACATTGTGGGCACCGCGGCATTTGCCCTCTCAGGCCTGCTGCTCGCTTTTCGGTTCAAGTACGATATCTTCGGCGCATTGGTGCTCGCGTCATTGCCCGCAGTGGGCGGTGGTGTCGTGCGAGACCTTATCACTAACCGAGAAACGCTCGCGGTTCTCTCCTCGCCAATCTACGTCGAGATCGTCGCCGTGCTGGTCGTCGGCGGGTTTGTTGCCATCCGAGTCGCCATAGCGCTACGAGAAAGCGCTTTCGGTGTCGCGGCGGCGGGGTTACTCGAACGTCGCAGCAAGCATGTCCAGTTCTTGATTCAGGTACTTGACGCGATTGGTCTGGCGGCGTTTACCGTGACCGGTGTGGTGGTGGCGTTGGCCACGCAATCCGAACCTCTGTTGCTCTGGGGACCGATCCTGGCGGCGATCACGGCCGCAGGCGGTGGCATTCTGCGCGACGTTGTTCGCTCGGATCCGAATGTCCCCTTCATCAAAGGCGAGCTTTATCCAGAAATCGCTCTCGTTTGGGGCGCGATCTTGTCGGGCTATATGATTTGGCAAACCCGCCAACTCAATGCGGACGAGATCGCCCTCGGCATCGTCGTGACGTTCCTTGGTGCCTTCTTAACCCGTATCGCAGTCATCCATTTCGGCATCCGCAGCCCACGCATGTCGGGGTGATCTTGCTGAAATGTCGCTCTCTTCCGTCAATCATAGGGACGCACGAGCTCTTAGCCGATTGCCGCTCTTTCCACAAGATCCTTTGACCGACACGCACTCCCTTGGTCCCCGTCATCCCGCCCCCTGCCCAATCCGTTTTCTCCTATTTGTGACATCGGCCACAGACCTCGGGGGGAAGCTGATCTAGGCTACGTATATGCTCTCGAGGTGAAAGAGAAATCGCGGGGGCAACAAAGGCAAACACCAACTTTAGGAGAGCGACCATGAATAGCACGTATGTCAGCAGCGCCATCCCCACGACCGCCCCAGCGCTTGCGCCCAGCACTTGGCTTAGCACCGCAGTCACCCTCGCACAGCGTGCCTTAAACACCGTCGTGCAGTGGCAAGAGCGGGAAATACAGCGCCGCCAGCTGATGACCCTTGACGCTCGGATCTTGACCGATATGGGTATGAGTCGAGCGGATGCGGTGGCGGAGTATGAGAAGCCCTTTTGGCGCTCCTAGGCGACAACGGCAAGAAGGAGTTTGTTTACCCCCCTAACGAGTTACTCAGTGATGACAGATACAAAGCGAGCTTTGCTCGACCCCACCGATGTTTTTCGCACACCGCAAGAGGTGCTCGACGTGCAGGGTCTTGGTAGCCCCTCGATTGAACAAGACCCGCAAAAGTCAATTACGTGACTAACGCGTCTTCGTTGGAGAGAAACGATCGATCAATACATTGGCCGGTGCACCAGGATCCAGAAGCCGGTCCGCCTGGCCTTCGGCGAGAATCGGAGTATTGTCTGACACGACGCCCAACTGCAGAAGCACAGTCGCCTGATCCCAATAAATATGCTCGGAAGCTATTTTTCCTTGTTCAAAGGCAATGACTCCGACATGAGGCACCCGAAGCTGACGACCGGTTGGCTCTACTCCAGGAGCGAACCAGTCCATGCGAAGGGTATGGGTAAACTGCACGATGAATTCATCGATCAGTCGATCCTGCCCCACCGTTCGGGTCAGTAACTGCAACTCCATATCCGGCGGTACTTGCGGGACAAATATTTCCGCATAGAACTTCCGCAAGGCCTCCCGGCCTGACGCGCCCGTCCCCACCGGCACATGGACGAGCACGGGGTGCTCGGTCATGGTCGCAATGGCTGCATCGGCGTCCTTCTGCTCAAATTCAGCAGCGGTATGTGCCTCCCAGACGCTGATTAGCATTTCTTCGTCGGAACTGAACTTGTGCATATTCTTTAATTCCGAATGTGGTCGAACGGCTCCCGTAGGCAGAACAATTCCCCCGAGAGGAATGACAATATTACTACCAGCCACACGAAGCAAAAAAGAGTGCAAAGAACATGGCGCGTTTCATTTCTTCGGCCCTCTTTTCATTTACACAGACCTTCGTAGCTGTATTTGCTCTTAACGGGTGTCTTGCTGACGATTTCCCATCCCTTGGGACAATATTGACGCTTACCTAGCTCAGTGGATTTTTCATGCAGTGTCTCGCGCTCAACGTCCCTGTAAATGGAAGGACTCGTTGTAACAAATCTAACCCCCTGCTTTCGCTCTTTAGTGACGTTAACCCCGAAATCGAAAGTAAATGTGATACTCTCGCTATCAGCCGCCAGGGTGGGCGCGTTCAGCACGCACCACAGAAGTGTCAGTCCCAAGACAACAGTTCGTGCTCTCATGACACCCCCCTTTTTTTGGGCAGAGGATCATAATACCTCGGAAAAGTAGTCAACGCAGAGTGCAGGCTGTCCACTTTCCTACTTTTCGTCTATCCGTGTACCTGCTAGGGTCTAGTTTTCGGTAATTGGTGCCTAAGGTCCTAAAGATCAAGGCAACGACATGAAAGAGTTAGAAGAGCTCAGGTCGGTCTGGGCGAAAACATTTGGAGAACCCACAACGGGTCAGCTCGTCAAGGCATTTGAGTCAAATGACCTAGAGCTAGCGTTCAAAGCTTTAGTACCCATAATCGAACAGGCCAAGGCCGATCCCGGATTTAAGCAACATGTGCGACAAGCACTCGAGAACCGAAGATTCGGTAGAGTAGATGCTATTGCCGAGATGATCCGCACTATTGTTTTGGACCATCCTCTCTCAGGCGCTGAGATCAACAGGCTTATTGGTCATGTCAGGAGTCTCCCAATACGACCAGAGTCCCCAGAGCCCAACGTTCAGCCAGAGGTGAAAAACCTTTACGTGCTCTTTGTAAAAGCTGGGCTTCCCAAAGAGATGGCCCACGAATGGGCGGAACTTTGGGCGGGCCTTAGCAAGCGACAAACTGTAGTCGATAAAGAACCGTAAACCTAAACGCCGCACCAACGGCAGCGCACCACAGAAGTGTCAGCCCCAAGACAACGGCATATCGCAGGGAATGCGTGCTTTTCGGATACGCCAAGCTTCGCCAAGCACGTTAGAGACTCATAAAACGAGGGTCCGCAATCGTTTGGTGAACCGCGCTCGGTCGATGTTTGCGGTAGTTGCGGCGAACTCTCACGCCTGGCGCAGGTTTTAACCGAATTCAGAGACTCTGATCTCGTCTGGATCCATCGACCGGATAAGGTCGATGATCTCGGGTCCGGGGGCAGCTGTCTCGGACACATCGTCCGCAACGCGGAGTTCGAACCCCGTCTTCTCCCGAATCTCCTCAATGCTGTGGCCGGGATGGTAGGACTGGATCTGCATCACGCGGTCCGGATTCCGGAAGTTCATCACACCGAGATTCGAGACGATTGTCATCTCGTTCTTCATTTGTTCCTCGGACCGATGGTTGTAGCCTTGCCCTGTGACGAAATCCACTTCCTCGACGAAGGTGCGATTGCTGTGACGAGTTGTCCAAATCACCACTTTCGGCGTGATCGGCATCAGGAAGGCCGAAGCCGCGCCTCCCGGCAATTGCACTTTCGGCTTTTCGATGCTGCCGATTACAGTAAGGTTTGTGTTCCCGTGGCGATCGATCTGGGCCGCCCCGAGGAACATGACTTTGAGCCTGCCTTGTTGCGCCAGGTCGAAGGCCTCCTGGAGTCCGAAATACCCTACGGCATTCCGGTTCTGGCGCGGGTCGAAGGATGAGAGGTAAATACGGTCGATGTCCGGGTCCACGCCTTCCGCGCCGGACACGTACGCCATGTCGGGAGCATGCGTCCGGCGGGCGAGGCTCATCGCCAATATCGGCAGGGGAGAAGAAATCCCGTGTAGCACCGTATCATTGTCTTGGATCTCACGCGACATCGCGTAGATCATCTGGTCTGCTATCGCCGTGCGGTTCATGCGCCAATCCTCTTATAAACGTGTTCGTCCAGATATTCGCCAAATCGGTCATTGTTCACTGCGGCGATGTATTCGCGGATATGGTCGTAATCAACGTCATAGCGATTGAAACAAGAGCACGGATAGGCGCCGTCCGGTGCCTCGACCACGGCATCGACGAGGAAGTGCGGGATCGAGGTCGCTGCGGGGTTTTTGCGAAATTCGTCAGTCGCAACGATCTTTTCGGCGGTCACGATGACGGTTTTCGCCGCCTTTGCCTTGGTCACGTCCTCGTAGTGCGGGCCTTCGATGCGGCTATTGCCGTGCTCATCCGCCTCGTGGACATGAATGATGGCCACGTCCGGTTCGATAGCCCGCACGGCGATCAGTTTTTCCCCGGTGAAAGGATCCTCGACCTCACGCTGGCTCCCGAGCGTTTCAGTGATGGCAAGGAGGTCGGAACCCAGCATGCCGCGGACGGTGAGCGAAGGTATCCCCATTGCCGCCGCGCGGAATCCCGTCATGATTGGCTGGCAGGCCCCTTCCTTAGTGATGACCTCACCCGACTCTGTTTTCTTGCGGAAGTTCGGTGCAAAACCTAGCAATTCGAAGGCGAGCAGCCCGGCGCGGACTCTGGCCACGCAACCGGCGCCGATCAGAATATCGAAATCGATGGCCGGTTCGCGATCGATGAGCACAAGTTCGCGTCGTCCCTGGCGAATCAGCTCACGCAGCAATTCCATGGGCGCACGATTGAATGAGGCGCCCCCCGTTGTGACGACATCCCCGTCCTTCACGAGTTTTGCCGCATCCGATAGACTTGACAGGACCTTTTTCATATCACAGTACCTTTTTCATTTGCGATTGGCCTTTGGCTTTCAGTGTGCCGATTCAGTAGTGATCGCCCTCATTATGGACCTACTCTTGCCGCGGGCCTCCAGACTTGCCAATG
>QKEI01000120.1 GCA_003251795.1 Candidatus Muproteobacteria bacterium
CGGATCACAAACGGATTCGGTACCTCGGTCGAGGTCGAGATCCACACACTCTTGGTCTGCAGGTATTCCCAGATTGCGTCCTGGCCATTCTCGCGCCCCAGGCCGCTGCGCTTGTAGCCGCCGAACGGCGACATGTAGCTCACCGCGCGATAGGTATTTACCCAGACGGTACCTGCTTGCAGACGGTCCGCCATGGTAATGGCGCGACGGATGTCCTGCGTCCACACGCCGGCGGCGAGGCCGAAGACAATATCGTTGCCGACGGCAACGGCTTCCTCTTCGTCCTTGAACGGGATCACCGACAGTACGGGGCCAAACACTTCTTCCTGGGCGATGCGCATGGAGTTCTTGACGCCACCGAAAATCGTCGGTTCGACGAACCAGCCGTCGCCGCATTCGGGGCGCGTCGCCTTCTCGCCGCCAAGCAGGGTTTGCGCCCCCTCGCTCTTGGCGATAGCGATGTAATCCAGCACCTTTTGATACTGTGGCTTGTTGGTAACCGGACCCACCTGCGTGTCGAGGCTCAACGGGTCGCCCATCTTTGCCGTCTTGGCGAACGCTACCAGCTTGTCGACAAACTCATCGTGGATGCTTTGCTGTACCAGCAACCGCGATCCGGCGATACAGGTCTGACCGGTGGCGGCGAAGATACCGGAGATCACACCCTTTACGGCGTTGTCCATCAGCGCGTCGTCGAACACGATGTTTGGTGATTTGCCGCCGAGCTCGAGACTGACGCGCTTCAACCCGCGCGCGGCGGTTTCGTAAATCAACTGGCCGGTCTTGTCCGAACCGGTGAAGGCTATCTTGCGTACCATCGGGTGTTCCACTAGCGGCGTGCCGACATCGGGGCCGAAGCCGGTGACCACGTTAACGACGCCCGGCGGAAATCCCACCTTCTCGATCAGCTTCATGAACTCCAGCGTCGAGGCCGAAGTGAATTCGGAGGGTTTGATGACCACGGTATTGCCGGCCGCCAGCGCTGGCGCGAGCTTCCACGCGGTCAGCAACAGCGGTGAGTTCCACGGCACAATCGCCCCGATTACGCCGAGCGGCTCGTAGCGCGTGTAATTCAGGTTGCCCGGCTTGTCGATGGGGATGACGGCGCCTTCGATCTTGTCTGCCAGGCCACCGAAATAGTAATACCACTGCGGCACGTACTTAAGCTGCGCTCCCATCTCGGCGATAAGTTTGCCGTTGTCGCGCACCTCGACCCGCGCAAGATTTTCGGCCTGCTCGGCGATAGCATCGCCGAGCTTGCGCAACAACGTGCCGCGCTGCGAGGCCGTGAGCTTGGGCCAATCACCGGCAGTAAAGGCGCGATGCGCCGCGCGCACCGCGCGATCGACGTCCTCGGCGTTGCCTTTGGGGATCAGCGCCCACGGCCGACCCGTGTACGGGTTATCGCTCTCAAAATAATTGCCGGAAGCGGAGTCCACCCACTTTCCGTCGATGTACATCTTGAAAGTCTCAAGTGGTTGTCGTGCTGTATTCATACGCCCCTCCGTCGATTGCAATCGCTATTACTCGAATGCCTTCTTGCCGAGCACAGCTTCGCGAAAACGATTTTTCAAGTAGGTGCCGTCGCGCGCCGGCAGCACTGTGGGGTACGACCGCGCCATCACCTTGACCGCGGCAAACGTCGGTCCATCGTTGGTGTAAAGCGAGGGGATCAAGGTCTGCAGTTCCTGTCCCGTATGCACCCGCGCACTGTATGGAAAGCCCGCGGCCTCGGCGATGCCGGCTAGATCGACGCCGGAACGCGTATGTGTGTCCTGCATTCCAGTTTCACCATAGCGTTCGTTGTCGATAACGACAATGGAAAGATTCGCGGGGTGTTGCACGGCAACCGTTGCCAGCGAACCCAAGCCCATGAGTATCTCGCCGTCACCGGTGATAACGAGCACGCGCCGCGTTGGTTGTGCCAGCGCGAGACCCAGGCCGATCATGGTAGCGCCGCCCATCGCGCCCCACACGTAGAAGTTGCGCGGGTCATCGCCCGCCGCGGTCGCATCCCAACAGGTGCTGCCGAGGCCAGTGACCACCAGTGTGTCGCCGCGTTGCTTCAAAATCTGCGCGACCACTTCGCGGCGATCTAGCGTGATTTCGTTCTTCATCACCACAGCCTATGGTGTTCCCTGCGTTGCATTCCAATCCTTAAACCCGATGATCCTCTGCGAAATGATGACCGCTACCATCCGCGATGTGTCAAAGGCGAGGCGCGCGGCTGCGTTCACTGTTTCCGCCACGCGCGCGGCTTCGTCTACTTGATGCACGATGACCCCGATCGCCTCCAGCACACGCTGGACGTTTTGTCCCATAGGGATCTGCCACGGGTTGAACTCCCCCCACTCGCCGCGCATGGTCACCAACATCAACATGGGAAAGCGACACTCGCTCGCCATCGCCAGCATGTTGATGCAATTGCCTGCACCGCTCGATTGCATGAGTAGAGCACCGCGCTCACCGCCGAGCCAGGCGCCAGCGAGCTGCGCAACGCCTTCTTCTTCGGTCGTGAGCGGCACCGCCTTGATCTGTTGATCGGCCTGACAAAGCTCGATCAGGCGACTGTGACCGGCATCAGGCACATAGGCTACCTGACGAATGTTGGCACCTTTCAGCACCTGGAAGAGCTCGCCCGGCCAGGCGACGCTGCTTTGCGTGTTTTTATTGCCCATGTTCAGTTTCGAAGTGAAACTCCGACTGCTGCGCCAACAGACCGAAAACGCCGCCGGTATGTAGGAAAATAATATTGCGCGCACCTTTGAAGCGACCGCGCTCGATTTCGCTCAACAGGCCGTGAAACGCCTTGCCCGTGTACACCGGGTCGAGAATGATACCCTCTGTGCGGGCCACGCGGCGAATCGTCCATAGCACCTCGGGTCCCGCTTTACCATAGCCGGACCCGAGATAGCCCTCGATGACGTTGATCGGCAGGGCGTCCACGTCCAGCGTCTGCCCGTAGCGCTCCTTCCATTTTCGCAGGTCGGCGTGGATCTTGGTGACGAAATATTCGGCGTCTTCGTCGACATTGATGCTCGTGACCGTCGTACCGAGCTCGTACAGGGCGCTGCCCAGAATCAGGCCGGCGAGTGTGCCGCCAGATCCGACCGGGCAAAGGACATAGTCCGGTGTGAAACCAGCGCGCGCGCAATCTGCCTTGAGCTCCTCGCAGGCGACGATGTAACCCCACAGTCCGATCTCATCACTTGCACCCGCGGGAATGACGAAGGCCTTATGGCCTGACTGCGCATAGCGTTGCTGCAGCTCCACTAGCAGCTCGGCGCGCTGTGCGTTGTATGTCTTCGGTTCGACATAGGACACCTTGGCGCCAGCGAGGTAGTCGAGAAAAAGATTCGCCTGTGGCATCTCTTCCGGTTGACCGCGGAGACATAGATGCACGCGTAGCCCCATACGCGCACCGGCAATCGCCGTCGCGCGGCAGTGGTTCGACTGTACGCCACCGCACGTGATCAAGGTGTCGCAACCCTGTGCTAGCGCCTCACCGATGGAGAACTCGAGCTTGCGCACTTTATTGCCGCCCAATGCCGATCCGGTGAGATCGTCGCGTTTGATCCACAGGCGCGGTCCACCAAGCGGTGCTGACAATCGTTCAAGTAACTGCAGCGGGGTCGGCAGCTGCGCGAGCTTGACGCGTGCCGGGTAGGAAACAGCCATCAGTGTCTGTTGGGTCCGCGATTGTCTATGGGAAAGCGCGCTCCAATTCATCGAGCATTGCCTGCTCAGAGCTGGAGACCTTGCTGCCAAGACCGAGGAAGCCGCCCGCCGCCTCGGCGACGCGGCGTGCACGACCCAGGATTGTCTCCTTGAGCACGCGTCTGGCATCGGAGCCAAGCGTGTTACAAAGCGCGGTCACATAATCCTTCCAGGCGGCGCGTACCCTTGAGTCTGGACGCACCTCCAACCAGCTTTGCAGCAGCTGATAGCCGGCACTGCCTTTTTCCAGGCCCGTTTTTGCGGCCGCAGTAAGGATAGCGGCGCGCTCCTTCTCGTCGATGCTACTGTCCGCCCATGCGACCTCAACCAAGGGAACCAGGGCCAATGCTGCCACGGTGTCGGCGCCGATATCGAGCGCAATGAGCGCCTCGAGCACGGTGTCGTCGCGAATACCGGAGACAGCAACGAGCGCCTCTTTCTTCGCCTTGGCAGCCTCCTGCGCATGCAGTGCGCGTCGGAGTTTTTCGTTGTGTTTGGCGAAGAACGATTCCTCCAAGGCCTTGCGCCGGCCGCCGAGAATTTCATCACTCATCACTTCCCTCCATGTTGTCTAATTCGGTCTGCCCATGCGCCCCTCGATGGCCGCGACGAACATCGTCTTGAGCTCAGGTACACCGATGGGAATCGGATTACCGCCCGCGGTCGGATCCGCCGCCGCCATGCGTGCGAGTTCCTCGATACGCTGGTTGTCCACCCCGAGCTCTTTGAGCGTGTGCGGAATACCGATCTCTTTGCGTAGGTCGAGCACCCACTGCAACACCGCATCAAATGACGCCTCGGCTAGGCCGAGCCACGCGGCGAGGCGCGACAGCTTCGCGTCGATCGCCGCACGGTTGAACTCGAGCACGTAGGGCATGACGACGCCATTAGTAAGCCCGTGGTGCGTGTCGTAGAGCGAGCCGACGGGATGCGAAAGCGCATGGATTGCGCCCAGACCCTTCTGGAACGCCGCCGCCCCCATGCTGGCGGCGGCCATCATGTTCGATCGTGCAGTGAGATCTTTACCGTCACGTACGGCGATGGACAGAGATCCTTTAATCAGGCGCATGCCCTCGATGGCGATGCCTTCAGCCATCGGGTGATAGGAGGGCACGCAGTACGCCTCGAGACAGTGAGCCAGCGCATCCATGCCAGTTGCGGCCGTAATGTGTGGCGGCAGGCCGAGCGTGAGCTCGGGATCCGAGATAACGATTGACGGCAACATCTTCGGATGAAACAGGATCTTTTTGCTGTGATCGGCTTCGTTCATGATCACGGCCGCGCGTCCCACTTCGGAGCCGGTGCCGGCGGTCGTTGGCACGGCGATGATGGGTGCGATGCCGGCGCTGTTAGCAGACTTCCAGTTATCGCCGATATCTTCGAAGTCCCACATTGGTCGTGTTTGCGCGATCATGAAGGCGATCACCTTGCCAGCATCGAGCGCACTACCACCACCAAACGCGATGACACCGTCGTGCTTTCCCTCGCGGTAAAGCTTGAGACCATGCTCGACGTTGCGTGCGAGCGGGTTCGGCTTGACGTCGCTGAATACCGTGGTCGGGGTCGGCACGCCGGCCGCTTCGTTGCGTGTTACCGCGTCACGCACCATCGGCAGTGCCGCGAGGCCGGGATCGGTCACCAGTAGCGGTCGTTTGATGCTGAGCTGGCGACAGGTGTCGGCTAGCTCGTTGATGCGACCGGCGCCGAAGCGCACCACGGTCGGATAGTTCCAGTTGCCTTTGAGGTCCATCGTAGTGTTCATCTCAAGTTGCCGTGCGCAGGTGAAAGGATTTCGGTCGAGTTAGATGCTCGTAACCGACCGATGAAAGCGTGCAGCCACGTCCTGAGTCCTT
>QKEI01000207.1 GCA_003251795.1 Candidatus Muproteobacteria bacterium
ATCTGTTCAACATCGGCGCGAACGCGGTACAAAACGTAGGCAATGACGCCTAAATAACCCATAGCTGCTAAGAGCATAACTGCAAAAAACCACTGCAACTCCCACATCGTCTTCTCCTCCATGGCCCGAAATTCCTTTCGAATCGAGATTCCACACGGCCACCTATGGAACCCGCGGTGCCGAAGCGCTTGTGCTTCTGCTCTCTTAACTGACCCCTACGCCTTGCGCCGGGGTTGTAACCCATTTCTCATGCTCGGCATGAGCGCTACCGAATTAACGGGCGCCCTTGCCGAACAGCACGATGTGCGCAGTCTGCGCGAAAATAACCAGGTCGAGAAACAGACTCTGATTCTTGATGTAATAAAGATCATATTGCAGTTTTTCCTTCGCATCCTCAACTGATGCCCCGTAGGGGTAGCAGATCTGGGCCCATCCAGTCAGACCGGGCTTTACGGCGTGCCGGTAGACATAGTATTTAATCTGCTGCGACAGCTGGGCAACGAACGCGGGCCGCTCGGGCCGCGGACCGACAAAGCTCATCTCTCCCTTCAGCACGTTGATCAACTGCGGCAGCTCGTCGAGACGAAGCCTGCGGATGATTCTGCCCACGCGCGTGCAGCGATCGTCGTTCGGCTGTGCCCAGCGCGGTGCTCCGTCCGGCTCTGCATCGGTACGCATGCTACGAAACTTGAGCAGCTTGAAGAAATGCCCGCCGATGCCGATGCGGTCCTGGCGATAGAACAGCGGTCCGCCGCTTTCCAGCCAGATGGCGAGTGCGGTCAGCAGCATGAGAGGCAACATCACCAGCAACAACACGCTGCTTAGGCAGATATCAAAACTTCGTTTCAACAGCCTGTGCAATCCTCCGTTGCGAAAGCCGTCGGAGAATACGAACCAGCTCGGATCGACGCTATCGAGCTGCACCCGACCGGTCTCGCGCTCAAAGAAGGTAGGTAGATCGATAACATTGGTCCCACCGATCTTGCGCTCGAGCAGATCGATGATAGGCACGTTACCGTTACGGCGCTCGCGCACTCCCACGATGATCTCGTCGATTCGGTGCTTTTGTGCGATCGACTCGAGAGAGCCGTCTTCACGGAGGATTAGGCTGGGGTCGACATCGTTATGGCTCCCGTTTACGGGCAGATAGCCGACGACGTGAAACCGGTGACCACAACCGTTGAAACGCTCGAGCTCGACCACGCGTGCGGCGCGGCGCCCGGTACCGACAACCAGTACACGGCGCTTGAGGGCATGGGCGTCAGTTAGCCGCAAGAACATCACCCTCACAGCCATGTGACCGGAGAACGCAAGCACGATGGCCAGCGCAAAGGCCCCGCGGCCGAGCGCCAACGCAGGTATCGCAAAAAACACAACCATCATGACGAGCAGGCCTGCGGCAAAGCTGCCGGCGCAACGGAGGTAATATGCGTAGCTGCCTTGCTGGCTTTCACGATTATAGAGTCCGAAGGCGGTCAGGCTGGCGAGCATCACTGCGGTGAACACGGCCGCTTTCGAGAATAGGAAATCTGCCTGCGCTCCCAAGTCGGGAGCAGGATTCACTCCGAATCGGATCGCAACCCCAAAGCAGATCGCGAAGAAAAAGATGAACGCCTCGATAGCACCGAGCGCAAACAGGGAAACAGGCACATAGTGCCGCAGGATGCGCACGAGCATGTAGCCCCTCCATTGACCGTACCGCAGGCAAGGCCCGCTTCCTTGTGTCGGCGAACCGCTACTGCCTTTGCGTCCCCGTTGTAAGCACGGCGGCACAGAATGGTCCGTGCGGGGATGGCCGAGCGTGGGAATTTATTCCCAACGCTGGTTGTTGTCAATTTCAACTCCCACAACTGTCAGGACGACGCCTGACGTTGCTATCGCCTCAGGGGGGCTTCCCTTGACCTTTAGTACGTGGTAACGTGATTGGGAATAAAATCCCAAAGGGCTCGGACGCCAAACAATAGGGGTGCATAACTACTTGGAGGGCGTTCGCTATGTGGATTCAAAACAACAGGATTCGGACGGGGTTTTCCTTATTTTTGGTTTTCGGCGTGGCGCTCTGGCTCGTCGCTTGCGGTGGTAGCGGGGGCGGCGGGGGCGCGAACGTCTCGGACTCAGTGTCCAGCGGAACCGGCACGGTCGCGGTGACGATCACGGATGCGCCCGGGTCCGACTTCGACGAGATCAACGTGACGGTGACGCGCATCCAGCTGCTGTCAGATGCCGATCAGGTAACGATCTTCGAAGGCAACGAGACCTTTAACCTCCTACAGTTGAGCGAGGTCAGTCAGTTCTTCGTTATCGCGGATGGTGTACCACCCGGTCCGTGGGCCAAGGTCCGCCTGACGCTCAGCGATCTCGAGCTCGTCCGCAAAAATGATCAGGGGGACGTGATCGAGACCTTTCATCCCCACCTGCCTGGCAACGGCAAGCTCGATCTCAACCCACGAACGATGTTCTTCGTCACGCCAGGCGGAACGCTCTTGATCGAGATCGACATGGATGCGAAGAATTCGATCCTTGCTGTCGGCACCGGTAACGGCAAGTATCAATTTCGCCCTGTGGTGTTCGTGAACATCCTCGAGCCCGGCGCGTTAGGGAAGATCATCCGCCTGGAAGGGACGGTGGATGGCGAACCTGGCGACGACGAGTTCAAGCTGTGTTTGACTAGTGACCCTGGGCTTTGTGTCGAAGTCCACGTGGGTGCCGGCACCGCGATCTTTGATGGAAATGCCGATGCCATTCCCTTCGCGAATCTCGTCGCAGACGATAACGTTATCGTCTACGCACGCTTTCGGCCTGATGACAGCCCTGCTGACGATCCCGACGACGATGCGGAGAACGATTTTGACGTGGACGCTCTGGTCGTTGAAGTAGATAACTCAGGGACCTTCGTTGCGCTCACGGGTACGGCAGACGGTGCGCCGGTGAGCGACATCTTCCCCTTCATCATCGATCCCGCGCAGGCTGGTCTCGATGCGGGCACGACCGTGCAAGTGCAGTTGCAAGCCACGACCCCGATCTTCTCGAAGGAGGGCGATGTGCTCGATGCTAATGCTATTGCGGTCGGTGTTATGGGCACGGCAAGCGGTGTGCTATCGGGCGGCACCTCGCTCAAGTCGACGATCGTCATTCTGGATACGAGCACGCCGTAGCGCGCGGCAAGAGGTACTGCCTACGGGCCGGACGACAGTGGTGCGCTGTGGTTCCTTGCTGCGTGCTCAACGATGTACTTGCGTGCAGTGCGGCGATCTAGACCAGTTCGCTCAGCGACTTCCGCGTACGTCCCGAGCCGCCGATACAGCATTGCGCAATAACCACGCAGCAGTTCCTCGGCGCTCAACCGCCCAGCCTGCATTGATTCCGCGAGCTGTTCTTCTTCGCTCGCCGCCGGGCTTTCAACGTCGCCCGCATAATGACCCGTGAGCAGAATCCGACGAACCGCCTGCTCCAACTCGCGCACGTTGCCAGGCCAGGGATAGTCGCGTGGCAGGTCCCGCGCGACCGAATCCATGACGAGCGCCGCGAAACCAGCGCTGTCATCGCCGACAATGCGCGCTACGATCAACCGCACAAGGTCCTCGAGCTCTTGCGACCGCTCCTCGATGCGCTCGCGCAGCGTCGGGACCCGAATAATGTCGGAACACAAGCGGTAATAGAAATCATCGCGGAACTGACCCGTGGCCCGCAGCTCGTCTAGCGGTCGGTTGGTGGCTGCGATTACTCGGCCCGCGAAGCGCTTGCGCTCATGACTTCCGAGAGATGTGAAGCTTCGATCCTGCAGCACGTGTAGCAACTTGATCTGTACCGGAATCGAGACCTCACCGATTTCGTCAAGAAACAATGCACCATGGGCGCTACAGCGCTCGAAGAGGCCCGCATGGTGCTCGACCGCGCCAGTGAATGCGCCCTTCCGGTGTCCGAACAACTCAGACTCGATTAGCGTCTCGGGGAACTGCGACAGGTTGATCGAGATGAAGCTGGCAGCGAAGTTCACAGCGAAGCGGCGAGTCTTCGAGACGTAAGGGATGAATTCCGAGCGTCCAATCGCTGCCGCCGCGGCGCCCTTGCCGGTACCGGTCTCACCTACGAGAAGCGTCGAGAAGTCCTCCATCCGGTTCCAAAGTCCTGCCTCGTAGCCGCGCATGTCGTGCGTGAATGCGTTGTCCCACAGCGCGCGGCGTAGCCGGCGCATGGAGTCACATTCGCCTGCGAGCGAAAGCACGATGAAACGGAACGCACGGCGCAACTGGTAGAAAAGCGCGAAGTAGTGCGTCGCTGCGTCCTCGGTGAATCCGTAACCGCCTAGCTCGCTCATGACGGCCTCGGCGACTCGCCCCGCGGATAGCGCCTCGTCACGTACCGCCTGGCGCTCGATCAGCTCGTCGATCAGCTCAACATGATGGTGATAACAGACGTATAGGAGTCCCGCCTCCACCAGGCGGCGATCCGTCCCGCTCAGGTGGTCGAGCACGGCGGGCTGTGCGAACGAACGCAGGCGCGGCGCAACGCGTTGCGCGAGCATTGCCTGATCCAACAGCTCCGCCTCCGTCGCATCGGGCGCGAGCTGTCGAATCAACCGGGCCCGTTCGTCGCTGAACGGGTTCCCGTAAGCGACGCGCTCGAGCGCGGCGAGGAACTCGCGCTCGCTCGGCTTCAGACCGGTCTGCCGCATAAGGTGTGCCCTCGGGTACCTACATGAAATGTACGCTGCATGTACATGAAACGCTAGGCGTTTGACGCCTAAGGGCGAACCCACCCGAGATAAGTCATTAATAATCATATAGTTGAGATCTCCAGCGTGATGGCACGCGGCGTGCAAATGCACCTACAGACATCAACCAGCACGAGGTGACCGATGAGCTCGCTCCTGCTCTTTCAAATCACAGCCGTAATCCTGGGCGGTCTGTTCCTGTGCTACGGAATGGACGTGCGTCGCAAGGCGGGTGCTTGTGATTTCGTCGCACCGGCCTGGCAAGTGCTCATGAAATTCAGCGCCTTCGCTCTGCTCGGGTGCTGTGGCTGGGTCGTCATCGCAATGCACACACCGGATCTGGTTGACTGGCTCGGTCTTGCATTCGTGGCGAGTGGCACGGCGTTTATCGTTGCGGCCAAGCGCGCGCTCGGCAGGGCGCACACGTTCACCGGGCAATATATGAAACAGACCCAGCTGGTCACGCACGGCGTGTATGCGATCACACGCAACCCGCTTTACTTCGGCGTGTTTCAGTGTGAGTTCGGTGCTGTGGTATGGGCGGCTCACCAAG
>QKEI01000059.1 GCA_003251795.1 Candidatus Muproteobacteria bacterium
GTTCGATACGCGCACGCGCGTTTTGTTCAGCGCCGACTCCTTCGGCGCGTTGCTGGCCGAGCCGGTGGAGGACGCCGCCGACCTTTCGCCGACGGATCTGCGCGATGGCCAAAGCATCTGGGCAACCATCGATGCGCCGTGGCTCCAGTTCGTCGACGAGCGCAAATTTACCGCCAACGTAAACAACGTTGGGCGCCTCGAACCGTCAGTCGTCCTGAGCGCTCATCTGCCGCCCGCGCGGGACATGACCCAAACGCTTTGCGAGAACCTTATCGCCGCGCGCCAGGCTCCAGCCTTCGAAGGTCCCGATCAGGCTGCGCTCGAACGCATGTTGGCAGCGGGGAGTGAGGCCAGCGTGCAGGTTGCGTAAGATCCGGGAAGTCGGAGGGGCAGCAACGCGGCAACGCAAATCACCGGCCGCGGCTGCCGTCCCTCAACCGCTCAAGCTGCGTTTCTGCCTGCTGCAACCAGAACGGCATGTTCATGTCGCGGAACTGCTCGACTGCCTGTTTCAGGTGAGTCGCCTGCCGGTGAAGCTTGCCCAAACCGAAATGGCATTGGGCCACAAGCGGGCGCATGCCCAGTTCATCAGCCAATGCGAGCGCTTGACGGTAATGCTCCTCGGCGGCCGCGACGTCGGCCGGATCGCGGCCGGCGCTGATCTCGCCGAGAAGGTGGAGGATCCGCGCCTGGTCCCCGCGAAAGCCGCACCTAATGGCGCGCTCGGCGGCACGTGCCGCGATCGCCAACGCTTCGTCTGTCTTTTCGGCCAGCAAATAGACGGTGCCCAGAGCGATTGCCGCCGTTGGTGTATTGAAGATCCTGATTTCGGGTGCCCGGGTCTCGGCTTCCTCGACGACCGGCAGGGCCTCGGCGATGCGCCCGCCCAAGGTGTACGCCAAGCCCAGCAGTCCGCCAGTCGTCGGTAGAAACAGGTGTAGATTCCAGCTCTTGCCGGTGTTGAACGCGCGTTCGAGCATGGGGATCGCTCGAACCAGGTCTCCGCGCACGAGCTGGACCTCACCGATGGCGAGGTAGGCGCCAGTCACGCTGTAGTGCTGGCCAGCGGCTTCGGCAATCGCGAGTGCCTGTTGCGCGGGTTCCATCGCCTCTGCGAACTCACCACGCTCGGCTAGGGACCGAGCAAGCCAGATGCGCGACAGCACGGACGGCAAGCCGGTGAGGCCGAGCCGTTCATGGGCGCGCCCACCTTCGAGAGCCGCTGCGTTCCACCGGCAGTGGTCGATCGCGTGCGGATAATCGCCAATCATGAAGTAGCCCTGCCCGAGAAAGAAGTTCGCCACGACCTCGAGCGCAAAATCGCCGCGTGCGGCAGCGATCGCGAGTGCGCGTTGATCCATTTCCTCGGCTCGACGTAATTCGCCCATGCGCCAGAGATACTGGCTGAGATAAGCCGACGCCCACCCTAGTCGCACTTGATCCTGCAGCTCGGAGGCGAGCACCTCTGCCGCATGCAAGTGATCGAACACACGTTCGTGATCACCAAGCGCCTGCAGCGCACTGCGCAGATCGAAACGCATATCGATACCTTGCTGGCGCGTCTCGCGATTCTCCGGCAAATGGCCGAGCGCGATCAGCGCCTGTTCGAGACTGGTGACGGCCTCAGGGTAGGCACTGCGTCCGGCGGCTTTGACCCCCGCTTGGCGCAGAAAGCCCACTGCCTTCTCCCATTGCTCGCCATGAAAAGCATGGTGCGCCAGCCGGTCTACCTGCTCGGTCAAGCGATCAGCGTAGAGTCGCTGCATCGCTTCGGCGATGCGAGCGTGCAGCTGGCGGCGTTGCTCATTGAGCAACGTACCGTAGGCGACATCATGCGTGAGCCCGTGCTTGAACGTGTACTCGAGATCCGGAAAGATCGCCGTCTCATACAGGAACTCCATGGCTTGCAAGTGTGCGAGCTCCTGGCGCAGCGACAATTCGTCTTGATCGCTCACAGCCTGCAGCAATGCAAATGGTACGTCCTTGCCGATTACTGCGGCGGTCGCGAGTAGGCGCTTCTCATCCGCCGCTAAGCGATCGATGCGGGCCGCCAGCATAGCCTGCACCGTAGATGGCACGCGAATGGCGTCGGTTGCCTTCGCCAAATGGTAGCTTCCGCGCTCACCCGCGAGCACCCCGGTCTCTAACAGGGTCTGCACGCTCTCCTCCAGGAAGAACGGGTTTCCCTCCGTGCGCTCGATGAGAAGCCGCTTGAGCGGCTCGAGACTAGTATCACTTCCCAAGAGTGCATCCAGCAGCTCGTCCGCGTTCTCCGGTGGTAACGGATCGAGCCGAAGCTGCGTGTAGTAGGTCCTGTTGCCCCAGCGCTGCACATACTCGGGACGATAATTCGCGAGCAGCAACAGGCGGGTTGTCGGAATGCCTTCCACCAAGCTGTCGAGCAGCGCCTGGGTTTCACTGTCGATCCAATGCAGATCCTCGAACACCACCAGTAGCGGCTGCACCTGGCTCTCCCGCAACAGCAGGCGCTTAACCGTTTCAAGCGTTCTTTCTCGACGTTCGCGCGGATCGAGAGCCTGCCAGGCGGGATCATCGATCGGTACATCCAGCAACGCCAGCAAAGCCGGCAGCATCGGTTCCAGCGCCCGGTCCAGGATCATCAGCTTGCCGGTGAGCTTCTCGCGGATCTTCCGATGATCGTCCCGATCCTCGACCTGGAAATAGCCCTTAAGCAAATCGATGACAGGCAGGTAAGGTGTCGCCTTGCCGTAGGCCACCGCGCTCGCATGCACCATGAGCCAGCCTTCGGTGCGATGCGAATGCATTACCTCCCACGCGAGACGTGACTTGCCAACACCCGCCTCACCAACGACGGCGATGACCTGGCCGTGCCCGGTGGCGGTACGCGCGAGCGCCTGGCGTATCTGCTCGATCTCAGTCTCGCGCCCGACGAAGCGCGTCAGACCACGGGCAGCGGCGGCCTTGAGGCGTGAGCGCACTGGACCTGCACCTATGAGTTCGTAAACATCCACAGGCGTCTGTAAACCTTTGACTGGCACCGGTCCCAGCGATTTGACCTCGATGTAGCCCTCCGCGAGACGTAACGTATCCGCGGTCAACAGCGTGCTGCCGGGATCGGCTAGTTGCTCCATGCGAGCGGCCAGATGCGTGGTCTGCCCTACCGCTGCGTAGTCCATGCGTAGATCGCTGCCGATCGCCCGTACCACCACTTCACCGGAATTGAGGCCCACCCGAATCTGCGCCTTAACCCCGTACAGCCGCCGCACCTCTTCGGCATAGCGTCGGATAGCAGCCTGCATGTCGAGCGCGGCATAACACGCCCGCAACGCATGATCTTCGTGTGCCAAAAGCGCCATAATGCCGTCGCCGCGAACCTCGTTCACGGTACCTTCGTAACGGTGCACCGCATCCATCATCCGCTCGACCACCGGATCGAGCAGGTTGTGTGCCTCCTCCGGATCGCGATCAGCGAGTAGCTCCATGGAGCCCTTGAGGTCAGCGAAGAGTATCGTGACCAGCTTGCGCTCACCCTCCATGGCTGCACGCGAGTAGAGTATCCTCTCGGCCAGGTGCTTGGGGGTATAGCGGTCTGGGGTTTCGGAATTGGAATTTGCTTGCGGCTGAGCGCCAGCATCAGCTACCGCAGCGATATGTTTGCCGCACTTCCTGCAGAACTTTGCGCTCGGCCGATTTGGCTCGCCGCAATTTGGGCACTTAGCCTCGATGCGAGATCCGCACTCGTCGCAAAAACTTGCGTCATCAGGATTCTGTGCATGGCACCGCGGACACTCCATAACCGATCCTCGGTTGAGGGGCGACAACGCTGTCGCTAGGCTAGCCCTCGGCTAGGGGACGGTCAACTCTGCACGGTACCGTCAGCCAGCAGCCGTAGCACAGTGTGCAAGAAGACGTTCGCGCCTTGCTCGAGATGGGCCCAATCGGTCCGCTCATCGCGACGATGAGAACGCCCGCCTGCGCTCGGCACGAAGATCATGCCGGCGGGGACTAAGCGCGCCATGATTTGAGCGTCGTGCGCCGCTCCCGAAGGCATATCGTGGGTCGGTAACCCGAGCGTCGCGGCCACCTCGTGGATGGCGGCGCGCACATGTTCCGACATGATCGCCGCGGTATCTCCCGACACATGCTCGTGACGCACCGTGAGCCTGTGTTTGCTGGCCACGTCCTCGGCAATAGCTCTCGTGCCGCCGACCATCTTTGCAACTGCCGCGTCCGAAACATCGCGAATATCCTGCAGCAGTTGCACTTGATACGGGACGATATTTGCAACCTGCGGTTTTAAATCGACCACGCCAAAGGTGAGGCGACCCTGTCCCTTGGTGCCTTCTTTCAGCACGAGTTCTCTCGCCCGGCACGCATATTCCGCGGCACCGGTAAAGGCGTCTTTGCGCAAATCCATAGGTGCCGTACCGGCATGATCGGGCTCGCCTTCGAAAGTGATTCGCGTGTGGCTGGTCGCAACGATCGCCTCGACGACACCGATCGGCACGCCAAGCTGCTCTAGTACTGGCCCCTGCTCGATGTGCAACTCGACGTAGGCGGAAATGTCGTCAGCCGGACGTCGCGCCTGAGTGGCCGCGCTTGGATCAAAACCGGCGGTGCGCATCGCCTCCGTCAGCCTATAGCCACTCGGATCCATCCCGTCTTCCACGCTCGCTTGCCTCAGCACGCCAGCCATAGCCTTCGACCCCATGCGCCCGAGGAAGCGTCCCTCCTCCTCGATGAAGGCCACGCACTCGAACGCGAAAGGCAGCTCGATGTGCGCTTCCTTGATGACGCGCGCCACTTCCAGCGCTGCTAGTACACCCAGCGCGCCGTCCAGCGGGCCACCATCGGGCACCGTATCGATATGCGACCCCGCCATCACACAGGCCCCCCCATCCGGCCCGATTCGACCGATGGTGTTACCGGCAGCGTCGTCGCGCACAGCCATCCCAGCGTGTGCCATGCGAGTTTTCAGCCAGGCGCGCGCCTCTTCATAGGCAGGGGAAAATGCGTAACGCGCAAGTGCACCCTCGGACGTGCGCCCGATACTTGCCAGTAATTCGATATCAGCGCGCAGACGGGCAGCGTTTACCCGCAACCCGTTGACACGCTGGGCCACCAATGTATTGGTTCGGTGCAACACGGACCTCCCTCAAAATCTTGCCACATGATGGTTGCGACATATTCGCGCGTAACTGCCTTCCCATAACTCTACTTCACCCGCTATGACTGGCTAATCGCACTTGTGACATTTGTCACAAGCAGAACAACAACCTTCACTCGGAATGGCGAAACGAGCCGCTGGTCGGGGGACGTACAAGCGGTCATTGCATCGTCGTGAAGGCGGCGGCACATGCTTTGGGGTAAAACTGCACGCTCACTCCGGATCGCTGGCCAACGCTTAGCGCGACTCGTCGCTGGGTTGCCGATCCGTCTTGCAGAGGTCCATCAAGGTACTGACCGATTGCAAGTGATCGAGCTGCCAAACGGCATGTTTTAACTCTTCGCGGGCGCGTGCCGACAGTAACGCCCCTGCCAGCGCATCGAATTTTTGCTCTAACTCCTCGTCACTCAGCGGATTGCGGAAATCGCCTTTCGGGTAATCAAGTAACTTGTCGTAGCGATCGCCATCTGTGGTGACGATCGCCACCGCCGCCCGCTGTAGGTCAGGAAAAACCCTTTCGATCTCATCATCCGCAACGACTTCGACCTTGCCGAGTTGCGCTCGGATCGAGGGGTTCTCGATCTTCTCCTGGGCGAACTGCGCTGGTGTCAGCTGGCGGTCGACGATTGCCGCGGCGATGCAGTAGGGTAATGAGTGATCAGCGGTCTCCTTGGTTCGCGGATCGTATTTTGTGGGATCGGCAAGGATGTCGACTGCGCGCGCAAGCGTACGAACCTGCACCTTGGCGATACGCTCGGGTGTCAAGTCGTGCGTTTTCACCAGCTCCAGCACGGCGGAAAGCGGCGTGTGTGTGAGCGCCTCGGTAGGAAACGCTTTCATGCCGCACTGCTCGATACGCCAGGACTCACCCAACCCGTCGGTAAGCACGGAGAGCCGCCATTGCGGCCCGAGTGCGTGCACCAATCCTTCCTTGCCGTCGATTACGCCCTCAGGACCCGTGTAACCGCGTTCAGCTAACAGCGCGGCCAGTACGCCGCTGTGCGCGGCCAGCGGATCGACCGTGTTCTTCATCATGCTCAGCTTGCCAGCAACCACGCCACTCACGGTAGCCATATGGCTGCCGGATATACCGATGGCATGCTGCATGCGTTGCGCGTCGAGCCGCAGCGCTCGGCCGGCGGCGATCGGTGCCGCCAGCGCCGTCAGGGTCGCATGATGCCAACCGCGTTCGCGGATTCCCGGAAACGCGGCCTCGCTCAAACGCATGGCGAATTCGTAGCCGAGCACCATAGCGACGATCAACTCTTTGCCGTCAACGTTGCGGCGCTCACAGCAGGCAATGGCCGCCGGAATGATATCCGACGGATGACTAGGATCCTGCTTCCAATAGATATCGTTGAAGTCTAGGACGCGAATCATGAGCGCATTGGCGAGCGCGCCGGAGAGGGCATCGACCTTTTGTCCGGAGCCGATAACGGTAACGTCGCCGCTGCCGGCGACCTCACGCATCAGATCGAGATAGATCTGTACGTCGTGCTGGTCATAGCCGCCGAACGCGCAGCCGAGGGCGTCGAGCAAGAAGCGTTTTGCTTGATATACCGCACCCGGCGCCAGCTGCTCGAACTCGAGCCCCGCTGCCCAACGGGATATACTGGCGGTAATCGGTTCACTCGCATCCATCATTGCTACCCAAGCGCGGAAGACCCTAACGATAACAGCCGGCCCCAGCCGCGGTCACGCAACTATGGCCTTCATCGCAAGGACACTGCTAATAACGCTCTGTTGCGCCCTATTCCCCGCGATTGCCGTAAGCGACAGCGGTGGAGCCGTTGGTGCCGCGGGGGTTTCGCAGGCGCGCAACCCCGACGATAAACAAAGCCACCCGAGCGAGGTCAGCGTGGTGCCCTGGCGCAGCGAGCGCTTCGGCCACTACCAGGCACTGCTGATCGGCATCGATGGTTACAGCCTACTGCCGCGGAAGGATCAGCTGATTACCGCCACCAACGATGCCAAGGCAGTAGCGCAACTGTTGTTAGAAAAATACGGCTTCAATGTAAAAACGCTGAGCAACGCGACACGGGCGACCATCTTTAACGAGCTCCTGCAGTTGCGTGAGCAGCTGACCGCGAATGACCGGCTGCTACTCTACTACAGTGGCCGCTGCCACGTAGACGAGACGGGCAAACTGGGATACTGGTGGGCTTCAGACGCGAACCCGGCGGATCGAGCGAGCTGGATCGCCACCGCCGAGGTTAGCGATCAATTGAAAGCGATGAAGGCAACGCAGATTCTGGTGGTGGCGGATTCGTGCTACACCGGTGTTATTCCTTACCGCGCGAGTGCGCGTAAACAAGGTGAGAGTCGCGACAGCTGGTTACAACGCCTGGCGCAGACACGCTCGCGCACCGTGCTTAGCTCAGGGACGCAACAACCTGTGCCGGATGCCGCCGGCGCTAACCACTCGCTGTTTGCGGATGCCCTGTTGAAAGCGCTGCGGGAGAATGATGCCGTCATCGACGCAGCTACGCTTTTCTTGACTGTCAAACCGGCGGTGCCGGCTGGCGTACCAGCCTACTCCGTGATCGGAGCGACCAGCGATAAAGGTGGAGACTTCGTGTTCGTGCCGCGGATTCGCTGAAGCAGCGGAGCTTCGAACCTGAACTATAACTATAGGATCTTCTCCATGATGAGCACGTCCACCCACCTGCCATCAAGCATACCCTGTTCTCGATAGGTGCCAACCTCCCTGAAGCCGCATCGTTGATACAGCGTCAACCCGGTGATGTTAGTCGGAAACATCGCCAGTACCAGCTTATGGTACCCAAGCTCGCGAGCTAGCAGCATGAGACGACCCAGCAATTGCCGTCCCACCCCCTGACCGCGGCGCGAGCGTTCGACATACACCGAAAAATCAGCAACGTGATCGTATGCTTGGCGAGCATTGAACGAGTTCAGACTGCCCCAACCGATAACACGATCGCGGCACTCGGCCACGATCACCGGATAGCGAGTGTTTCTCGACAGCAGCCATTCCCGCTGCTCCTGCGGCGTACGCAGCCGTGTCTCCAACGTGGCGATGCGGTCTTCAATGCCCTGATTGTAGATGGCGCATATAGCGTCGGCATCGGCGGGCGTCGCAGGCCGCAGCGAAAGCTCGGGCAGGCGTGGGGAACTCACGGTTTGGCCCTGACGTCTAGTTCTTGTTGTCCCTGAACTTGATATACCAGTGCGTCCCGTCGCAGAACGGCTTGTTCTTGGAACCGCCGCAACGGCAAAGCGTGTAATGCTCGCGCGAAGCGCCTTGACCCCACCGCGTACCCTTAAGTTCGACGGCGCCAGTGACACGATACGGCCCGTTCTTGCTAACCAGGATCGCGGGTTCGCGCGCCTGATCGCGGTGCTCGACGTTATCGACCGTGTAGCTGAGCGCCCCTGACGGGCACTGCTTGATAGTATCGATAATGGCTTGCGCCTCGGCCGCGTCCGGATCGATCCAGGGCTCTCGCTTGCTGCGCCACACTTCGGGCAAGCCGTCGGTGCAAGCACCGGCATGCGCGCAAATGCCACGGTTGTCGTGGATTGTTATGCCCTTGCCGACATAGCTGTCACGCCGGTCTGGCGTGCGGTTCGACAGCCTCTCGTCGCTGAAACCATTCTTCTTGTGGGTGCCGTCACAGAAAGGTTTGTTGGCCGAGCCGCCGCAGCGGCAAAGCGCCATGGCCTCCTTTACCGGTAATTGGTTGCCTTTGGAATTGCTTAATGCCGCAAGGCCTTTGACGATGTAAGGGCCGTTTGCCGAGCACTCGATGGTAGGAAGCTTGTCGTTAGCCATTGCGCCTCGTCATTATAGGTAAAGCCCGCGAGCTCATGAAGTCACGCGTTCGCATACAAGGTGTCGGATCCAAGCCAGAACTTGTGATGGCTTTCGTCGCGGATGTCCCATTGACGCGCGCTATAGGTTTCATCATCCGTATGCGTCAGTAACCATCGGTAGAATTGCCCGACTCTGTTGGGCTCGATCAGCTTTCCTTGCTCACGAAGCGCAGCGTACTCGGCGCTATCGGGAAAGACGTCCGCATCCGCCGCCAGGCTGTTCTGAATCATTATGGTATTGACCGGTCCCGGCACGGCGCTGGTCACCCGGATAGCGTACGGCGCGAGCTCCAGCTTGAGGCATTGGTGCAGCATGAATGATGCCGCCATGGCCGTACAATAAGCGGCGGAGCCCTTACGCGGTTTGGTTGCCGACATCGAGCCGATAAAGAGCACACGTCCGCCATCGCACAACTTAGGGATCAGTGCTTGCGTGAGCAGCAGACGGGCGTCCACATTCGTCGTCATCACGCGTCTCCAGGATTCGGCCGTAATGTCCGTCAGCCGCTCGATCGGCAGAATGCCAGCAGCATGTACCAGGTACTTAACCCGGCTAGCGCCGCTCAGCTTGCCCAGAATGGCCGAGCGCCCTTTATCGCTAGTGACATCGGCGCTCGCGGTAACCACCTTGCCCGCTGCCAACACGGCTGTCTCTCCCAGCGCCTGCGATCGCCGACCGATTGCTAGCACGGTCAATGGTTCTTTGCTGAGCTCGAGGGCAACGGCACGACCGATGCCGGATCCAGCCCCGGTGACGACTGCACAATCACGATCTTCGGGCATCGCTATGGGTCTCGTTGAGAATATCTGCTGCCTTGTCCATTTCCACGTCCGTCAAATAGAAGTGGGGGGCCAAGCGCACACGTCCCGCTGGCGCGGTGATGATGACGCCGCGCTCTGCGAGCAGTTCCACCAGCGCACCGTCATGCAGCACATCGACAGCAAGAATGCCCGAACGGTGCTCGCGTGGAAACAGCAACGGCAGATAACGGTCGCAGTCAAGACGCGCGAGCAGGCGATCCTGCAGCCGCAGCACCTCGGCGCGTATCGCCTCGATCGGGTAACGCAAGAACACTTCCTCGACTACCTTATCGATCGCGAGCAAATGTTCCCAGGGCAACGTGCTGTATTCGAAGCGCTGCGCACTATCGACCGGATCCCAGGTGTGATTGAGATAATCATACCTGTGCTTCATGAGGCCCGCGCCCGCCATCGTGTGATCGAGCTTGGCGCGCAATGCCGGGCTGGTATACATGAGACCCGCACCGCGCGGGCCCAGCAGCCACTTCCAGGCCGACGCCACAAACGCGGCTACCCCGTATTCTTCCGGATAGAGCGGCAGTACACCGAGACTTTGCGCCGCATCGATGATGAGATCGATATCTCGCTCGCGGCAAAACTCGCCAAGCGTTCCCAAATCGGCAGCATAGCCGTTTGTGAACTGCACATGACTGAGCGCCACGACCCGGGTTCTGCTCGTCACCTTATCCTCGAGCTCCTGCATTGACCAACCACGCGGCAACTGCGCGCCCATTCCGTCGACCGCGTCGGTGTCGGATAGGAGCACCAGTTCAACGCCACGGCGCTGCTGCAATACCCAGGGATAGTGATTGGCGGGAAACTCCTTGACGTAGCTGATTATCTGGTCACCGGGTGCAAACGGATAGCCGTTCGCAATCAAGTTCATGCCTTCAGAAGTGTTGCTAACATATGCGATGTTTTCCGCTGAGGTGCGCAGCCATTGCGCCACCTTCTCGCGAAAAGAACTCAGTGCTTCACCGTACTCGGCGAATAGACCTCGGCCAAGTTGACAATGGGTGTCGATAAAATGCTTCGCCGCTTCCGCTGCTGGCGCATACATTGGTCCGACCGCACAATGGCTCAGATAGAGGTATTTCCTCTTGACCGGAAACAGTGATTCACTCTTGTCAAACATCGATTGTTGACCTCTCTTGCGGCGCAAGCGATTATCGTCTTAATGCGCCGCGGGCTGTATCGACGCAGGACGCACATGTTATAAAGCAACGACTCACTATCATTATCGCATCAAGCGCTGCATTTGGCGGCATACGGGACGCGCGCGACGCACTTATGGGGATCTCACCGAAAACGGTCGTCGAACCCGGCATGGGTACCCTCGAGGTGTTCGCGCTAGACACTTCGGAACAGACGTTGTACCGATTGCTGCGCGATGTGTTTGAGAACTACTGGCAGGTCATCCAGTTTGGTCCGCTGATTCAGGGGGCGGCCTGGGAGATCCGCGCAGCCAATGCACCCGAGAAGGTGACGCTGTACGACGGTTACATCACGGTCGACTTCGGCACTTGGCATTTTCATCTCTGCATCGGCGCCACCACAGGCAGCCGCAGCCACCCTACCGCACCGGAGTTGGCAGCTCATCGTCGCACTGCGCGCGCCGAGCTCTACCGCCAGCTGCAAACCGATGGCACGCCTAACAGTTGGGGATTACGCCTGTACAACGGTCACGATGAACAGCAGCTGACCGTGTTTCTGCCAAACCCCTTTTTGTCAGACGAGCTCATGCCCTTGCCTGCACCAGATTGGTCTCGTTTGGCCCTTTGGGATACGCTGCGCAAACACTATCTCGGCCTCGACCCCGACCCGAGAGACCGCACGGGCACGCGTTTCGTGCACGGTTGATAGGCTACTTCCGGGATCACTGCGGCTTCGAATTGCCACCAGACCGCTCGGGTGTTTTCATGCCCGGGCACGGCCATGCGTCGACCAGCGCTGACCACACTAAGCTTACGGCGGGTCCTCGGCGCTTGTCTTCGTGGTTACTGGAGTAGGTGGCGACAGTGGTAATGAGCTTCTCGATCGTGAGGTCTTTCGGCGCACAAATACCTGAGGTCTGCAACACGCCGGTCAATGTTTCTGAGACACCGGAAAGGTAACCGACGCAGAAGCCTTGCTTGAACTTGTCTTTATCATCGCTACACACACCCGCCAACTCTTCACCCTGCAACGCAGAGGCAGTCGGTATGACCGCACAAGATAGGGATGCCAGCAATACCCACTTGACAGTGTTATTGCAGATTCGACGGCGCTTACTCATAACGTTGCCTCATTCAACTAATCGTCGCGGTGCACCGTATCCGGCGAGAATGCCGGCAGACACACCGCGACATATTCCGCCCCTTTGGGACCTGGGGTGCTGTACTGCACCCATTCGCCGCGAGCGACCACAACAGCCTGCCCGGCTTCGACATCGATCACGCCATCTTCAGTGCGTACACGCAAAGCGCCCTGGAGCACGACTGTATACTCATCGAATTCGGGTCTCTGGCCGGGTTCGAGCCAGCCGCTGGGGCTGCGCATGCGGGCGATGCTCACAACCTCCGTGCCGGAGTTGGCTAGGCCGACGAATTCCTCGATGATCTTCGGCTTATTACCGGCAGCTTTAATAAGCATGGATTTGACAATATGAGTCGGCATAGTTCCCTCCAGCCTGCCGTGTTAGTAATGGGCCATGTTACAGGTTGTCCGTGTGCAGCCCCGCTGCCACCGGACTTTACAATACCTTAGAATTGTCCGGCCATGGGCATTACAACATATAACTTGCCAGATGCGCGACGCATCGGTTTTGTCAGTCTCGGCTGCGCCAAGGCGCTGGTCGACTCCGAGCGTATCCTGACGCAACTGCGCGTCGAAGGGTATGACATTGTGCCGAGCTACGAGGACGCGGACCTGATTGTCGTCAACACCTGCGGCTTTATCAACGAAGCGGTGGCGGAGTCGCTCGATACCATCGGTGAGGCACTCAAGCGTAACGGCAAGGTGATCGTCACCGGTTGTCTCGGCGTAAAGGCCGACAAGATCCTGGAAATGCATCCTCAAGTCCTCGCCGTCACCGGACCGGAGCAGTATGAGGACATTCTCGCGGCGGTACATGCTCACCTGCCACCGAAACACGATCCTTTTGTCGATCTCGTGCCGCCGCAAGGAATCAAGCTCACGCCCAGACACTATGCGTACCTCAAGATCTCCGAAGGATGCAACCACCGTTGCAGCTTTTGCATTATTCCAACAATGCGCGGGCGTCTCGCGAGTCGGTCGGCGGGTGAAGTGTTGGCGGAAGCACAGCGATTAGTTAATGCGGGTGTCAAAGAGTTACTCGTCATTTCCCAGGACACAAGTGCCTATGGCATCGACCTGCCACGTCGCGCCGACACCTGGCGCGGCCGGGCATTGCACTCGCGTATTCAGCCTTTGGCGCAGGCGCTTGGCGAGCTCGGTGTGTGGGTACGACTACACTACGTCTACCCCTATCCGCACGTCGATAGGCTGATCCCGCTGATGGCTGAAGGACGACTGCTACCCTATCTCGATGTGCCGTTCCAACATGCCAGTCCGCGCATATTAAAGCTGATGCGGCGTCCGGCGGCAGCCGCCGATAACTTGCAGCGTATCCGGGCTTGGCGCGAGATGTGCCCACAGATAACGGTGCGCAGCACCTTCATCGTTGGCTTTCCCGGCGAGACCGAGGATGACTTTGAGCAGCTGCTCGAGTTCCTGGAGCAAGCTCGCATCGATCGCGCCGGCTGCTTTCGCTATTCTCCCGTTGAAGGCGCAGCGGCGAACGCCCTGCCTGATCACATTGGCGAAGAAGTCAAAGAAGAGCGCTACACACGCTTCATGCAGACACAGGCACGCATCAGCGCCGAGATCTTGCGCAATAAGATTAACACGCGAGTCACGGTACTGGTCGATGAGGCGAGTGACAACGGCGCAATCGCACGCAGCAGTGCCGATGCGCCCGAGATCGACGGCAAGGTATACATCGAAAGCGCGAATGGGCTAAAGGCTGGCGACTTTGCGGACGTGGTAATAACGCGAACAGGCGAGCACGATCTCTGGGCACGGTTAGCCGGCAATACTGGCGACCTGCCCGATGCCTGCATCGACAATCGCGCGGGCACGTCGTCGTAGCGGTTCCGCCTCGGTCTTCTTGCCTTGGGCGTGATACAGCCCGGCGAGATTGGTCAGCACGCTGGCCACGTGTATGTGCTCTGGCGTCACGCTTTCGTAAATGCGTAAGGCGCGCAGCAGACAGATCTCGGCTTTGCCGTACTTTCCCTGCTTTTTGTATGCCAAGGCGAGATTGTTGAGTGTTGCCGCAGCTCGCGTGTTTCCCGTACCGAGCGCATCGATGTGCTTGAGCGCCGCCGAGAAATGCTTCTCGGCTTCAACATAGTCACGGGCCTGGAACGCCTTCTCGCCAGCCGTCTTGTGGGAACGCCACCGACCCGTCGCCCCAGGCCCGCGAAGCCCTAGGGGACGCAGTAGTGCGCCTAGCTGAAACCACTGCATCTTGCGCGGCCTCCTTGCCACGGGCAGGGCGATGCGACTCGCCTCCGCAGTTGTAGCCGTCGTGGCTACCCCTCTCATTAATTAATTAGACCCAAGGGGAGCAAAAAGCACGCCATCCGGGCAATATTGCGCTGCAACAGGGACGTCAGTTCTCGGCGATGCCGGCCTTACGCAGTCCCTCGAGATAGTGCGCCATATCACCGGGGTCCGAAATCAGGTGGTATTTGCGCACAAACGCCAACGAAAAACCGGGCCGTTGCTGTAAGAGCTCCTCACACGCCCGCCGCGCCTGATCGCTACGCCCGAGATGCCCGAGCGCGGA
This sequence comes from Candidatus Muproteobacteria bacterium, assembly GCA_003251795.1. Taxonomy (GTDB): domain Bacteria; phylum Pseudomonadota; class Gammaproteobacteria; order Acidiferrobacterales; family SPGG2; genus SZUA-472. Next base: position 14,637 of record QKEI01000059.1, read on the forward strand.
GATCAGCACCGCGTGGCGCGACCATTGGAAATGCGGTTGCCTCAGGGCTCTGCGTGCCCAGTCGATAGCTTGCTCGTAGTCGTGCATGAACAGGTATGCATCCGCCATACGCACCAAGAACGAGCCCATGTAGGGATCGCGCGGGCTCAAACGGATAGCGTGCTGCAGATACACGATCGCCTCTCTGGCCCTGCCGGTAAAGACAAGCGCGGCACCGATACCGTAATGCGCCCAGGCAAAGCTCGGATTAAGCTCAAGTGCGATCTCGAGCTCGGGGATTGCGAGCTCGTGCTCGCGACGCAGGTAGTAGACTCTGCCAAGCGTGCAGTGGGCGGCGGCGTCACTGCTGTCGAGCTCGACCGCACGGCGCGCCGCCGCAAGCGCCTTCGCCCGGTTTTCCTCCGGTGAATCGGCAAGCCCATAGACCAAGCCTATGTAGTACGCTTCGGCGGAGGCTGAAAAGGCTGGGCTCAGGTTGGGGTCAAGCTCGATGGCGCGGCCAAACAGTCGTTGCGCCTCGATCAGGCTTTCTCTCGTGTACTGGTACAGCTGCGCCAGTCCGCGCTGATAAAAATCCCAGGCATCGAGGTTGTTCGGATGTTTGCTGCGCGCGCGCTGACGCTCGGCACTGGCGAGCTCCGGCTCAATAGCACCGACAATGGTCTCGGTTAGCTCGTCCTGCAACGCAAAGATATCTCGCAGATCACGGTCGTAACGGTTGGCCCATACAGTAGTGCTGGTGGAACTGTCGAGAAGCTGGGCGGTGATGCGCACACGCGTCCCCGCTTTACGGACGCTACCCTGGAGCACATAGCGCACGCCGAGATCGTTCGCCACATCACGAATGTCCGGTGATTGATTCTTATAAGTAAAGCTCGAGTTGCGGGCAATCACGACCAGCCAGCGGATGCTCGATAACGCCGTGATCAGATCTTCCGTGACCCCATCGGCGAAATAATCCTGCCCCACATCGTCACTAATGTTCCGAAACGGCAACACCGCCAATGTGGGTTTGCCGCTTTCGGAGCTATGTATCACCGGCTCGCGCAAGAAGCGCCTGACTTCGTCCAGGAACCGAGGCCAGGCAGGCTCGTGCTCTAGCAGCAGATGATTGCGGCCTTCGAGGGCAATAAATCGCGCTCCCGGAATCGACATGCCCAGCTCGCGACCCTGCTCAAAGGGCGCAATGGCATCATGACGCGCGTGCAGCACCAGAGTCGGCGCCTGCACCCGCGGCAACAGCGTACGTACGTCGATCTCCCCGAACGCGCGGCGAATTCTCGCTGCGTTCTCGGGTGAGGCAGTCATGCGCTGCAGATCGTTGAACCACTGTATCTGCTCCGCCGTGCCCTCTGGTATGAACAGCGAAGTGAACAACTGGCGAAACGCCGGATTCTCCTGTCCCCAACCCTGCCGCATCAAGGTTAGCAAGGCCTCGCCGCGCTCGATCTCGCTTTGTGATCCGCGCTTGCGCCAGCCGCGTGCATAACCGCCATATAGGATCAAGTGGGTCACCCGTTGCGGGTGACGCAGCGCGTAGGCGATTGATACGGCACAACCCTGCGAGATTCCCAAAAGCGCGAAACGATCGAGGCCCGCGGCATCGACCACGCTTTCAAGATCACGCACAAAGGCTTCGAAGGAAATGTCCGCCACATCCCAATCCGAAAGACCGTTACCTCGCTGATCGTAGCGAACGAGCCGGTGGTCACGTGCAAGCTCATGCAACAGATGGCGCCACACCGGACTGCGCCAATCATGCTCGAGGTGGCTCAGCCAGTTAGCAGCCTTGACTAAGGGGGAGCCACTACCCGTCGTGGCATAAGCGATACGCACACCATCCGCTGCAGTGCAGAAGTGGATCTGCTGCTTTAGCGAAGAGTCCTCGTCTGCCCTGATGGGCTTTGATTGTCCGACGGCTAGTGCTGGCGTAGCAGTTGCGCCAGCGCGCTGCGCCGTGATTTCCCGGTAGAGCGCCTCGGTCTCAGGCGCAGGCGCCACGCCGAGCTCGCGCTGCAGGACGCGTACGCAGCTCTCGTACTGCTTTAACGCGGCCTCGCCGCGGCCCTGTCCAGCATAGAGGCGCATCAGCGTACGGTGCGCACTCTCTTGCAGTGGATCGAGAGCCAATAACCGTTGAGCCAGCACGATCGCACGCTCGGGTGCGTCGGCTGCGACCGGGTGCTGTAGTAGTCTCGTTAACGCCTGCACCGCGAGCTCATGCAAGCGCGCACGTTCTGTCATCAGCCACTCTTCAAACGGTTCTTCCCGCAGGCCAAAGCCCGCCAGGAAGTCGCCCTTGTAAAGCGCCGCGGCTTGCTCCAAGTTTTCAGGATCACCTGAGCCGACCAGCCGGGCAAATTCGAGCGCATCGATTTGTATGCGACCCGGCTCCAGGCTGATCGACTCGCCCTCCACCTTAAGGATATCGCCACCGACCGCGAGCAGCGCCTTGCGCAGCGCCGACAACGTCTGGCGCAAGCTGGCGCGTGCCTGTTCCTCAGCACTGCGGTCCCAGAGCAGGGCGGCGAGCTTACCGCGCGCCTGGGGCTCGCCGGCGGCCATGGCCAGGTAGACCAAGAGCGCTTTGGCCTTGCGCGTGGGAAGGGTGAGAACCTGTTGCGTGCCGGATCTGACCTCGGCCCCACCGAGCACGGTGATCGTCAATTTGGTCGTAGAGGCCACCGGGTTTGGTTGATCGCGTCTGAAGCTCGGCGCCGGCAATACACAGGAGGCATATTTTACGAATTTTTTACGCCGACAGCAGGGATTTTGCGGCCTTCATAACGGACTTGTTATGCCATCCGAGGATACTGATCAACGATTGCAGAGCGATATGACAGGACCACAACTAACTCTGAGGAAGCAGATATGTTAACGGCAACCATTATGGCTGAAATCGCTGGGCGCCAACGCCCAATCGAGTACTCCCTGAACATCGAGCAATATCAGAAACTGGGGCGACATGTGCAGGCGCTGCAGTGGCGTCGATCGCTTAGAGGCGCGGCAGCGGGTTTGCGTCGAGCCTTGTACATCGGCGCACATTATGCCTGGCGTGCGCTGCACATCGGCTATAACGCCATCGCTCGGGAGCGAGAGCGCAGTGCCTACCGGCGGGCTCTGCAAGCACTCAATGCGGCGACGTTGAAAGATATCGGCCTGCATCGCGGCGAGATCCCTTGGGCGCTGAACGGCTTATCCACGACCGCCAAGCTTTCGAGGCTATCGGCCTGGTCCGTACAGGATTGAGCGCAAGCGTGGCGTATTGAAGCGACAGAAGGGCGGAAACAATTGAAACAAAAACGGCCAGCACCGGAAAAGAGATAGAAACCAAGCCAACCTAGCATAAAAGGTAACACAGTACAGCGACGTCGACGTGACAGGAGAACGTAAGGTGCGCACGCTTCAAGCAAACACAATCGGCATGACCTTCGCTCATAGTGAAGCTGAGACGGTGGTGTTGTTGCACAGCTCCGCCAGCTCGGGCGCTCAGTGGCGCTCGCTCTGCGGTTTGTTGCAGAACGACTTCGAGGTGCTAGCGCCCGATCTCTATGGCTATGGCACGAGCGTAGACTGGCCCGGACGTAGACCGTTCACGTTGGCGGATGAGGCCGACGCCGTCGGCAGATTGCTCGGGAACAACGACAAGCCTGTGCATATCGTCGGCCACTCCTACGGCGGTGCCGTCGCGCTCAAGCTCGCGCTCGCGCCTCACATTCGCCTACAAAGCCTCACACTGATCGAGCCTGTGGCGTTCTATCTCCTGCCGCACGACACGGAAGGGACCAAGCTTTACAACGAAGTTCGCCGCATCGGCGATCTCGTGCGCCAATGTGTCGCCTGTGGCGATTACTGGGGTGGCATGGGGCGGTTCATCGACTACTGGAACGGTAACGGCACATGGGAAAGCTTATCAGAGGACAAACGTGCGGCATTGGCGGTGCGCACACCCAAGGTGGCGCTTGATTTCTATGCAACCACCGCCGAAGACACGCCGTTGTCAGCCTACTGTAACATCGCTGCCCCGGCGTTGATTCTTCGCGGCCAACGCACGCCCGCACCGACGCAGCGCATTGCCGAGCTTCTCAGCCACGCTATCCCTGAGTCCCATCTGCAGACAGTGCCGGGTGCCGGGCACATGGCTCCGCTGACGCATGTAGAGTTCGTGAACGCCGCCATACAGCGGCACTTGCTTCAAAATGCCCGGCCGCGCGAGCAGCATTCCGGTTCCGATTTCTCCGAACTGGGTTATGCCGCGGTCGGCGTTTGACAATAGGAGAGCTGCTATGAGAATCGTCGTAAGCAAACGCGATGCCGGTTTCACCGAAGCGATAGCCTTGCTCGATTGGCAGTTGGATACAGAGTTCGTTGTCGGCGGGCGATCGGTGAGCGCCGACGTGACCGCGATAGCCGATGCCGAAGCGTGGGCGCGGCGCGCGGCTAGGGCCAATGGCTTCGGCGGATCTGAAACAGCCGAGCTGCGATAAGCGCCATGCAAACAACCACTGCGCAAACGGCGATCGCGGGCGCGCGTTCCAAGATTTGGCGCGACTTCAATACTGCCGCGATATGGGCTGGCCTTACGGCATTCGTCTGGTACGCATTCGGGACCGTGCCACTACATATCGCCGTCTCGCAGCAGCTGCACCTGAGCGCTGCACAAACCTCCAGTTGGATCTTCATTATCTGGTTTACCGGCGCGCTTTCTTCGGTGGCACTGTCCATTTACTATCGCCAGCCGTTACCGATCACCTGGACCATCCCCGGATTGATATATCTCGGTACCCTGACTGATCGATTCAGTTACGCGGAACTGGTCGGCGCCAATTTGATTGCGGGCGCGCTGATCGTGGTATTGGGTTTCCTCGGGGTCGGGGCGCACATCATGCGATGGTTGCCGCTACCGATCGTCATGGGCATGTTCGCCGGCAGCATACTCGGTTATGTCACGCGGCTGGTCAGTGCCACGGTTGAAGACATCATCGTGGCCGGTAGTGCGGTGGCCGCCTATTTGGTCGGACGCCTTATCGCCAACCCGCGCGTACCGCCGGTGGGGTTGGCCATGGCCGCTGGAGGCGTCGCCGTTTACGTCGCCGAACGGTTTACGCCGGCATCCATCGCTTGGAGCTTGCCGATCGTTACTGTGCCCGAAATGAGTTTCTCGTTGCCGGCAGTTCTCGCCGTGAGTGTGCCGATGCTGGTGCTCGCCATGGGACTCGGTAACGTGCAGGGACTGGGATTTCTGCTGGCACAGGGATACCGTGTGCCGGTCAATCGCACGACCATTGCGCTCGGCGTGAATTCCATCATCAACGCCTTGTTCGGCGGACATCCGGCAATCGTTGCGCGCACAGGGGTGGCGATATTAGCCTCGCCTGAGGCTGGCCCGCTTGCCAGTCGTTACTGGGCCAATCTGATCGCTGCCGCTCTGACTCTCTTCCTTGCCGTCGCGGCTATGCCCGTTGCTTCATTACTGGGCATCTTGCCGAAGTCCTACATATTCGTGCTCGCCGGACTTGCCATCATTTCCTCGTTTCAGGACGCGGTCACAAAGGCATTCACTGAGCACCTGCGTTTTGGCGCCGTCGTGGCCTTTGCCGTAGCGGCCACGCCATTCGCCTTTGCCGGTATCACCTCGGCCTTCTGGGCGGTGGTCGCCGGGCTCGTCGCCTCGTTGCTGACAGAACGCGCCCAGATCCTACAGCACTGGCAGATTAAATGAACTCGGCTAAGACCGTAACTACTGAGGCGGGTTAACGAGCATGTAATTCACCTCGGTGCCTTGGTAGTACGGCCGGTAGTACAGGCCATTGCAGTTGTAAATCGTACCGTTGTCATCCTCGATCGAACAGTTATCGGGCAGGTACGGCAACACTGCAGCGGCCGTGTTGTAGGCAGCGCGCTGACCGGCCGCGTAGCCTACGGCGGCCGGATGCTCGACCTGCTGATACCGACCCACGGTATCTATCGGCCGGTAGGGGCGCACATAAGCTCCGCGGCCGTAAGCACTTAAGCCGCGCGCCTGCGCGTCATTTATCCAACTGTCCATTGTTGTCACCGCCATAGCGCCAACGACTACCGCTAAAGCCGACAAGAGCTTGAACGGCTGCATCAGTTGCGAACGAGAATCGGCGTATTTCATGTGCAGGCTCCTCGCTACCGTTTTGGGGGTGTGTTTTGTTGGACAGGTAAGAAATCGATCTTTCGTGCGTTAGCGGGCGGCACGAATGTATAAAGATTATCAGACCACTTTGGCGACAAGTCCCACGACAACCACACCGTGTATTGCGGGGCAGCCGCCATCCATTTGAGCGTAATAACCAGTTTCCTCGGCAACGGCGTACGGCTGTCTTCGATCCAGACCTGCCAGTCCACCTCATCGGCTCTAAACGCCAGGTGATCGGTCTTAACGCCACGTACCTCACTCTTACCGACATAGAAACCGGATTCCACATTCTCGCTCAGAACTGCGTAACTGTTCGTATAAAGCAGGTCGGACAAGGGTAGCCTTATCCCGAAGTTATCGACAGCATGATGCAGGGCTGCGTCGATCGTCGCAGGGGCAGCCGTTTGTGCATACAAGTTACGGGTCGTGTCCAAAAGCGAAACCTTCTTGCCGTCGTAAATGAGTTGGAGATTGCGACGCTCGCCCTTGATATCGACGCGTAGCCGATCAGGCCGCTGCACCGAGACTATAACACCCTCTGCGTGCTGCAACTTCTGGCCGGTGGACAGCAAATGATCGCTGGTGCTATCAGCGTCGATCTTGAATTGTTTCAGTGTGCCGAGGAAGTCGCTTGCTTTGCGCAACACTTGATCAGCTTTCGGCTCGACATCGGCGGGCTGCGCCGAAGTGGCGACGAATGCCACCGATAGCACGCTCACTAGGTACGTTATTCGAAACAGCGGAAGTCGTCTCTTGATTTTCATGGTTTCAATACGCTTGCGTCTGTCTTAAGTCCTCGAGACCAAGCATGGCAACACAAGAAAACCATCGCGTCAATTCGTGTCTAGTGCCGCCTGATGGGCTTCTAGTCTTGTAAACCAGTCAATCGAAAATGAGCATGAAATAGGTAAAGAACAACAACAGGTGCACGGCACCTAGCAGCACGTTAGTCCTGCCGCTGCCAAAAGTGACGATGCTCACCATCAAGGTTGCGATCAACATTACCGCCTCTTCAGGCTCCAGACCTAGGACAACAGGCTCGCCCGTGACCAGCCCGATTACAAGCACCGCCGGAATTGTCAAACTGATCGTCGCCAGAGCCGAGCCGAGGAAGATATTTACCGCACGTTGCAGCTGGTTAGCCAGCGCCGCATGTATCGCGCCCAGCCCCTCAGGGGACAGGACGAGCACAGCAACCATAAAACCGCCGAGCGCAGGCGGCGCCCCTAATACAGTGATGCCGTGGTCAATGGGTAGGGCCAGCTTCTTGGAAAGCAACACCAACGGCACAGCAGCAATATCCCGTGATAGGGCACTGAGCGCGGGAAAAGCTTGCCATCATGGTGCGCTCTCGGCAGCGCGTTTTTCGAAGATGAATCGACTGGGGGCTCGGTAAAATGGCTGCGGTGACGCACAGTCTGAATCGACAGGAACACGGCGTAGATACCGACAGTCATCAGCACCAACGACAGTGCTTGCGCCTTCGAAAACGTCGGACCGGCCGAGGCCTGGGTATAGTTAGGCAGTATCAACCCAACAATGGCCAAAGGCACAATTACCGCGAGAAAGGCATTCGCTCCCTGCAGGTTGTACTGCTGTTCCCGGTAACGCAGCGCCCCCACCAGCAAACTCACACCGATCATCCCATTTAGCACGATCATCAGCACTGAAAACATGGTGTCACGCGCCAGCGCGGGCTTATCCACACCGGTGATCATCACCGCCGCAATCATCATTATCTCGATGCTGATAACCGACAGAGTAAGGATCAGGGTGCCGTAGGGTTCGCCTAGCTGAATCGCCAGACAGTCGGCGTGTCGCACCACGGCGAAGGCTGACCAGAGAATCGCTAGAAAGAGCCAAACGAACATCAGGAGCAACCAGGCCACGTTGGCGAAACCCGTTAACCATTGGGCGCCAAATAACGCAAACAGTACCGCCGTTATGATACTGAACCACAGCGGCAGCTCCGCTCGAAGAAGAGACATGATTGCGGGTGTTCTAGCAGGCATATGGCTTGTGTATGGGAGCTGCGCCGCAGAGCATAAACAGACTCGTGCAAATTGTCACATCTTCTGGGGTGACGCAGAAATCGCGATACGGAGTTTATTTGCGCCGTGCTTTTCAGGATACTAGGATTCCTTTAGGGGACAGGAACAAGCTGTGGGCGATAGCAAGAAACCGGATCGTGACGCGCTAATGGCGCAGAAGGTCGATGAGCTGAAGATCCGCAACGTGCAGCGTCACATATTTTTGTGTGCCGACCAGACCGAACCCAAGTGCTCACCAAAGAAGCTCAGCCTCGAGTCGTGGGAGTACTTGAAACGGCGACTCAACGAGCTCGGCCTAGCACAAAGCGGTGCGGTGTATCGCACTAAGGCCAATTGCTTTCGCATCTGCCAACAGGGTCCAGTGGCCGTCGTTTATCCAGACGGTGTTTGGTATCGTGGCTGCACACCGCCGGTGCTGGAACGCATCATCCAGGAACACCTGATTGGCGGTCAGCCCGTTGCAGAATATGTCATCATCACCCACCCGTTACCGCCAAGCTGACACGATAGCAAGCGCTCAACCCCACGCATGACGCCAGCGTCGCAGGGTGATCCTACCGAAGCGTCGGGCGCTCGTTGGGCGGCGACGCTGACTGTGCTGACGCTGGCACATGCGGTGGGAGCTATGACTTTTCCTGCCGTCGCCGCCATGGGTCTCTTCATCAGCCAGGATCTGACATTGAGCGCGACTCAGTTCGGCTTGTTAGTCTCAGCCTATTCTGCGACACAAAGCATTTTCGGTTTGCCAATTGGCGGCATTATCGATCGCATCGGCGTTCGCCGAGCGCTTATGCTGGCCATGCTGCTTGTCGCCATGGGCTCTGCGTTGATGAGCCTAGCCAATGCTTTTGCTGTCGCCGTAGCGGCGATGGCGCTAACCGGTTTTGGTTACGGCTTTGTCAATCCGGCCACCAGCAAAGGCGTGTTCGACTGGTTCGCGAGGCAGCGCCGGGGCACAGCAATGGGCATAAAGCAAAGCGGCGTTCCGCTCGGTGGCATTATTGGCGCCGGCATCGGTGCGCTAGCTGCGCTCATCGAATGGCACAGACTGCTTTGGGTGATAGCCGGCTGTGCGTTACTGGCAGCGACAGCCTGCGCATCGCTGCCAAGCTGGCCGCGCGGGACAAAGCGCGCCGTGCGCTTCGGCATGCTGGAGGATATACGCGCTGTGCTCGCAGACCGCAATCTCACCGTTTTTAATCTTGCTACTGGTATCTACCAGGCAGGGCAATTTAATTTCTTCGCTTACATCACCTTATTCATGCGTGAGGCTCTGCAGGCGAGCCAGCCATTGGCGGCGGCCTGTCTCGGTATAGGTCAAGCGGCCAGTGCTGTCGGGCGGCTCAGCTGGGGCGTAGTCAGTGATTATCTATTTCGCGGTTGGCGCAAACCTGTGCTAATCATGATCGGCAGCATCGGTGCCCTTGCGCTCGTCGTTATGTCCGCGCTCGCGCCCGGTTGGGGGGTCTGGCTCGGGGTAGTGCTGGCGGTGATTATTGGCCTGACCGTGCCCGGCTATGTTGCCTTAGTACAGACCATCGTGGTGGAAGCGGCGGAGCCGCGCTTGGCGGCTACGGCTGTCGGCTATAACCGCATCTTCACCGCCGCGGGGGCAACACTGGGCCCACCGATCTTCGGCGTGATCGTCGACCTCACCCGCGGCTACGCGTTTGGTTGGCTGCTCACCGGCGCTTTTGTGCTTGCTGCCACTTTGCTGATCGCCTTGTTTTTCCGTGAGCGCACGGGCGTAGGTTATCCGAACGCCACCGATTGAGCCGTGACGGGGCATACCTTGCGCCGCAACAATGGGCAGGTTTCGAAACTTTTTGCAGCCGTCCCCGTTGCATGAACCTTGGCATTGCGTAAAACTGGTCGGTACCTGGCTCTGTAGTTAGCTCACCTGCAGAAGTTCAGTATCCAAACAAAGAGCATCACTAGGTGAGGAGTGTCATGAGCAGCGAACCGCGCGTCTACCACGTTGAGGGCGACGGCTGGTATATCGAAACACCGATTATCCCCGAAGGTCCGTTCACCACCGAACAGGAAGCGATCGAGTATCGAGCGTTACTCGGGGCGGTCTCTGCCGCCGGCGTGGCCTGCGGTTGGCCCCCACAAAGGGACGAAACGAAGATCACGGAACCGGACTAACCGTAGCAACAATCATCGCGAACACGCCGCCGCGCAGCGCCCACGGAGACGGGCCACCAGCTGCCTTTGCTCCACCTGCTGCCGTGCGCTGGGCAATGCCTATACCCGTAGCTCTCCGTCGGGTCTCGCGAAACTGATTCACACACAAATAGTCTAATGGCCAAGCGGCTTAGCCCCGCAAGGAGACTTCTTTCGATTCTCGCTTGATCTCGTGTCTGTCTTTAACACACCCCAATCGTTCGGCGAACCAGCGCGTCTGCTGCACTGGCTGACCTTCCTGCTGCTGCTCGGCTCCTTCGGCCTGGGTCTGACGATGGTGGAGCTACCGGTAAGCCCGCAAAAGCTCAAATTCTATTCCTGGCATAAATGGATCGGAGTCACGGTGTTTTTCCTGGTGATCGTGCGCCTTGGCTGGCGCATGATGAATGTGCAGCCCGGGTACCCCGCGCGCATGCCGGCTTGGGAACGTCGTGCTGCCCACTTAATGCACTGGCTTATCTACGTATTGTTGCTCGCCATTCCCTTGAGCGGCTGGGTCATGAGCTCAGCCCTCGGATTTCCCACGGTCTATCTCGGCATTTGGCAGCTGCCTGACTTGGTCGCGAAGAACAAGCCGTTGGGAGAGGCACTAAAGACCGTGCACTACATACTTAATAAAACATTGCTGGTCGCTGTCGGCCTGCATGCGGTAGCGGCTCTCAAGCACCATTTTATCGATCGCGACCAGGTACTACGCAGCATGCTGCCGCTTGTGCGCGTTCGTTGGAGGACACCTTGATCCCACGCATGCTCCGGTGGTTGCTCGGTGTCGGCATGATATCGCTTGCCGTCGCGGCACAGGCCCAAGCGACCCAGTGGAAGGTAGACTATGCCAAGAGCGAGCTCACCTTCACCAGCAAGCAAATGAATGTGCCGGTCGACGGTACCTTCAAACATTTTCAAGTCGCTCTCGAGTTCGATCCGGAGCAGCCGGGAACGAGCCGTGCAAACATCGAGATCGATATGCACAGCATCGCCACCGGCGCCGACGATGCTGACGAAGAGGCTAAGACCAAAACCTGGCTCGACGTGACGACGTACCCGACGGCGAGTTTTGTCTCGACCTCGGTGAACCGCGTGGACGCAGATCACTATACCGCCATCGGCACCCTTACGATCAAGGGCACCGCTAAAACTGCGACACTGCCTTTCGCGATAAAACGGTTGGCGGGTGGAACGCTGCAACTGGCTGGTCAGTACACCCTGAAACGCCTCGATTTCAACATTGGCGGTGGTGTATGGGGCGACACAGAAGTGGTCGCCGATGAAGTACAGCTGCGTTACCGCTTGTTGCTGCTGCCGTGATCGGCGCAGTTCCAGTGCAACGCATTCAATGCTAATCGCACAAGACAGGCCAACAGGAGGATCAATGAGACGTATCGTCGTTATGCTGGCGGCTATTACCCTGTTCGGGGAGGCTTACGCGGCCAGCTACACCATCGACCCAAACCATACGTACCCGAACTGGGAGGTGAGCCATCTCGGCATTTCCGTATTGCGCGGTAAATTCACCAAAACGACGGGGAAACTAACATGGGACCGCGAGGCGAAGACAGGGAGCGTTCAAATCGAGGTGGATTCGGCATCCGTAGAGTCCGGCCACGCAAAGTTTAACGACCACTTGCGCAGCGCAGATTTCTTCAACGTTGAGAAGTTTCCGAAGATCACTTTTCAATCCACATCCTTTAACTTCACTCAGGACACGCTAACAACTGTGCAGGGCGACCTCACACTGCTCGGTATCACCAAGCCGCTTACACTGACGGTGAACAGCATGGGCTGCACGACCCATCCACGCCTAAAGATAGAGGTATGCGGTGCTGACCTCGTTGGCAACATCCGGCGTTCGGACTTCGGTATGAAGTACGGCATCCCGCGTAACGGTGACGATGTCACGCTACGCATCCAAGTAGAGGCGCACAAGGACCGGTAAAGAGAAAACGCTCCGGCGACAGTTTATTCTGGCTGCGACGGTTTGCGACCAACTCGCCTGCCGAGTACGTCCTCTTCGAGCTGCTCGATGGTGATGTGACGCACGTCGCGACCTTTGACGAGATAGATGATGTACTCGCAGATGTTGCGTGCGTGATCGCCGATGCGCTCGAGCGAGCGGGCTGCCCAGATGACGTTGAGTGCGCGCGAGATGGTGCGCGGATCTTCCATCATGAAGGTGATCATCTGGCGGATGATACCGCCGTACTCCTGATCGGCGCGGAGGTCCTCCCGTACTACCTCGAGCGCCGCCTCGATATCCACGCGTGCGAATGCATCCAAGGCATTGTGCAGCATCTGGCGTATATGTCGCCCGAGCGCCTGGACCTCAGCATAGTTGTTCTTCGGGCGTTCCTCCTGCGCCAGGTGCACAGCCATGCGGGCAATGCGCTCCGCCTCATCGCCGATGCGCTCGAGATCGGTGATAGTCTTGATCACCGCCACGATCAGCCGTAGGTCTCCGGCGGCCGGCTGTCGGCGCGCGATGATCTGGTTACACTCCTCGTCGATCGTTACCTCCATCTCGTTGACTTTGGTATCGTTCATGATCACGCTCTCGCCAAGAGCTGTATCGGCATTGACCAGCGCATCGATCGCCTGGTCGATCTGTTGCTCTACAAGACCGCCCATGTGCAGCACGCGCGAGCGTATGTCTTCGAGCTCGGCGTTGTAGCGGCGTGAGATGTGCGTATGAATCGGCTCCATTGCGCCTGCCCCGATCAGCCGTAGCGACCGGTGATGTAATCCTCTGTTTGCTTGTTGCCAGGGTTGGTAAAAATCGTGTTCGTGTCACCAAACTCGACCAATTCGCCGAGATACATGAAGGCGGTGTAGTCCGAGACGCGTGCCGCCTGTTGCATGTTATGTGTGACAATGACAATAGTGTAGTTCTGTTTGAGCTCGTAGATCAGCTCCTCGATCTTGAGCGTTGAGATCGGATCGAGCGCTGAGGCCGGCTCGTCTAACAACACCACCTCGGGTTTGACGGCAATAGCGCGCGCGATGCACAGCCGCTGCTGTTGGCCGCCGGAGAGTTTCATGCCGCTCTGGTTCAGCTTGTCCTTGACTTCGTCCCACAGCGCTGCCTGATGCAACGCCCATTCCACGCGCTCATCCATCGCCGAGCGCCGCAGCTTCTCATAGAGGCGCACGCCAAAGGAGATATTCTCGTAAATGGACATGGGAAACGGTGTAGGTTTCTGGAACACCATGCCGACTCGTGCGCGCAGGCGATATACGTCGGCACCGGGTGACAGGATATTATCGCCGTCAAGGAGAATCTCGCCGGTGGCGCGCTGATCTGGGTAGAGCTGATACATGCGATTGAAGGTGCGCAGCAACGTCGACTTGCCGCAACCCGACGGACCAATAATCGCGGTCACCATGTTAGTAGCAATGTCAACGTTAATGTGCTTCAGCGCCAGCGATTGGCCATAGTAAAAATCGAGGTCACGCACCTGAATCTTGCTCGCGATGTTCACGCCGTTGGAGAGTTTCATCATTAGGGTCCTTCCGTCCGGACCTTCGCCAACAGCATGCGGGCTACGATGCTTAGTGCAAGCACGCCGAGCGTGATGAGCAATGAACCGGCCCACGCCAGCGCATGCCACTCGGCATACGGGCTCATGGCAAACTGGAAGATTGTCACCGGCAGATTCGCCATCGGCTGAACTAGATTGGTACTCCAAAACTGATTGTTCAGTGCCGTGAAAAGGAGTGGCGCGGTTTCACCGGCGATGCGGGCGACCGCGAGCAGCACTCCCGTTAGTATACCGCTCAAGGCCGCGCGATAAGCGACCAGCGTAATCACCTTCCAGCGCGGTGCACCGAGCGCAAGTGCCGCCTCGCGCAACGTGTTCGGTACGAGGCGCAGCATCTCCTCTGTCGTACGAATCACCACCGGCAGGACGATGATCGCAAGCGCGAGCGCCCCGGCAAGCCCGGAGAAGTGTCCGACGCGAATCACTACGATCTCATAAACGAACAAGCCGATAACGATGGAAGGGGCGCTCAGTAGGATGTCATTGATAAAGCGAATGAGTCCAGGGATCAACCCCTTGCGCCCGAATTCCGCAAGGTAGGTTCCGGCCATAATGCCGACGGGCGTACCGATGAACGTCGCCAACGCCACCATGATAAGGCTGCCGACGATGGCGTTCGCGAGGCCCCCCTCGCTGCCGGGTGCCGGCGTTCCGTCGACGAAAAGGGTCAAGTCAAACGCCGACACGCCGTAGCTCAGCGTAACCCACAGGATCCAGATGAGCCAAAACAGGCTGAAGAGCGTGGCTAGGGCCGAGCCGAAAAGATTGAACAGATTGAGCGAGCGACGCCTCAGGTAACGCCAATCGACACTCGACGTTATGCTATGTGCGTCCGCCATGGCCCTGCTCCAGCGACATCAGCAACAGCTTTGCCCCCGCCAACACAATCATAGTGATCATGAACAGTACCAGCCCCAGGGCCATAAGCGCCGAGGTGTGCATATCGGTGACTGCCTCGGTGAACTCATTTGCCAGCGCCGAGGCGATAGAATTGCCGGGCGCAAACAATGAAACGTCCAAGCGCTGTGCGTTACCGATGACAAATGTCACCGCCATGGTCTCACCCAAGGCGCGGCCGAGGCCCAAGAAGATGCCACCGACTGCGGCCACGCGCGTATAAGGCACGACGACACGCCACACCACTTCCCAGGTCGTTGCTCCGACGGCATACGCTGACTCTTTCAGGAATCTCGGCGTTGCCAGGAACACATCGCGCATAATGGCAGCGACGAAAGGAATGATCATGATGCCCAGGATGATACCGGCCGGTAACATGCCGATGCCGAGCGGCGCACCCTGGAACAGAGCGCCTATGATGGCGATGTCGCCGAAGCGGCTTTGCAACCACGGCTCAACATAGTTCGCCATGATGGGAGCGAAGACGAACAGACCCCACATGCCGTAGATGATGCTCGGGATGGCGGCTAACAGCTCAACGGCTGTACCGATGGGTCGGCGCAGCCAAGGAGGAGCGACCTCGGTGAGAAACAAAGCGATACCGAAACTGATCGGAACAGCAATAAGCAGCGCGATTAGCGAGGTGACGAGTGTCCCGTATATCGGAACCAGCGCACCGAATTGATCGGTGACTGGATTCCATGCCGACGAAACGAGGAAGCCCGGGCCAAAGGTTGAAAGCGCCTGCCAACCGCCTATGAAAAGCGAAACGATGATGCCGACGAGTAGTAGTAGCACGAAGCTCGCAAACGCGAGCGTGGCAGTTTGAAAGGAACGGTCCAACAGGCGCTGGCGCGCATAAGAGCTACCGAGCTCGGCCGCTGCGGCGGGTAGGTTGGCATCTGAGCTAGCCATTCTTTACAAGCATAGTGGGGCTCCCGTAAGGGAGACCCCGCAACGGCACAGGTTGAGGACAGGGCAATCTTACTTTCTGGCCGTGCTGACGGTCCAGATAGGATTGCCGCTAACGTCCGTAATCTCTTTCTTCCAGGTTTGCTCGACGAGCTTTACCACGCTCTCCGGCATCGGCACATAGTCGAGCTTCGACGCCATGTCGCCGCCGTGATGGTATGCCCAATCGAAGAACTTCAGTACCTCCTGCGCAATCTCCGGTCGTTCCTGCTTCTTATAGACCAGAATAAAGGTGGCGCCGGTAATGGGCCAACTGTTGCTGCCGGGCTGATTGGTTAACATCACACGGAACCCCGGCGTTCCCGCCCAATCGGCGCCGGCGGCCGCGGCCTGAAAGGATTCGCTGTCTGGTTTCACGAAATTCCCGGCCTTATTTTGCAAGCGCGCATAGATCATTTTGTTCTGCAAGGCGTAGGCATACTCGACGTAGCCGATTGTGCCCTTCAAGCGTTGCACGTAATTGGCGACGCCCTCATTGCCTTTGCCTCCTACACCCGCTGGCCACGCCACGGACGTGCTGTTGCCGACCTTCTGCTTGAATTCAGCGCTCACTTGCGACAGGTAATGCGTGAAGATGTAGGTGGTACCGGAACCGTCCGAGCGATGAACGACGTTTATCGGCTCCTTCGGTAGCTGCATCCCGGCATTGAGCTTGGCGATAGCCGGATCGTCCCACATCTTGATCTTGCCGAGGAAGATGTCGGCTAGTACCGGCCCGCTGAGCTTCAGCGCGCCGCTGCTGATGCCCTTCACATTCAGTACCGGCACGACTCCGCCCATTACCATCGGGAACTGCATCAAACCGGCTTCGTTCAGCTCTTCGACCTTCAGCGGCTTGTCGGAAGCGCCGAAATCGACCGTGCGCGCCTTGATCTGCTTGATGCCGCCACCCGAGCCGATCGACTGATAGTTCATGCCGATGCCGGTCTTCGCCTTGTAGGCTTCTGCCCACTTGCTGTAGATGGGATAAGGAAAGGTGGCACCAGCGCCGTTAATGATCTGAACGCCAGCGAATGCGCTCGCGGCCCCAAGAATCGCTGCTGTCCCGGCGATAAGTAACCGCGTCAATGTTTTGGTGCTACAGAGCATATCGCTAATCTCCAATGGGTTAAGTAAACGTAGGAATCAGCGTAATGATGGGCCATCGATGTGACACTTTGATGAAAGACTGGTGTCGTTCTGATGACACATGCTCAGCAAACACACACTTCCGCGCTACCCTTATCGATTCGTGAAATGATGGCTCGCAAATATGACAATATGATGACAGTAGACAGGCGGGCGTTGTCGACCGATAACGCCCGCGCTGTTAGCATCCGGCTACTCGTTGCGTCGTATTGCGGTAAAATTTAGCTGCAATGTTTCATTGCTCAAAACACGGGATACCCGTTTAATGGTGAAGCGCGTCCTGATCGTCGATGACGAGGCGCCCATTCGGCAGATGATCGAGTTCGCCCTCAAACGCGTCGACTTCGAGTGTCTGCATGCAGCAGATGTTGCCGAGGCACGGCGTGCAATTGCCGAGCAGCGGCCGGATTTGATCTTGCTCGATTGGATGCTGCCCGGCACCAGCGGCGTCGAGTTCGCCTTTAGCCTCAAGAAGGACAGTGCCACTCGTGAAATCCCGATCATCATGATTACCGCCAAAGGGGAGGAAGATCACAAAGTCCGAGGACTGGAGGCCGGCGCCGACGATTACATAACCAAACCTTTTTCACCGCGCGAGCTCATTGCCCGCATCAAAGCCGTGCTGCGGCGAATCATCCCAGATGCCGTGGAACCGATTGAGTTTAATGGATTACGCCTGGATGCGGCGAGCCACCGCGTCACGGCCGGTGGAAAGGAAGTCGACATGGGGCCGACCGAATTCCGGCTACTGCGTTTTCTCATGGCGCACCCGGACCGCGTGTATAACCGGTCGCAGCTGTTGGACAGGGTGTGGGGTGAACGCGCCTATATTGAAGAGCGCACGGTTGACGTGCATGTGCGTCGCCTACGTAAGGCGCTCGCACCTCATGGTCACGACGGGCTCATACAGACGGTGCGCGGCGCCGGTTACCGGTTCTCTCCCTAGGTGCGACCTTGGCAAGTCCCTGGATCACTGAGCTGTGGCGAGTGGTAATACTTGCCGGTGCGGCCGTGCTCTTCGGGTTCGCCACCGGGCGATTCTTTCTCATCGGCCTTCTCGCCGCGCTGATCTATCTGGGGTTGCATCTGTACCAGATCTATCGCCTGGAAAAATGGTTGCAAATCGGCAGTGAGCTGGAACCGCCGCATGCGTACGGCATCTGGGGCGAGTTGTATCACCACCTATACCGGCGAGAACGGCGTAATCAGGAGCGCGAACGCCGGCTGCGTGCCCTGCTCAATCGCTTCCAAGACTCCGCGGCCGCTTTGCCTGATGCTATCGTGGCCTTGAATAGCAAGGGCGAGATCGAATGGCTCAACAAGGCCGCTGCCAAGCTGCTCGGACTGCGTGCCCCACACGACATCGGCCAAAGCATTACCAACCTCGTGCGGCAACCGGCGTTCACAGCGCTGGCTCAGAATCGTGTCTCGGAGACGCCGCTACAGATCCCCTCACCGGTCGATGGCAGTGTCTACCTGCTGGTTCGCATTGTGCCTTACGGGAAAGACGAACGGCTGCTGATCGCTCGCGATGTCACGCAACTGCAGAAGCTCGAGCAGATTCGCCGCGATTTTGTCGCTAACGTGTCGCATGAACTACGCACGCCTCTTACTGTCGTCTCCGGTTACCTCGAGACCCTAGCAGATATCAAGGATCCGGATTGGGTCGATTCGGTAAATGCCATGCGCCAACAGACTGCTCGCATGCAGCACATCGTCGAGGACTTACTGCTGTTGGCACGGCTCGAGTCGGACAAAGAAAGCACACGCGACAAACAGCCGGTCGCTGTACCGGATTTGCTCGAAGACGTTCTGCGAGAAGCGCGCGAGCTCAGTAGAGGCCAGCATGTAATAGAATCTAACCTCGACCCGAACCTCTTGCTCGACGGCCATCGGAGCGAGCTGTACAGCGCGTTTTCCAATCTCGTTTTCAACGCCGTGCAGTACACGCCGGCTGGGGGCAGAATTACGGTGAAGTGGCACACGGATGAGAGTGGCGCGCATTTCGAGGTGGCGGACACAGGGCCCGGTATTGCTGCCCATCATGTCGACCGTCTCACCGAACGGTTTTACCGCGTCGACAGTGCACGCTCGCGCGAGCTCGGTGGGACAGGACTCGGGCTCGCCATTGTTAAGCATGTGCTAACGCGCCACGCGGCAACGCTTCGCATCGACAGCGAGCTCGGTAAAGGTAGCCGCTTTATCTGTGACTTTCCAGCGGACCGAACCCGGGCGAGATCTGGTGTAACAGCTGGCTAAAGCCCCCCCTACGGACGGTGGTTGGCGATCGCGGCCGATAGCTCACAGTCCTGGCCAAGCATCTGCAGTCGACACGAAAAGGAAAGGCTTACATCTGATGATGTAAGCCTTTGGTTTCATGGTGGGCCCGGCAGGACTTGAACCTGCGACCAACGGATTATGAGTCCGCCGCTCTAACCAACTGAGCTACAGGCCCGGCGAGTCGTGCGCTTTCGGGATTCTACTACACGCCCGTGGGCCAGCCGTACTCTACGACCCTTCGATGAAACTGCGCAGATGCTCGGAGCGCGCCGGATGACGCAGTTTGCGCAGCGCCTTGGCCTCAATCTGGCGAATGCGCTCGCGCGTAACGTCGAACTGCTTGCCCACTTCTTCCAGCGTGTGGTCCGTGTTCATGCCGATACCGAAGCGCATACGTAGTACCTTCGCTTCGCGCGGCGTCAAGGTCGACAGAATATCGCTGGTCGCATACTTGAGACCAGCGCTGGTGGCGGCGTCGGGTGGCGCCTCCGTGTTCGCGTCCTCGACAAAATCGCCGAGATGCGAATCTTCATCATCGCCGATCGGTGTCTCCATGGAGATCGGCTCCTTGGCGATCTTCAACACCTTACGGATCTTATCCTCCGACATGTCCATGCGCTCTGCCAGCTCTTCCGGCGTGGCTTCGCGCCCCATCTCCTGCAACATTTCGCGCGAGATCCGGTTCAACTTGTTGATTGTTTCGATCATGTGCACCGGGATGCGGATGGTGCGCGCCTGATCAGCGATCGAACGCGTGATCGCCTGGCGAATCCACCAGGTGGCATAGGTCGAGAACTTGTAGCCACGACGGTATTCGAACTTATCAACTGCCTTCATCAAACCGATATTGCCCTCCTGGATCAGATCGAGGAACTGCAAGCCGCGGTTCGTGTACTTCTTGGCGATCGAGATCACCAGTCGCAAGTTGGCCTCGACCATTTCCTTCTTCGCGCGACGCGCCTTCGCCTCACCGATCGACATGCGCCGGTTCACCTCTTTCAACTGCTGAATCGGCATGCCTGCCCGCTCTGCAATCACGAGCAGTTTGTCCTGGGCACCGTGAATGACGTCGATATACTTATCGATCACGTCACGATCGACGTCCTTTTGGCGGGCGATACTGCGTACCCAGCGACGGTTAGTCACATTGGTCGGGAAGCTCTTGAGAAAGTTCTTCCGCGGCATGCGCGCTCTATCGACGCAGACTTCCATAATGACCTTTTCCTGCGCGCGCGCCTGCTCTACGAGCGAGCGCACCTGGTTCACCAAGTGGATGATCTGCTTGGGAACCAGTTTCATCTGTAGAAACTCATCGATCAGCTTCTTGCGCACGCGCCCGGCCTCTGGCGTGTCGTAACCTTTCTTGGCGATGGTGCGCAGATGGTTGGCATGGAGCTTGCGCACGCGCGCGAAACGCGCAAGCGCCTCCTCGCGGTGGGCAGCGGCATCCTCGTCGACCGTAGCCGAGTCGCCATTGTCACTGTCGTCCTCGCTCGCATCGGGCAGACCTGTGATCACCGGAATCTCGTCGTCAGCGTTGGGGTCGATGAAACCGGCGATAAGATCCGACAAACGAATCTGCTCGGTCTCCAACAGCTCCATCAGGTGCAGCAGCTCGGCGATGGCGGCGGGGCAAGCGGCGATCGCCTCAGTCGTCTGACGGATGCCGTCTTCGATGCGCTTGGCGAGCTCGATCTCGCCTTCGCGTGTCAGTAATTCCACCGTACCCATTTCACGCATGTACATGCGCACTGGATCGGTAGTGCGGCCAAACTCACTGTCGACGGCGGAGACCAGTACCTGCTCAGCCTCTTCCGCGACTTCCTCGTCATCATCGGCCGGCGCCGGCTCGGTCTTCAACAACAAGGCATCGGGATCCGGGGCCTCGTCGTAGACGTCGATCCCCATGTCATTGATCATGTTCACGACCGCCTCGATCTGGTCGGTATCGTGAACCTCCTCTGGCAGGTGATCGTTGATCTCGCGGTAGGTGAGAAACCCCTGTTGTTTACCCTGAATTATGAGTTTTCTCAGCTGGGAACGTTGGGTCTCTTGATCCATATAGTGCTGTCCGTGGTGTGCAAATGCGAAATCTGGCGAACCGAGAAGTATATATAAATACTAGCGCCCGCCCAAGATTCTAGCCAGCACCGAACCCCTGCCTTTCCGCGAGCAGCCGGGAAAGCTCGGCCTTTTCCGCAGCCCCTAGACCCTGCAGGCGCTCCTTGCGCAACAGCTCATCGGTGCGCTGCGCGTGTAGCGCCTTGCGTAGCTGCTCGAGGGTACCGCTCAATTCAGCCTCCAGATTAAGCTCGCGCTGCAGGGCCGGGTGCGGCCACTCGAGCAGTTTCTCGATGGCACCGCGATACTCGCTGTCACGAAAGCGCTCGATCAGCGCACCGGTCGTCAGCCCGGGTTGACTCTTCAGCAGATCGACCAGTAGCAGCAACAAGGGTATACCGGGCATGTCGAGTGCAACCAGATCCGAGGTGTCGCCGACGCCCTGGGCCAGTCCGGGCTCATGCAATAGCAGCGCAATGGCGGTGCGTACTAGCGAGGGCGGTTTGCGTAACTGTGCCTTGTCTGACCCCGGTGCGCTTCTGGATGCCCGTGGGCTTGTTTTCCCAACCACCAGGTCCGACAACCTATCAGCGCCGACGCCACTGAACTCGGCCAGACGCTGCACCATCATCTGCTGCAGTACCCCCTGCGGTAGCTTCGCCAACAAAGGCCGAGCAAGCTCTGCCAAGCGCGCACGGCCATCGAGCCGACGTACGTCCACCTGCTTCTGCAATTCTTCGAAGAGGAAATCCGGCAAGGATCGCGCCTGTGCCAGGCGTGTAGCCAGACCCTCCCCACCTTCCTTGCGCACCAGCGAGTCCGGGTCTTCGCCTTCAGGAAGTAACAGGAAACTCACCTGCCGCCCGTCCTGCATCGTCGGCAACGCCGTTTCCAGGGCGCGCCACGCCGCTTCGCGCCCGGCACGGTCGCCATCGAAGCAAAAGATCACGTCCGGGCTTAGTCGAAACAGCGCGTGCAGATGCTCGCGCGTCGTGGCGGTGCCAAGGGTGGCCACGGCAAAGTCGAAACCGAACTGGGCAAGCGCAAGCACATCCATATAACCCTCCACCACCAGCGCCCGCTTCTCGCGGCGTATGGCCGTGCGGGCGAGATCCAGGCCGTAAACTTCCCGGCCCTTATGAAAGACGGGTGTCTCCGGAGAGTTGAGATATTTGGGTTCGCTATCATCGAGTACGCGGCCGCCGAAACCGACCACGCGTCCCCGCGTGTCCCGGATCGGGAACATCACACGGTTGCGAAAACGGTCGTAGTAGCCGCCGCTAGCCTTCCTGACGACAAGCCCGGCGCGCAGTAATACCGTGCGCCGAGTCTCGTCACTGGCGAGTGCCGACAGTAGATTATCCCAACCGTCCGGGGCGAAACCGATGCCGTAGCGCTTGGCGATCTCGCCACTGACGCCCCGACCCTTGAGGTAATCCACTGCCCGTTGTGCCGATGGGTGCTTGCGCAGCTGGCGCTGATAGAAACGGTCCGCCTCGGCCAACACGCTGAGCAGCTCGTTGCCAGCCTCTTGTGGCTCATCTTCAGCGCCCGCACCCTCGGGTAACACCAGACCGACACGCGCCGCCAACTCCTCGACTGCCTCGCGAAACTCCATATGATCGTGAGCCATGAGAAAGCCGATGGCGGAACCATGCGCACCGCAACCAAAACAGTGATAGAACTGCTTGTCCGAGCTTACGGTAAAGGAGGGTGTCTTCTCGTCGTGAAACGGACAACGTGCCTTGTAGTCCTTGCCCGCCTTGGTCAAAGGCACGCGCGCATCGATGACGTCGACAATGTCGGCGCGCATGAGCAGCTCGTCTATGAAGCCTTTGGGAATCCTACCGGCCACAGCGGCTATTCTATCAGGCGGCCGCTACACCCCTGCAGTGGCGCCTGGAGTCTGCCGGCTCAGCCGACTCCGAGCCTGGCCTTGACCTGGGCACCGAGCTTGCCCATGTCTGCGCGTCCCTGCGCCTTGGATTTGAGCACGGCCATCACTTTGCCCATGTCTTTCATGGATGAAGCGCCGGTTTCGGCGATCGCCTCGGTGATCAGCTTGGCGAGTTCGGCGTCGCTCAGTTGTTTAGGCAGATAAGACTGCCATACCGCAATATCGTCCTGTTCCCGCTTCGCTAGATCCTCGCGCCCAGCTTTGCGAAATTGCTCGAGCGCGTCCTGGCTCTGCTTAATGAGCTTTTGCACGGTGGCAGCCACGCCAATGTCATCGAGCGTGGTGCGCTCGTCAATCTCATGGCGTTGCATTGCCGCCTGCAGTAAGCGAATAGCGCGCAGGCGATCCTGGTCGCGCGCGCGTAATGCCGCCTTCATATCCTGGGTGATGCGTTCCTTGAGGCTCATGGTGCTAGGGGGTGGCGGTCGCGCCGCCGGCGTGCGGCTCAGAACTTGCGGGTGGTGCGCTGCGCAATACGGGCAAGCTTCTTCAGCTCACGCTTGCGCGCCGCCGCGGCCTTGCGCTTGCGCACGGCTGTGGGCTTTTCGTAGAACTCGCGCCGACGCATCTCGGCAAAAATGCCCGCCTTCTCGCACGAGCGGCGGAACCGACGCAGTGCAATCTCGAACGGCTCGTTATCCTTTACCCGTATTGAAGGCATAGGGGTCGACTTATCCTCTCGGTCCACTTGACCCAGGTAATATAGCAGTGATTTCGGGGCATGCCCGGGAAAGCGCGCGATTTTATAGGCTTGGCACGTTTTTGTACACCCGCCCCTTGAGACCGGCCCTGCCCCGACCCCAGAATACGGCCATGCGGGTGTTGGGAATCGAGACCTCGTGTGATGACACGGGCGTTGCCGTGTATGACGCCGTGCGCGGCCTATTGGCGCATCGGCTTTATTCACAGACGCCGATTCATGCCCAATATGGCGGCATCGTACCCGAGCTTGCCTCGCGCGACCACGTACACAAACTACTTCCGCTAGTAAGGGCGGTGATGACCGAGGCGCAGAGCTCGGCCGCGGATATCAATGGCGTGGCGTATACCGCCGGTCCGGGCCTAGCCGGCGCGCTGTTGGTCGGCGCGGCCGTGGGCCGCGCCCTGGCCTACGCTTGGGGGGTCCCGGCTATCGGGGTCCATCATATGGAGGGCCACTTGTTGTCACCCATGTTGGAATCGGAGCGACCGGCCTTTCCGTTCCTGGCGTTGTTGGTGTCAGGTGGTCACACCTTGCTCGCCGACGTGCGCGGCGTGGGCGACTATGGCGTGCTCGGGGAGTCGCTCGATGATGCGGCAGGCGAGGCCTTCGACAAGACCGCGAAGCTGCTTGGCCTAGGCTATCCCGGGGGGCCAGCGATCGCCTCCGCTGCCACGGGCGGTCGACCTGGACGGTTCACGTTCCCGCGCCCGATGACCGAAAAGCCCGGGCTCGATTTCAGCTTCAGTGGGCTCAAGACCGCGGTGGTCAATGTCGTCGAGGGGCAGAAGCTAGGTCGACAGGTTGTTGCTGACATCGCCCACGCCTTTCAGGAGGCTGCCGTCGACACGTTGGTCATCAAGTGTCGGCGCGCGCTTGCCCAAAGCGGTCACCAGCGCTTGGTCGTCGCCGGCGGGGTCAGTGCCAACCGATTGCTGCGGGAGCGTATGGCTGAGATGGCTCGCGCACACGGCACTGAGGTCTATTACCCGCGCCCCGAGTTCTGCACTGACAACGGAGCGATGATCGCCTACACGGGCTATCTGCGCCTCGCTGCCGGGCAGCATGTGGACCTTGCCTTCGGCGCCCAGCCGCGATGGGAAATAGACACGCTACCGAGACTGAACTAGGTCGTCCGCGCAGCGGCTGCGTTACAATATGTTGTGACAGGCCGATGTTCGAGCCGTCGGCGAACGCCGGTAAGAGTCTATGAAATTCTGCAACAACTGCGGTGACCTCGTAGCACTGCGCATTCCGCCCGGCGATACTCATGTGCGCCACGTCTGCGATGCCTGCGGTACGATCCACTACCAGAATCCGAAGATCGTGGCGGGTTGCCTGCCAGTATGGGAAGACAAGGTACTGCTTTGCCGTCGCGCCATCGAGCCTCGTTACGGCCTGTGGACACTGCCCGCGGGCTTTATGGAAAAGGGCGAGACCACCTTGGAGGCGGCCATGCGCGAAACGTTGGAAGAGGCACGCGCCAAGGTCAAGATCGACGGTTTGTGCACGCTCTTCAACTTGCCACATATCGATCAGGTGTACGTACTATACCGAGGTCGGCTGCTCGATCTCGATTATGCGCCCGGCGAGGAAACACTCGAGGCGCGATTGTTCAGCGAAGCCGAGATTCCGTGGCAGCAGATTGCTTTTCGTGTGATCCAGGAAACGCTCAAGCTCTATTTCGCTGATCGCGAGAGCGGCCGCTACCGCACCCACACCGGTGACATCGTACGTACACCGGAAAACGCCCAGGCGTATCGCGTGCACGTCGTCACCCAGGACCGATAATAGTAGAGGGGCTAGGTCTGACCGATGCGACTTTCCTTACCGGCGAGCAGTTTCTCGATGTTGGAACGATGACGCCAAACAAGCAGCCCGCCCATGACAATACTGAGCACGACATAGGGCCACCGACCCAGAAGCAGCCATACATATAGGGGGCACATGGCAGACGCAATCAGCGCCGACAAGGAGGAGTAGCGAAACAGCGCCGCCACCACCAGCCACGTAAGAACCAGTGCCAGTGCCACCCACGGGCTCA
>QKEI01000265.1 GCA_003251795.1 Candidatus Muproteobacteria bacterium
ATCGCGCCCGGCCGCCCAGCGCTCGTGCGCATAGTCGCACAGCATGCGCATAAGCTCGGGGTTCACGCGGCGGTCGAGCCCGATAATCGGGTGTAAGGGGCTACCGATGAACAGAGCCTTCACTATCATCTGGTTCCAGGCGCCGTCGTCGAATTGCTCGGCCGGATACGGATTGTCGTGAGCCACCGCCTCGAATACGGCCTTCATATTCGTGCGCACACCCTCGGTTGCACGCCGCAGGTAGCGCCGCTGACCGGGATAGAACGGCAACCCCCGGTAAAAGGTCACCAGCTCCCCAACATCGGCCGTGGCGAAGAGCTGCTCGAGACGTCGCGCAAACTGTTCCTCATCATCGCCCGCGCGCAACAGCAGCAACAACCGGGCGGCCTGGTCTACGCTCCATGCGACGGGTCTCCACCCTGTTCGGCAGCGTTCGGCAGCGGCCAGGTCCTCTTCTCGGATCAGTAAATCATCTTTACCCACTTTTCGTGGCGCAAGGCCGATTGCCAGGAAAAGCGTCTTGTCCGAGGGATACTCGCGCAACTCCGCGAGCTTATCTTGCAGCCAGCGAGCGGCGTTGTCCGCCAGCTGGCGGTTCAGCCAGCGATGCAAGAGTTCCGCGCTTTCGAGGGCTGCGTCGTTCATGTCGTTCAATGAGCTGCCGTACCGCCAAAAACGTGATCGAACAGCAAGGACTTGACCGCGGTCGCCGCCACCGGACCTTCGGGTAACAGCTCCGGTCGGGAGCTGATGAAAAGCGGGCCCTCGTCGCTGCGGTCGGTAACGCGTCCATGCGAGCCTTTGACCAGCGTGGCGTCCACGCCGATAACGTCCATCAAGGTGCGTAAGCCAAGCGCACGTTTTGCCAGTCGCCAGCCGATGGCGAGCTTGGGCAAACGGATGGCGGGATCAATGAACAACTCCACGGGATCGTAACCCGGCTTGCGGTGGATATCGACCGTGCGCGCATAATCTGGCGCTTTAGCATCGTCAAGCCAATAATAATAAGTAAACCAGCTATCGGTTCGGGCAATCGCTACGAGCTCGCCAGCACGGGGATGGTCCAACCCGAGCTCCGGTTTCGTGTGTTCATCGAGCACCCGCTCCACACCGGGTACGGCTTCGACTACCGCCTTCACTTCGGCAACTGCGTCAGGGTGGCGCACATAGATGTGCGCCAGCTGATGGTCAGCGACGGCGAACGCCGTCGACGCCCCCGCATCGAGCTGCTCGCGCCCAAGCTCAGTGCGCACCTGGATCATGCTGGCCATACGTAAGGCACGGTTAATGTGGATAGGGTTGGACACCTCGGTGATGCCGTATTCCGACAACACCACCACCGCCGCGCCGTCGCCCTCCGCTTGCTCGATGATCTCGCCGCACACTGCATCGATAGCGGCCAGATCGGCCGCCAGGTCCGGATGCCGCGGTCCCAACCGCTGCAGATTGTAATCAAGATGCGGCAGATAGATCAGCGTCATTGTGGGCTGGCGGGTCTTGCGCACATGCAGTGCACAGCGGCCGATCCATTGGCTCGAAACGATATTCGCGCCCGGGCCCCAGAACTGAAACAGCGGAAACCGGCCGAGTAGCGCGGTCAGTTCTTCGCGTAGCTGCGCCGGCGCCGCGTAGCAGTCGGGTATCTTGCGCCCGTCGGCCGGATACATCGGCCGCGGTGTTACGCCGATATCGGCCGATGAATACATGTTGTACCACCAAAAGAGATTGGCACAGGTAAAGCTCGGATCGCGCTGGCGCGCGGCCTCCCATACCCTTTCGCCCGAAACCAGGTGATTAGACTGGCGCCAAAACCAGATCTCTGCCAGATCCCGAAAATACCAGCCGTTACCGACAATGCCGTGCTCGCGCGGTAGCAGCCCCGTCAGAAAGGTCGCTTGCGCCGTGCAGGTCACCGCAGGTGTCACGGTATTGAGCGGTCTCATACCACCTTGTAATGCGAGCCGTTGCAGGTTCGGTGTGTATTCGCCGAGTAGCGCGGGTGTCAGTCCTACCACGTTGATAACCACCGTCGACTGCATTCAATTGCCTCTTCGCTTGCGAATAGCCGCCGAGTTGCAAGCGGCGATGATCCTGCGCGTCGTAAACATTGTGGCGACACTGCAGTTTCTATTGAACGGGGCGGTTCAATTCAACGACCCCGATTCGCTGCGCTCGGTTGCGATTGGCGGAGCTGCGACGCTGATCGCAGGACTCGCCTAGTTGGGGAAGTCTTTGCTCATGACGTAGGCCACCACGGCTTTGCGCTCCGCTTCCGAGAACTCGTGCTTCCAAGAGGGCATGCCGCGAAAACCATTGGTTACGCGGTCGAAGACGAACTGCGGCGTATAGCGCGATGGCTGAAGCCTGGGTGCTTTACCGGGATAAGCTTGCCTGCCATGGCAAAACTTACAGCGTTTCGCCCAAACCTCCCGGCCCAGGGAGATATTCGCCGGGTCCTTTAGATACTGCGGCGTGAACTGCACGGTAGCCGTGTCCGCAGAACGGCCCAGCGAGGCGAATATGAGCAAGCCGGCGCCTGCGATCGTAGCCAAGGTAACAGCCAAACGAGAAAACACGACTCAAGCCTTTACAACGCAACCCTGTATCTGGCCGGAGATGACCCCAGCCAGATACAGGTAGACACCATGCTATGGAACGATCTTGTAGACCTTATCAAGACCACCGACCGGACCCCGCGTGTCCGTCGCCATCACATAGAGCTCGCCGTCGGCGTCCTCCCCGAAGCCAAGCACATAAGAGTTGAACTTCGGCATGTTGGTCACTCTGACATCTGCCATCTGCCATTTACCGCCTTTGTTTGCGGCCACGTAAAGACGACCGTCTCTGACAGCAAATGACTTGCTCCAATCGCCGAAAAAGTACATGCCGTCCCAAGCCTTGTGCTTCCCGCGGTACACGTAGCCGCCGATTATCGACAAACCTTTACAATCCTCGGTGACGTTGCAGTTGTTGTACTCGATGATCGGCGCAGTCATGCCGGCATTGTTGCAGGACGCCAGGTGCTTGTTCGGGTTGACGTAATCGAAGCAATGCGTGCCTTCCATGACGCGCCAGCCGTAGTTGCCGCCCTTCTTGACGATATCGACCTCTTCGAAGCTGTTTTGTCCGACGTCGGCACAGAACAGATCGTGATTTCCGCCCCTGTCGAATGCGCAACGCCACGGATTACGGAAACCGTATGCCCAGATCTCTCCGAGCGCGTCCGATTTGCCGACAAAAGGATTGTCCTTCGGAACGCCGTATGGGTTACCCGCGTTCACATCAATGCGCAGGATCTTGCCCTTTAATATACCCAGATCCTGTCCGTTACCGGTGACGACGTTGTGGCCGATGCCCCAGTCGTTGGCGTAGCCACCATCACCCATGGAGATGTACAAGTAACCGTCGCGTCCGAAGCTCATCCAATGACCATTGTGATTGAACTGCGGCCACTCGTTGGCCATGACGATGCGCTCGGATTGGCCATCAGCCTTGTTGGGATTGTCCTTCGATACCCGGTACTCGGCGACGTAGTTCGTGTGGGCATACCAGAACTGTTTGTCGTACGCGGCCTCCCCGCGAATGGGACCAGCATAGGCGACGTAGAACTTGCCGTTGCTCTTGTAATCCGGATGAAATGCTAACGAATACAACCCTTCTTCATCGAAGTCGGCGAACAGCGGGGCTATCTTGTGACGGATATTCAGGAAAGGCTCGTCGAGCAGTTTCCCATCAGGCGTCAGAATCTTGATTACGCCGATCTGCTCGACGATGAAACGCCGTTTCGTACCGTCAGGCGGCGACACCAGGATCAGCGGTGCCGTCAGCCCCTCGGCCACGGCCTCGAGCTTGACGTCCAAAGCCCAACTCGCTTGCGTAAGAAAACCGTAGGTAATTAAAGAGAAAACTAAGGCGTGCGCTTTCTTCGTTATCATGAGAACCCTCCTGTCTCGACGTTGCTTGCTTATGTTTTCCGTATGCGAACGTCACACCCTTCGCGCACATTCGCACCCCGTGTTTGGCGGGGTTCTGTGCGTCGGCGATTTTACTCGAAACTGGCCCCGTGCGTCTTTAGCCGATTTTTCAGGCGACTCCGAAGAATCGCACTGGAAGTGGGTCGATCGGCCCTTATTGACTTCGCTGGCCAATAAGTGGAGCATGATTATCGGTACCGCGCCTTCAATCAGATCTGCATGAATACATAAGGAAAACCAGCGCGGGCCGGGGGGTGGATATGCTGGTCCACGCGTTTCGTCCCGATGTGCGGCTGCCGGCGAAAAAGTTTGCAAAACGGCTGTTCGACGTAGCCGTCAGCGCGGTGTTGCTGTTAGTCGTGCTGCCGGTCATGGTGCTAATCGCGCTGTTTATCCGGCTCGAAAGCCCTGGTCCCATCTTTCGCCGCCAGGTCAGGATCGGCGAGCACGGTCACCCTTTTACCCTGTTAACCTTCCGCACGACCTCTAGCGGTGTTGACCCACAAGGCGATCCTCAAGCTAGTGGCGAGCCCACCCATACGGGCAGAATACTCAACCGGTATGGCCTAGACGCCTTACCCCAACTCATTAATGTCCTGAAAGGTGACATGAGCTGCGTGGGTCCGCAGCCGAAGCGCTTCGCCCGCTTGCCCCGCGCCTGCGATGACGACATGGCCATCCCTGTCTTTGAACTTCGGCATGGGGTCAAGCCAGGCCTCACGGGATGGGCACAGGTTCAGAACACGCATGGGTCCATCCGCGAACACGCGAGGAACGAACTAGAGTATGACTTACAGTACGTCGACCAGCACTCGCTGTTCTTCGACGTGTGGATCTTGGGGCAGACGATACGCCTCGTTTTTGCCGGGCGGGAAAATCGCCAATATCATTAAGACCGTCCGGCTTGCCCTTCCGTAACGAGTTGGCAGGACCCGCGCTTTGGCCCTGCCATCCGGGAGGCGGCTACATGCTTTTTGCTCACTCAGAGCATAGAAATGAAACTTGCAATGCTCTTCCTCTTCGGATGGCTCGTAGTGGGGTTTGTGGTCGCCCTTGCCGTCGGCAAGCTTATTCGTGAGGTCGGGCTCAAAGTGGCCGACGATGAGTACCCGGATCGTCGCTTCAAGATGCGCCGCGCATCAATGACCCGTAGTGCTGATG
>QKEI01000292.1 GCA_003251795.1 Candidatus Muproteobacteria bacterium
TCTTGTGACAAAGAACTCCCCCACCTCGATCTTGAACTTATCGGGCAAGGGTTCCTCCTGTGCGTGGACGAGGAGCGGGAACAACAATGTGACCATCAAGAGCCACTGAGTGCGTACCAATGTAGCCTTGTTCCTGCTCATGCCTCGGGATCTCCCTTGCAGCGGTTTATGCGAATTCTCGCGCAATAATCGCGATCTGAGAAATACTACCAATTAGAAGGTAAAGCCCAATCCGAGGTTGAGCCCATAAATCGTCGCGTCGTAGGTAAATCCGGTCTCCGTGAAATCGACATCGAGCACGCGGCCACCCATCACGGCGGAGACGGTCTTGTTGAAGTGGTAGTTGAAGCCAAAGACAAAGTTCCAGGCGAAATCCGAGCCCACACCGAATCCACCGATATCGCCTTCGAGATCAACTGTCCATTTCTTGCCGAGCGGACGGCGGTACAGCAACCCGACCACGGGGTCCACCCAAGTCTCACCGTCCTTAACACGCAAGTTGAACGGAAGACCGAGCACCGAACCGGAGAAAGTAATGTCTGCATCCATGTCGTAATAACGCAGGCCGAACAGCACCCGCAGGCGCTGCCACTTGCCGGGCCGATAGGCGCTTCGACGATGGTTTGATCAACTTGGGCATTGATGACGCTTCGGCGCAAGTCAATGGCGTCTACCAGTCCCACAGTGAAGTAATTGGTCCCCGCCGACCAGCGATCGCTGTGCGCGA
Organism: Candidatus Muproteobacteria bacterium; assembly: GCA_003251795.1. Taxonomy (GTDB): domain Bacteria; phylum Pseudomonadota; class Gammaproteobacteria; order Acidiferrobacterales; family SPGG2; genus SZUA-472. Next base: position 728 of record QKEI01000292.1, read on the forward strand.
CAAAAGCGAGCATAAACGCTTTATCGACATAGGTGAGAAGATCGGAGAAGTCAGCATCGACCGAGGTGCTGCGACCCTTTGCACCGATCTCACCATCAAGACTGACCGTCCACATATAAGGTGTCAGTGTGTACTGCCACGTGCGCTCGGCGGCCTTGGTCTCAGACCACAGCAGCAGCATAAATGTGAGGGCCAACGTACTTGTTATAAGAAACGCTTTCTTTTGCATCTTTGTGCGCTTATTTTGACGGATCGCCCGGCTGAACCGTTCAGTGCCCTCGCCTCAGGCTCCACGAGACCGCCTGACGGATACGTCCGTTCGCATCGATGGCAAAGACGGTCCGGGCGCCTGCGTCGGCCACCCACAGAGTGCCATCCTTGGCTCCATCTAAACGGAGCGGGTTCACCAATTGATCCGATTGCATGAAAACCTTCGGGGACACACAAGGCGTCTGCGCACACTCGATGCGCCAGACTTTTCTGCCCTGATTGTCGGTGACATAGAACGTGTCGCCGTGGATATACACGTCAGTGGGGGAACCCAGACCCGTAGCAGCGACATGCACGCGCGGCTCCTTCCCGCCTAGCTCCACTACTGTCAGACGACCGAGCTTAAGATCAGTAATGACAAGGCGTTGGCTTGCGGGGTCGAAGCGCATAATGCCGGGCTGCCCGAACCTTTGCAGCGAAACCAGAGGTTGCGGCTCGGGCGCCTCCTTTGAAAGGTCTGCAACGTAGAGCGTGTCCTCTGCTAGCAGGAAGACCTTTCTCTTGTGGGGGTCAGCGGTTGCCGCGTGGTAGCGCGTCGACGCCTTGAGGGTTTTTGGCTTTCCCGCCGTTGGGGTGAGCAAGTTGGCAACATCAAATACTTGGGTTTGGTAGACCCAGGTGCCTTTGTCCTTTCCCTTACCCGGTACCGCTTCATTGGTAACGATGACGGCTGAGCGGCCATCGGTGTAAGAGCCGATTACCGCAGTGGAACTAATCGTAGGCGGGAAACAAGCCAGAAAAACAGGGCGCGATTGCCTAGGGGTGAGTGTGTGGAGTCTACGCAGTTGATCAACGATAAGCACATCGCCCGAGGACAGCACCTTGACGTAGAGGGGTTGCGCAACGGTTTCCTGTATGAGCTCCGTGTGGAAACCCGGCGCGAATGCTCCCGTGACTCGTACCAGCGCTGCGAGCAACCTTAAGGTGTCTGGGCCGAAGATCTCGGAATGGTTCGGAATCAAGCTCTTGGGTACCCGCATGATCCAATACGGCGTCTGATTCAACGCGGTCGGAATATTCCTAACTGTGTAACGGTCATGCAGGCCGGTAAAGGAAAAGCTCGTTTCACCCGTGGCAGGATTCTCCTCCAGCCGCAGTTGTACGTCGGCTTCGGGCACCTGGGTACCAGGAGGCAGCGGCTCCCGCGTCATGGTATGGCTAAAAAGCACCTCCATGTTGCCGGAGGTGTGTAGCAGAAACGCGCGCTGACTCTCCCCGGGGCTGCAGAACTCCGGCCCGTATTTTCGATAATGTTTGCCCAATCCGCCGAGCCTTGCGCCGATTGGAAAGTACACGCGCGTAGCCAAGTCGCTCTCCGAGGTCAGCGAAACGATAAGCGGGCGGCTGTAGCGTTTGCCCTGGGCGTCGACGCGATAGAGGGAGATGCCGTCACGCGTGAGTAAGTCGATAAATCCCTTTGCGTGCACGCCCTCTGAGGCTGTGTTGATCAACACAACGAGATCCGCGGGAAAGTCTTCTTGTGCCTGGGCACCGCTGAAGAGCATGGCCGACATGGCCTGGGCCATCACTGTTTCAACTAATAAGCCACCAAAGGAGTGGCCAATCAGGCCGACCCGCGACTTGGGATTCGCCCGTGCGGTGGTGAGAATCTCAAAGAGGGTGCCGGTGGCCGAGGGACTCGCGACACGCCGGGCTGCCTTGCGGCGTCCCCAGAAGGTCAAGTTTTGCAGCGCTTTAGCTGATTGGCCGCGCCAAGCAACAAACACACCCACAACTTCGGGGGGTGCGGTGGGTTGCGCCGCACGGGTCAGCTTGGTCAGCTCCGTGAGCAATTTGTTGAAGCCGTTCAGACTATAGCCTTCCTTCGCCTCTTGCTCGGGTGAAGCGTTGTTCTTCCATCCGTGGACAAAAACGATTACGACCGCCCCGTTCGGGGATTGATTAGCGCGTTCTATCGTCTCAAGGACACGCTCGGCCTGAGCCGGTGCCCAGGGTTCGCCCTGGTCATCGAACTCGACAAAGCCCAATGTGTAGCCTGGGCCTTTCTCGATGTTGTCGGGGCGATACATCTGTTGCTTGGTGCAGGCCGTTGTCAAGAGCAGCCCAAGCAGGATCAGCACGGCTTGCACCACACCCACGTGCCGAGCGCAACACGCTAATTTCATCGTATTCATGAACTCCTCCTGTGGTTGCGGGCTGCGCGGCGTTTTTCGTGACCCGCCACCGTAGAATGTAACAAACGTACGGGCCGCTTCACCAGTCACTCGTGCACGCCGATCATCCCCGCTACGCGCGCCGCTAGCTCTCCGGCAGTCTGGCAGAGAGGGGCTTGATTCCCCGCGTCACGGCGACCCCTGTGTCATGCGATGACACGCACGGTGGTTTCAGGACATAATTGGGTCGAGATCACTACTAGTGCGTTCGAGGAGCAATACCGTGAAACGTACCGCTTTGCTAATGGTTGTCGTTCTTGCCTTCCCGCTCGTGACCTTTGCGATGGGCACAAACAAGATTCACGACCGCTTGGCAATGCTTTATGGACTGCCGCTCGAGACCGCGGTCAAGTTATGGGGTGCGCCGGGTGAAGAGAAGGATGTCGCGGGGATGACCGTTGCGGTCTGGAAAACTCAGCACCAGGCAGGGGGCACCACGTACCACTGCACGGTCACACTAACTCTGGACCAGAATCATGTCATCATGGATTCCAGTGTCGAGGGTTCGGACCTCACACCCCACTCCGGTGAATCGTGTGACCGTTTCTTCCACAAACCATGGTTCAAGGAAGAGAAGAAAAAAGAATAGACTGTTTGTACTCACCCTAATCATCATCTTCCTAGGATCCGATACTCATGCTCGAGCAAGTACGTGCCGAACTCGCACCCACCGGCGTTCTTCGCGCCGGCATCAATATGTCCAACTTTCTGCTGGTCACCGGTACTGCGCCTAACGGCGATCCGGTTGGTGTCTCACCCGATATAGCACACGAGGTGGCTAAGCGCCTGGGCGTTCCGCTCAAGCTCGTACCCTTCAAGACACCCGGCGAGCTAGCCGATGCCGCCGTGGAAGATGTCTGGGACATCGGCAACATCGGTGCTGAACCCGAACGCGCGAAAACGATCACGTTTAGCCCAGCCTACGTGGAGATCGAGGCGACGTACCTCGTGCCCGCGGGATCGCCGATCCAGGGCGTTGATGAAGTAGATCGGGCGGGCGTGCGCATCGCCGTGTCCGCACGCAGTGCCTACGGTCTCTGGCTCGCCGACAATATCAAGCACGCGGAATTGGTTACGGCCCAAGGTCTAGACGGCTCCTTCACGACCTTTGTCGAGCAGAAGCTCGATGCCCTGGCAGGCCTGCGGCCCCGCCTCGTGGAGGATGTGAAGAAGCTGCCGGGCGCGCGCATCCTGGATGGTAAGTTCACCGCCGTGCAACAAGCCATTGGCACCAAACCTGACCGCAAGGCTGCAGCCGCGTTTCTGCGTGACTTCGTGGAAGAGGTAAAGGCGAGCGGTTTTGTCGCGAGCCTCATCAAGAAGCACGGCGTCTCAGGCCGGCTGACAGTCGCACCGCCGGCTTAGCGTTCGACGACAACGTTCGCCAAAAGACACAGCATTCAAGAGGATCTATTCAAGGTCCAGAAAAGACTTGTTCCACCCTGTGTTGACTGTCTGCTTTGGGTCGGAAGCCGCCTGACAGGCATCTATCCCCTTGCCGGCAGCTCTTGGGCGGATACCGGCCAGTCAGTTTCGATCGACCACTTTCAACCCAGGAGCGGACAGCAAACCGGCTAGAAAATGTGTGCCGCGACCGTCCGAGAACGGCCAAGAGCGGTCGTCAATGGCCAGTTTCTAGTTGGTCTTTTTCCGCAATACCTGAATATCGTCATACATGTCGACCGAGACCCCGAATGGGTCGCACGCCTGGAGAGCGATCCGGCGAGCCGGCAGGTCGATCGGAATGATTTCATGGACAGGTTCGACGCTCTTGTCATGGGCGGAGATCTCAACCAAAAGACGGGGTTTATGGGTTGTCCACCAGGCCTTGCAGTGCGCTGGCTTGGGTGTGAAGCAAGCGACGAGCTTGCCTGCGACGAGTTTTTTCTGCGTGGTCAGCGCGCTCCACAGAGGTGGAATGCTGCCTAGGAGCTGATGTGTCTTGCCA
>QKEI01000046.1 GCA_003251795.1 Candidatus Muproteobacteria bacterium
AACAGGGTCGCGGCATCGTCGCCCATCTGGCGGATACGGGCAACCGCGAACAAGCGGCCGCTTTGATCGGTGCCGATATCGGCGTGCCGTTACAGCAGTTGCCGGCGTTGGCGCAAGGCGAGTACTACTGGGTTGAGCTTGAAGGTCTGCGAGTAGTGAACCTGGAGGGTGTGACGCTTGGTGTTGTCAGTCACTTGCTCGAGACAGGCGCCAATGATGTGATCGTCGTCGTCCCTGAGGAGGGGTCGCCATCAGAAGCAAGCGCTGGACAAGACCGCCTGATCCCGTATGTGCCAGAGGTGGTGAAACAGGTCGATCTCGAGTCCGGTATCCTTCGGGTAGACTGGGGTCTGGACTACTGATCGGTGCTTTTCACTGACGCGCACGGCTGAAACGTGCGCTTCGTGCGCCATGAGAATCGACGTCGTCAGCATCTTTCCCAAAATGTTTGACGCCGTCAAAGACTACGGCGTCACCGGCAGAGCAATAGCCAAAGGACTGTTGCAGCTGACGGTATGGGATCCGCGCGATTACACGGACGACAAGCATCGCAGCGTAGATGACCGGCCGTACGGTGGCGGTCCAGGTATGGTTATGCTGGCAGAGCCGTTAGCACGCGCACTGGCGGCGGCACGCAAGGCAAATGCGTCGCCGGCTAAGGTGGTTTATCTGTCGCCGCAGGGACGCCGGTTGGACCATGCGGGCGTGGAAGAGCTCGCAGGACGCGCCGGCCTGATCATGCTGGCCGGCCGCTATGAAGGAATCGATGAGCGGTTGCTGGCCACCGAGGTCGACGAGGAGTGGTCCATAGGTGATTACGTGCTAACCGGCGGCGAGCTGCCGGCGATGGTGGTGATCGATGCGGTCGCGAGGCAGCTCCCGGGTGTGCTCGGAGCTGCCGATTCTGCGCGCGAGGATTCATACGCGCGCGGTCTCTTGGATTGCCAGCACTATACGCGTCCTGAAGTTTATCGTGGGCGGCGCGTGCCAGCGGTTTTGCTCGGCGGTAACCACGAGCAGATACGCCGCTGGCGATTGAAGCAGTCGCTCGGTCGTACGTGGCTGCGGCGACCGGACCTGCTGGAACGCCTGGCTTTGGATACGGAATCGCGCGAGTTGTTGGCAGAGTTTCAACGGGAATACGCGCAGGAACCTGGAGTTGAAGAAAAATGAGTAACACTATCAGCGACATTGAGACTCAAGAAATCGCGAAGCTCGGCAAAGAAATCCCGACTTTCGCCCCTGGCGATACGGTGACGGTGCATGTGACAGTTGTCGAAGGTGGGCGCAAGCGCTTGCAGGCGTTCGAAGGCCTGGTTATCGCGCGGCGGAATCGTGGGCTCAATTCATCGTTCACCGTGCGCAAGGTCTCATATGGTGAGGGCGTGGAACGCGTGTTTCCGCTATACAGCCCAGCGATTGCCAAGATCCAGGTAAAGCGACGCGGTGAAGTGCGGCGTGCCAAGCTTTATTACTTGCGCGAGCGTGCCGGCAAGGCGGCTCGCATTCGCGAAAAGGTCTAGGGCACTTGCCCAAGCTCTCTCTCCCCGCCGGCAGGCCTCCTGCCGGTAGCACCCCATAGCCATCCCGCTTTTTCTTCGGTTACTCTTGGGGTCCCACACGAACAGATGGTGGTCGATCATACCCTGATGCGGCGCCGACTTGGTTTGATGTTGCTAGTGTGCCTGCTGACGCTGTCAGCGCGCGCGCCGGCCGATGAGCTTGAACGCATCGTCGCTGTTGCCCAAGGTGGCGCGACCGATCTGGCGTTGCGCTTGCTTGCGAAGCAGCAACCATCACCGGAGCAGCCGGAAGAGTGGATGCGTTGGGAAAAACAACGCTTGGAGATTCTGGCGCAAACGCGGCAATGGCCCAAGATCGGCAAACGCGTGGACCAATTACCGCAAGATCTGCCACCGTCCTTTGTGCAGTGGGCCCGAGAGCAGGCGGCCAATGCGCAGCTATTGGCCGAAGATGGAACGGCGGCACGCAAGTATCTGCGCCGGTTGATCTGGGAGACTCCCGCTGATGCCAAGCAATTTGCCGAGTGGCGTCAGCTGATCATCCGTAGCTACCTGCTCGATAACAACATCACCGACGCGCACAACGCCTTGTTGCGCTACAAGCAGGACTATCGGGCCGACAACGATGCCTGGCGGCACTTACATGCGAGCGTATTGCTGCGGGCTGGGCGCAATAAAGCAGCATTCGATGTACTGCAAGACACCCAATCATTGCAAGGCAAGATATTGCGAGCGTTGGCGGGATTACGCTCCGGAATCTACCAGGCGCCCGCCGTTAAAGCGCAGGGGATGAAACTGGTTGGAGCGGGACAACGCAAGCCTGAGCTGCAGCAGAAGGCATGGGCGCTCGTGGCCGAGGCGGCTGCGCGTGAGGGGGATGATGTCTATCGGGTGATCGCGCTGGAACAGGCAATCACGCTGTCAGGCGATAGTACGGCGGCGAGCGACGGCATATTCGCAGTCAACGCTGATGATTTATGGCAGGCTTACGAGTGGCTGGCAGAGACACTCGGTAACCGTATGCGACTACTGGTGGGTAATGACCAGGCCTGGTTCGAGCAAGCACGGGACTTTGAGAAGGAGGAAAAGATCTACGCGCGGGCACTTTATGCCTTCATATCACAACGCGGTGCCGAGCCGGCCGCGCGACGCGAGGCACACAAACGTTTGACTGACTCGCTGTTGGCCGAGCACCGTGAAGCGGTGGTGGAGTGGTTATACGTTCGCTCGAAGCGATTCGCCAAGCTCGAGGCAATCCCCGAAACGGTGCGCTATAAACTGGCGGACATGGCGCTGAAACGCGGTGAACTGCATTTTGCTGCGCGCTTGTTGAAGGGACTTGACCAACCGCCCGAGGGCGAGGACCCGGATCAGTGGTCGTTGCGCCGTGCGCGTATCATGGTCTACGCGGGGGATTTCAAGGGGGCAGCGCTCGTGCTGAGTAATATCCTGAGCAGCAAGCGCGCCCTAGGCCCAAAGTTTGCCGATCGTTACCTGCAGGTGGTGTTTGATCTGCAAGCAGTCGGGAAGCATGCGGAAGCCTACGTATTGCTAGAGTCGCTCTACTTGCTAGTTGACCAACCGCAGCAGCAGCGCGAGATCCTTTTCTGGATGGCTGACTCGAAGGCAGCGCTCGGTGAGCATGAGGCCGCTGCCGAGCTCTATTTGCGTTCGGCAAACCACCCGCCGGGCGAAGGTAAAGATATCTGGGGTCAAAGCGCGCGCTTTCGGGCGGCGGAGGCGCTGAGCAATGGTGGGCTGGTGGCGGATGCGCGCGGCGTCTATCGAAAGCTGCTGGCGGAGACTGCCGACCCGCGACGCCGTGCCGTGATCGAACGTCAGCTGCAACAATTATGGTTGCGTGAGCAACAAACCACCACGCAGTAGGCGGAAGGACCGACCTCGGCGTTGATAGCACCGTGATACGGCAACATAAGTTTTAGGCGCATGAGCACGGAGAATGAGGCCACAATCGAGCGCTTCCTTGATGCGCTGTGGATGGAGCACGGGCTTAGCGAAAATACGTTGAGCGCCTACCGGCGAGATCTCACTGGTTGTGCGCACTGGCTGACGCGCGCTCGCAGGAGTCTGGTCGATGCGCGAAAGACGGATTTAGCGAGGTACATCGCAGATTGCGCCCAGCACGGCGCACGTCCACGCACCACCGCCAGATTGTTATCGACGCTGCGCCGTTTCTATCGCCACCTCGTGCGCGAAGGCGTATTGAGTGATGACCCCACGGCAGAGCTGCAGTCACCGAAGCTTGGTCGACCGTTGCCTAAGTCACTGAGCGAAGAGCAAGTGGAAGCACTGTTGGCGGCGCCGGACATCACCACGGCGCTTGGCCTACGTGATCGCGCGATGCTCGAGACCTTGTATGCTGCCGGCCTGCGAGTTTCCGAGCTCGTCGGCCTTACTATTTCCCAGCTAAACCGCGACGCAGGCTTCATTCGTGTGATGGGTAAAGGTAGCAAGGAGCGCTTAATACCGCTGGGTGAGGAGGCGGGCGACTGGCTGTCGCGCTACCTGAGTGAAGCCCGCCCTGCGCTCGTTCGTGAGCGGCAAACAGACGCGCTTTTCCCGACCCTACGCGGCGCGCGCATGACCCGGCAGGCCTTCTGGTATGCGGTCAAGCGCTATGCGCGCAGGGCTGGTATCGACGAAAATCAGTTGTCGCCGCACACATTGCGCCATGCCTTTGCGACACACTTGTTAAATCACGGAGCCGATCTACGGGTCGTGCAGATGTTACTGGGTCATGCTGACCTATCGACCACACAGATTTATACACACGTCGCGCGGGCACGTCTGCAGGAGTTACACGCGCGCCACCACCCACGTGGCTAATAGTTAGTGTACAGTGGCAGGCTGGCCGACGGTCTCCGTTCCGTCCAGACGAAACACGACGATGCCCGGGATTTGCTTGTAACCGAGGATAAGCGAGAGTTTGTGGATCAGTCGCTTCCAGTTGACCGTCTCCACGCGTCGTCGCAACACCTCGTTCAACAAAGGCATGAGGTATTCTGGCTCCTGTTCGAGGTCGGGGAGCGAATGAAAGCTTTCCCAGCTCATGTAGGCGAGGCCTAACGTGAGCAGCTTGATGGTCCACCCCGGATCAGCGTTGCCGAGCCATGCGAGTCCGGCGAAGATCGTGGCGATCAGGGAGTACAGCCCGTGACGAACAGTCTGCGTACGGGCGCGTTGCAAGTCTTTCAGCATGCCTCGCAGATTGAGTTCCGCCACCCGCGAGTCGACCAGATGGGTCGCATGCAGGTCGTGGATCATGGTCAGGATTCTGATCAGGCGCTCGCGATGACGCTCATTGCCAATCGAGAATGACACGACGGCGCGGCGCAATGCCTCGCGAAACTGGCGGTCCTCGACGCTGGTTGCCGGGCGCTTGTAGGCGTCGGCCGCGTTGTTAATAAGAAAGCGAAGCTCCAGCACCTGGGCCACGTCGAGCGGGAAACGCAACCCCAATACGGCGTTATAAAATGACGGGAAATCACTGGAGGTCAACTGCAGCGTGTCGATTTCACGCGCCGGCAGATTCTTGTCCATTTTATTAGCTCCTTGCGG